>NZ_CP119988.1:939096-1252128 GCF_029338515.1 Haloglomus litoreum | reverse complement strand
CTTCGATTCGATGGGCGCTCACCGGTTTCACTCATCTCATCCTTGATATACGCCGCGACCCGGTCCAGTGTATCTGGATCAGCGCAATCAGCCACCTCCCGGAGCGTGCGCTCATAGCCCTGCTTGGCTCGGGGATAGCCCTGCCGACCACCGAGAACCACATCATTCGTCTTGCCGATCTCGTAGAGATGCCCTTTGAGACGGAGTTCGACCCCGCGTCGCAGTTCAGGCTCCATGCAAGTAGTGCACCCATTAATCCCGGGACATCCGACATCATATATCCTGGGATGTGCGGTTCCATATGATCCCGGAGTTTCTTGAGGAGCGAGCGGCGTGCATGCAGTTCTGTCCATCTATGCTCTGAAATCCGACGTACGAGTCGCTATCGTTAGTTTCAGACAGCCATTGCCGATTGTCCGCAAGAGATTCCGCCCACCCACGTCCCCACATCTCCACGTCCTACGGGTCCCGGTCATCCCGGTTTGTTGGCTCCCCCTATTACCAGGTTAACTGGTTCCATATATCCCGGGATAACTGGACACGGACATCCTGGATTAAACTGGTAAAAACTTATTCCTGCTGCTGAGCTATGTTGGGGTGAGGACGCAGGGTAGGCCCTTGCCTTTGTGGCGGGGACTACCCTGGGAAGCACGTGTGGTCACAGCGCACGTGTGTCGACGTCCGGAGGTTTTCACTATCTATAATTCATCCAGTAGATAGTTCCGTACCGTCTCCGAGCAGAGCCTGTCCGCCAGCGACTCGAGCGGTTGCTCGTTCCACGCCCCCTCCTCAGGTGGCCGGCGTCCTTCGATCCAGGCGGCAGCACGGTCCTCTTTCGTGAGCTGGCGGCGCCGATTCCGAGTGCGTAGCTGGTACAGCGTCGTCGGGGCTTCATCGGAGGCCCGCCACGAATTATCAATTCGCTGGACGTCACATCCAAGCCCCTCGATGCCGCTCTCGGGAATTTGGCTATTCAGGTATCCAGCAATGTAGTCGGCGGCGGTGATCTCGGGATATGTCTTATCCCCTCGTTTTAGATTCGAGAGATAGAGAGGCGTAATTCGGTCACCGAATCCGCTGAACTGCCGTGCCGCAGCTCTACGGAGTTCGATCTGCTGTGTCCCATACATATGCCGCCCCCCGTCATGGAGGAGTGTCGCTGGTCCAGTGTACTCGGGGATCTCGCCATCAGAGCCACCAGTCATCGCCTTACTGGTGACTATACAGGCGATCATTCCACGTTGATCTTTGTTGTAGTCGCCCCAGCCCGCTACGGCGTGCCACGTGACTGGAAGCTCTCGAAACGCGTCGATTAGGTCCCGAACTCGACTCGAGAGATCGGCATTGGTCATTCCGGGTGGGGTGGAGCTGGATTTGTTTTTCCAGGGCTGAAGGTCCAAGTCGATCAGCAGTTCTGCCAGATCTTCGCCTCGCTCGCGGGGACACTGCACCGCGACCATCACGAATGGCCCTCCGCCGCCGTTTCCAGACTCGTCAACGCCGACGACGTGGTCTGCCTGTTGCACGTCTGCATCGCGACTCTCCACCCCCATTTCCACCAACTCAACACTTCGTAGACCAGACGGCATACAGGCTTACTCCAGATATTTGCGGCGCGGGGAAAAGGCTACCTTTGGCTGGCCTCCCGAGTCGCCGGATGAAAGATTCCGTAGGTGTAGAGTGACGCGTCGTCCCCTAGGCACCGGACGATGCAAGTAGCGAGGAGAAATCCGGGGATGGCCTCCGTTCAGATATCGAACTCCTCGACCACCTTCTCAGTCGGCCGGTCGTCACTTACCCCCCAGAGCCCCTGCGGCCAGAACCCGTCCTTGTACTCCAGCAGTCGATTGACCGCCTCAGGCGCGACAGCAACCGAGTCATCGTAGTCCTCGACGACGAACACGTCCAGCGCCGGGCCTCCATCCCAGTACATGTCCCGGATGTACTCCGTGTGGGTCATCGGCCCGATTCGCCCCGTCGCAGTATACCGACTGTCCGAGTTCCGGTAGATCAACAACGGGTCGCCCGGCGCCATTCGCTCGAGACTGCGCTTGTTGCGCTCCCAGGAGCCCTGTTCGGGATCGGTCCGAACGCCCCAGACACGGGCGGACTCAGGGAACGCAGGCGGCCGGTCCGCCCAATCCGAGAGGTCAACCGGTTGGGCAAGCGTGCGCCGGTAGGAGGCCTCATCGACCGGGATGAGCCAGAGCGTCATATCCCAGCTCCCATCCCGAACCGAGAAAAGATTGCCCCCAGATTACACCGCCGCGTACGTCCGGCCGCTCGTCGCGCCCTCGATCGTGACCAGATTGTAGCTCGCGAGCTTCTTGAGATACCGCCTGAGGGTCTGCCGAGTCTTCGGGTTGCTTACTCGGTGCCGATACTCCTCACTGACTGTCCCCATCGGAACAGGCTCGTCAGCTGCCTGCAGGATCTCATACAGCACCCGCTGATGTCGCGTCAACTTCGAGACCGTCTTCTGCCGGAGGTTCTCACGAGCCGTCGTTTCCGCCTGGATCACATCTCCCGTTGTAATCTGGGTATGACCGGCCGCCCGCGCTGTCCGGGCGGCCACTTTCAGCATCTCGATGGCACACCGGGCGTCGCCGTCGGCCAGCGCTGCGATCTGCTCGCGAATCGGGGCCGGGGCCACGTTCAGCTCCAGCCCGGCTGTGGCCCGGCGTTCCAGAATCGCCTGAATCTCGTCGTCGCTATACCGGTCCAGATGAACCCGCTCACCGACGCTGAGGCGTGAGAAGAGTCGGTCATCAAGCGTCGCGAAGAACTGTTCCTCCTGATTCGCGACAAAGATGAGATGGAGGTGTGCCATGCGGTTGAGATGATACAACAGTTGCGGGTCGTCCAACTGGTCGGCCTCGTCGATGACGACCACGTAGAGCTCCTCATCGCGTTCCCGAACTCGATTGAGCAGTTCGTCATGACTGGTGGACCGCTCATCGATATCGTGGGTTGGTCCAACGCCGTCGACGAGCTGGAAGAGGAACGCAAAGGGAGCGTGGTGGTGCCAGGCGTTGATATACTGCGTCGAAATCTTCGGATGGGTCTCCCGAAGCGTGTGCAGGAGGTAGCGCGCAAGACAGGTCTTCCCCGACCCGGAGGGGCCGAAGACATACGAGCGATCGCCATAGTGCTGTTCGAGCGGCAACGCCAGCGATTGACTCAGCGCATTGAGCTCGTCATGTCGGTGGAGGATGTCACTGGGGACGAAGTCCGTATCCAGGACGCGAGCATCGGTTATCATGCCGACCGACTGGTATCTGGGCCGGGTACTTAGGCAGAGTCGGGTGCTTTCCAGAAATTCCGGAGCCGACGCCTGCCAGACAGCGCACCGACCAGGCTGCTCGAGGAAGACAACAGCAAGCGACCTGCGCTATCGGGCGTCGACCCTGTCGCGCGAGAACTCAGTGTCACCGGCCCCCGCCACACTCGCTCCAACCACAGGCCGGGCACCGCTGGCACCCTTCCTGTGGGGCCAGGCGCTGCGTCCCACACTCCGGACAGCGCTCACGCATCGGCTTCCTGCCGGCTCGAATCGAGGTCCGCGGCGAGACCCGTAATCTTGACCTCAAGGTCCATCCGGCTCACGAGTGCAGCCACGACCGACGGCTCCAGGGCAGCTTCCTCGGCGAGGGTGTCAAGTGGAAGTGTCTGGCAGCCGGCCGGCGTCCGGGCGACTGCCTGCCGGATGCGGCGCCGGGCGATACGTTCCAGTTCTGTCTGAACGGATCCCATACCGATGGGCAGGAACCACGATCATATGGCCCTAGGAGGGTCGTTTCCAGAAATTCCACTTCCAGAGCAACCGTCCAGTCACAAGTGGAATTTCTGGAAATGACCCCCTTCTACTTATCCCGCTCCCGTCAGAGGGACGTGGTAGATGATCGAAGATGCTCGTGTCCTGCAAGCGGAGTGGGTCCCGCGGGAGGTCGAGCATCGGAACCCGGAACTCAACGCCCTCTCGAACGCACTCGAGCCAATAACCGATGGCGAACCCGCCGAGACGGCGTTGCTGGTTGGACCCTCGGGCGTGGGGAAAACGTGCTGTGCTCAGTTCACGCTCGAGCGACTCCGGGAGGCTGTCCTCGATATCGAGTACCAGCGGGTGAACTGCTGGCAAGATTACTCCCGCTTCCGGACCCTCTACCGCATCCTCGATGGAATCGGGGAGACGCTTGATATCCACCGGCAATCGACTGCCCACGACGAGTTACTTGAACGGCTCCGGGACTACGACGGCCCGCCCTACGTTGTCGTCCTAGATGAGGTCGACCAGCTCGAGGACACGCGGGTGCTGTACGACCTCTATTCGATTGATGGCCTCTCGATGATCCTGATTGCGAATCGGGAGGAGGACCTGTTCGGTCGGCTTGATGACCGGGTCGTCAGTCGCCTCCAGAGTGCCCGCCGCGTCCGCTTCGAGAAATACGGTCTCGAGCAAATCGTGTCGATTCTCGAGGCCCGAGTCCGCTGGGGACTGGAAGAAGGTGCGATCGAACGGCCGGAACTGGAACGTATCGCAGACACGGCCGCCGGTGACGCGCGGGTCGCAATCGGGATTCTGCGGGCAGCCGCGCGTGAAGCTGAGCGGCGGGAGGTCCCGCGCATCACCGACGACATCCTCGACATCGCGATTCCCCGAGCCCAGGCAAACATCACCGAATCGACGGTGGAGAAGCTCAACGAGCACCAGCAGATCCTCTACAACATTCTCGCCGAGGAAGAAGAGCTCCGGCCCCCAGCTCTCTACGAAGCCTACCGCGACCGTATCGATGAGCCACGAACCAACCGAACGGTCCGGAACTATCTCCAGAAGATGGCCCACTACAACCTTATCCGGGCCGAGGGCAAGGGCCGCGCCCGGACCTACCTGATAGACGGGTAGCCCTCACGGGACGGAAAGTAGCCTCGCCCCACGCCCTATCTGGAAACCGTTCTGGAAAGCCCCCACAGCAACGCCAGAAGGGCTCGAGACAGGTGAAATCTGGCGGTCGCCGTAGCTTCTGGAAACCTGGAAAGACCCCGGTACGGCTTATCCAGCCCCCACACCGTCGTTGTGGTATGCAGTCTGCACCATCACCGCAGCCACCGGAGACGCCGGCCCTCCCCACACTCGAAGCCGGCGTCACACTACTCGAGACCGACACTGCACCGGGCCCCCTCCAGTCGCTCGTGCTGGACCACCTGCTGGTGACCGATGGAGCGGCCCTCTGGGTCGACAGCAAGGGGCGGGCGACGACTGCCGCCCTCGGGCGGCTGGCTCCGAGTCGCCGCCTCTTGGGACGCATCAGTGTCGCCCGCGGATTCACCCCCTACCAGCACTACAGCCTGGTCCAGACGCTTCGTGAGCGGCTTGTCGACGCAGCTGGCGACGTGGCACTGGTCGTCGTCCCCGTCGTGGACCATCAGTACCGCGCTGAGGACCTTCAGGGCCTGGATGGCGCGGAACTCTGTCGCGAGGTAGCGCACGACCTGGCAGCGATCGCGACAGACCACGACGTGCCGGTCCTCGTCACACGAGCGGCCGCCGACGAACTTTCTCGACCGATTGCGGATGTCGCCGCAGAGACGATTGCATGCGAGCAGACGCAGTTCGGGCCGCGGTTCACCGGCTCGGGATTCGAGACGCTGGTCTACCGGGATGGTCAGTACCTCCAGACAACGCTGGCGTTCTGGGGCGAGGTGCTTGCCGAGCGGGCGACGGCCGTAGCGGACACGACGGAGGTGGCGAGCGTTGGGGCGTACTAATCCGACGTACCGTGACCGCCTCCGCGGGCTGGAGGAGCGCTGGCAGCCGTATCGAAGGGGGCTCCGCCGCCGGGAGCAGGGCCACTACGACCAGCTGTGGGCGGACGCCCGACAGCACGCCGATGCCGCCGGCTATCTCAATCATGACGAACCGCTGTTCCCCGTCTTCCTCTCGATGCTGCTGGCCCAGCAAGCTCGCATCGCAACCCTCGAAGAGCAGCTCACCGCCCTGGAAGCGGTCCACGGTGAGGATGGTTCTGAAGATTGACTTTCAGGACGGAGCGGTGCTGGTCTGGCGGGTCACCCCCGACGGCGTGACCGCCGAACGGGTTGCCGACTACACGCCCACGATCTGTGTCCACGCTGAGGGCGGATCCCTAGACGATATCCGGCCGCATCTTCGCACTCACCCGCAAGTTGCAGCGACCGCCCGTACCCACCACCGTCCGGGCTTCCGGCACGAGGCCGCCCCGATGCTCCGCGTCGATGTGACCGACGTTGGAGCGATTACCGACGTAGCCCGACAGATCCAACAGTGGGACCGGCCAGGCGCCTACCGGTTGTTCGACGTGGACCTCTCGCCGGAGTTCCGCTACTGTCTGGAGACGGGGACCGAGCCGACGCCCACCGAGACCCGCGAGCTCGAATGCCTCCGGCTGGCCGCGACCGAGGCCGACCTGGCGACCAACCCGTTGCCACGGCTGACCGTCGGCGAGCAGGTGATTGAGGGCCCCGACACCATCATCGAGACGGTTACCCGACGCCTCCACCGGACCGACCCGGATATTCTGGTCGTGAGTGCAGCAGCGCTCGTCCCCCGACTGTTCGAGCTGGCCGACCGTGTCTGCAATCGGTCGTTCCAGCTGGGGCGGCGCCCGGGCTACCAGCAACGAGCGGGGCGGTCGACCTATACGAGCTACGGACAGGTCGGCCACTCACCAGCCCGCTATTCCGTCCCCGGACGGGTTCTCATCAACGAGCAACACTCGTTCATGTGGTCGGAGACGAATCTGGCGGGCTGTCTCGATCTCGTCGAGCGCTCGGGGAAGCCACTCCAGGAGCTCGGCTGGGCCTCCATCGGGAATATCCTCACCGCCATCCAGATTCGCGAGGCGCGCGAGCGGGACGTCCGCGTGCCGTGGAACTCCTGGCGACATGAATTCTTCAAATCGATGCGCACGCTCCACGAGGCCGACCGCGGCGGGTTCACCTTCGAGCCCGAGGTCGGCATCCACGAGGACGTCCACGAACTCGATTTCTCGTCGATGTATCCGAATATCATGGTGACACGGAACATCAGCCCGGAGACGGTCTGCTGTGACTGTCACACCAGCGACGACGTGCCAGGGCTGGACTATTCGATCTGCGACGAACGGGGCTATCTCGCGGATGTGCTAAAGCCGATTATCGACGACCGGGCCGCGATCAAGGCCGAACTACAGACCGTCGATGACCTCGAGCGAGAGCAGGCGCTTCAGGGACGCTCGGCGGCACTGAAGTGGATCCTCGTCTCCTGCTTCGGGTACCAGGGGTTCAGCAACGCCAAGTTCGGTCGTATCGAGTGCCACGAGGCGATCAATGCGGTCGCCCGGGAGATCCTCCTCGACGCGAAGGAGCTCCTCGAAGCGAACGGCTGGCGTGTGGTCCACGGCATCGTCGACAGCCTTTGGGTGACCGCGATGGCCGACCGCGAGCAGACACCGCTCGAAGAAGTTTGCGAGACAGTCAGCGAGGCAATTGCAATCGACCTCGAACACGAGGCGGCGTACGACTGGATCGCGTTCGTTCCACAGCGGACCTCGGATGCGGGCGCGCTCACGAAGTACTTCGGCAAAGAGGCAGGTATCAACGATCGCTACAAGTATCGCGGCATCGAGTGTCGACAGCGCTCCACCTCAGCGTACGTCGACCGCGTGCAACGTGGATTTATCCAGACGTACTCGGAACACCGTGAGCCGCAGGCGGTGTGCGACATTCTCCAACGACGGCTGGATGAACTCAACCGGGGCGCAGTCGACGCGAGAGAACTGCTCATCACCCAGCGAGTCTCGAAACCGCTCGAGGAGTACGAGCAGCGCACGCGGTCGGTATCGGCGTTGCGGCGCGCTGAGTCTCAGGGTATCGGCGTCCATCCGGGCGAATCCATCGAGTACCTCGTCGCCAACGACGCGACACATTCGCGCGATCGAGTTCGGTTGGCGTTCGAAGTCACTGCCGAGACCGCATATGATGCCTCGTTCTACCGGGAACGACTACTCCGAGCAGCTGAGAGTGTCCTCTCCCCGACGGGATGGCGGGAATCAGATATTGAGGCGTACCTGGCGGACCGCTCGGATGCGAGTCTTCGGACGTATTGAGCTCTGTCATCTCGGTTAGCGGCGATAATCGATGTGCGGGTGCGGCACCTACCAGTCACTCCGGTTGGCGCTCAAGCAACTTATCGAGGAACCGCTGTGCGGATTTTGACATACCTCTGTGCTCGACGAGTTGCCCAAGGTACGCTCGAGCATCTGCACGCGTTAGGCGCGTTACGCTTCGCATGAGCTTGGCCTGGTGGAACAGGCCACCCTCACCGAAGCGCGCGTTGAAGGGACGCGCGAACTCCCGCTCGACAGTCTGCAGTTCCCGCGCGTAAAGGACGTAGTCGTAGGTCTCAGGCCATGGTGTTTCAGACTGGTCAGTGACTGGGGCATACCCGTGGTATTTCCAGAGGCCGAGCGTCCCGTGGGGGGCAGAGCCGTCGCCCCGTGTCGTCCGCCGCGCAATAATCAGCGCACCCTTCGGGATCGTCCGAGGGTGCAGTTCTCGGTTCATGGCATGCTGTTTGATTCCGTGCCAAGGCTGACCAACATTCACGCTGCGATGAGCATTGGCGTCTGTAGGACCCTCTACGCAAGGACGCCAGTTGTGCTGTCGAGCATTGAAGACGACCACGTTGTCGATGAGTCGCGAGCTGGACTGGGCCGAGGGGGAGTGAGCATTCGTCGCCATCCTCGATGCCAAGTCGGAACCCCACCGACATAAATATTTCTGTAAAATTTGGAACAAATTTCGAACATCCAGTGTTTGAGAGATTTAGCCTAGCCCTTTACCTAGTTCAACTAGTCTAGGACGAATTCAACCTAGTAAAACCACTCAGCAAGTCAGTAGTCTAGTTTGGAGCAGTTCCTAGGCTTCCTCAGTCCTAGGGCTATCGCTCCTAGTTGTGTGCTAGTCCAAGACCGCCTCCGGATTGTTGACGAAAAGGGGGGTAGTGACCCCTCACGTCTCGCAGACCTCCACGTACGCGTCCTCACCGAGCAGCAGTTGGATCTCCTCGTAGGGCTCGTACGGATGATCGAACCCGTTCATCTTGTATCGGGTCCCCTTCTCAAGCCGGATATCCGGATCGTAGACCACGAACGGCCGGACATCGCCGGCCGACATCGATCCATCCCGGAGAAGCCCCTTCTGATAGGGCTTGGCGCTGTTCAGATCTTGGATGTGGGTCACCGTTGCGATGACGAACACGTTGTCACCTGAACCGTTCATCTCGTCGAGACGCGTCCGGCCTTCTCGCACTGCCATCAGGACCACCCCCCGGTCATCGTGATGGTTTTCTCGACCGGGTCGCCGCAACGGGGGCACGCATCGTGTTCGAAGATATCGGTCAGACAACCACACTCACAAGCCTGCATGCTTGTCGTGTCCATCCGGTCGTGGTCAGCGTACAGTACCGTCACCACTCGCCAGGACTTGATGACCAGCAGCAGGTCGTAAGCGGGGTGATAATAGGCCGTATCGCCGTTGACCTGGCTATCTACTTCGAACGCATCGTGGATGGCTGTTACCAGCGGCTCAGGGGTGTCGACGGGCGCTCGATCTTCCCACTGGTCAGCAGCGTGGTTTGTAATCGTCGGCGGGCTCGGATCAGAACTGAGGCTCTTTGTGCTCATGGTAATGGCTCTCCAATGCCCTGCCAGCGCTGGCCAGCGTTGCCACTCGCCAGCGGCCGTACAGAGCATTACAATCGAGGGCAGCGGTCAGGATTCTCCAGGCAACCTGCCACTCCAAAATCCGTGCCGACCTGGTATGGCAAGAGACGCAATCAACGTCTCACCACTCAGAATCGGATTGTGTCGGGACGATCCGCTTTGCTCCGAAGCGCCTAAGGGTTACATCACCCGGGCGCAGAGCGCGTACGATACTGTACGCTAAGCGAATGAGGGTCGCTTCGAATTCCAATGGACAGAACATCTGTCGCATTATTGCGACAAGTCAAATCGGAGTTCGAAACGAGCCGAATCAGAATGATTCACCGGATTGGCAGAGCCGGCATCGGCCGCTGGCCGTCGCCGACCGCCTCCCTCACGTGATGGTATTGTTGCGGAAGTACATATAAATAATAACTATCAAATAAGCATTTGGTAAGTTACTCAATGATATACGTGGCCAAAAGGGGTCTTCCGTTCACACATAGGCTGATAAGCTCCCGTATGGAACCCCGTCTCAGATGCGTCGGATCGTTCGGGTGCGACAGTTGGATGAAGACGAAGCAGTCGCGCCTGAGGAAGATATCGACCGTATCCAGTGGCTAGATGAGTCCGATGATGACCAGCCGACTCTGGACTACCGGGGCCGGGACACGTCGGATAGTGTAGATGGTGAGCTACCGGCGGCGTGGGAGACAGAGTTGAGTCCATGGTCTGTCGGCTACGAACCTATCGGAGCGACATCGATCGGAGTAGAGGCGGAACGGAAGAAGTCGAGTCAGTTTGCCCGTTTCAAGGTCCCTGAGACCCGGCTCGCACTGCATCAGGAAGGCCGACATCCGTCGGACGGAAACCAGGCATCCCGGCTAGCGAATATCGACAAGAAACGGATTACGCAGGCGTATTGTAGCCAATTGGATATTCCTAGACATCTCCAGGCGGAGGCTGTTCGCGGAATGCTGTTATTGGATCTGACTGCCTTCGGGAATCGGAAACGAATCGAGGGAATTGCGCTTCTGGTCATTGAAGTCATTGTCGACTATGAGCGACGATACCGCCGTCGGGACGAAGAGGCGGACCGGCTGGCTGAGGATCCGACGTTCAAGTATCTCTCTCGAGCAGCTGGGCTAGTTCCCGGGAAGATGAAACTGGGACAGAAGGTCAAGACGGAACTTATCGAAAGGGGATTCTTTGAGCCCGGCGCTCCAGGTCTCAAGTCGGGGGCTGACGAGAATGCAAGAGACGCCGGCCAGGTCGGTGCTTTTGCCGATATCACCACGAAAGAGAGAGGAAACAGAGACACTATCTCGCTTCGCGCTGCGGCGTCGATGGAGCAGGGAGAATGGTGGCAGATACAGCAGGACGAAGACACCGAAGCAGGATGACAGCGCCTTCCCGATTCGACTCTCGGCCGGCTCTGCGAGATACGGCTCGCTAGCAGAGTAATCAGATCACCTACCGACGGCTATCATCGTCCGGACATTGGCCCGCCGCTCGACGAGATGATACGTCGCCCAGGGGCGTCGGAGGTCGTGACTCGATACGTTCCCCGTCCGCTCGGAGCCCACACCATCCCATGAGTTGGATGGTGATCTCGTGCTCTCAGTCCGCCCGGGCGGCAGTCTCCTCGAGCTAGCCGAGTTCCTCGCGGTCAAGCCAGCACTTCGTGAGGCTAGCTCTGATGGAGACTTCAGGATAAGTCCCGGGTACGGTCCGATAGTGACCTATTCTCTCATCAAGTTCCAATTGAGGGCCTATAGCAACCGTTCAAATTTCTCGCGCAAGAATCCGGAAGACTGTGACTTTGTCCGCGGACGCGCAGCTATGTGCTCGATCGAAAACGCCTGGAAATCCTGTTCACGACGGAACGACCCAGAGGAATCATCGATGTACAGGATCGTACCAGTCTCGGCCTCGGGAACCAGATCCACGAGATACGTGATGAAGCGTCGGTAGTCATCCAGGTCAAGCGTCCGCCAGGTCTTGTATTTCGCGTCACCGACCCAGACGAGCTCGCCATCAGCTTCGAGCGCAAAATCAGGCGCGCCTGGGCTGATTCCCATCCCGGGCCAGAGGAAGTTACTGTGGGTGGCGATTGACCGATTGTAGTAGAGTTTGACCGAGGATCCGTATTCGAACACCCCCGACAGCGACTCGGGACGTGTGCCGTCGGTACCGACGATATCGGTGAGGAGACGATCGAGAAGACTGAGACACCAGAGTTCGTAGATCTTGCTCATCGGTTTGATAGCCGACGTAAGATTCGAGGCGAGTTCGATCTCCATACTGATCGCCCGCTGGAACGCTTCCCATAGGTCGACGACTTCAGCCATCTCGCCACTGACTGCCCGTCGAACCTTCGAGAGAATCCGTGGATCACCGAAGTCGGTCTCGAGTGCATCATCCACGAGTTGGCCCGGAATCCCTTCCTGGATGAACTGCTCATGATACCGGATCTGTCGCTGGAATGCGCGCTCGTAGTAGGTGAACTCGTCTGCTAACGCTCGCATCTGGTTTGCTAACTCGATATGGAACCGGACGAGCAGATAGTTCGGCAGCGTCTCAAACGAGAACTCGACGTTCTCAGTGACGATGTCTCGGCGGCCCTGAGCGCGCTGTGTGATGGTGTCCGACATCACGGGTCGGCCCTGCGGTGACTGCTCTCGTTCTCGTGTCCGGGTGACCGTCACGGGAAGCCGGTGGGCTAAGATAGTCTCAGTATACTCGATCAGCGCTCGACTGTAGCCTGCCAGTCGCGTTCGCTCATCCAGCAGCAACTCGTTCGAGAGCGGCAGTGATGCCGAGATCGTATCGGCACCGACCACCTCTGCCCAGCCCTGGATATCGGCAAGCAGGGACTCGAATTCCTCATCATCCAACCGACCGGGCTTGACCGTCACATCAGGCGGGTACTGACCGGCCCACCCACCAGGTGAGAATCCATCATCGCTGATTGATGGTGGGGGGACTTCGATTTCCTCTACGCGGGGTCGGTCGGATTGTGCCTCTGCGAGTGCACTGTTGATCGATTCGACATACGCAACCAGCCCGTCCCAGTCCGCATCGCTAAGGCCGAGATCTGCCTGCGAGTAGGTTTGATACGTCCGGTAGGGCATTCTTGCTACTCGAGCACGCGCTTGTCTTCTTTCGCCGCAGCCAGGACAGACGCGGTTTCTGGCAGCCCGAGCTGATTCGCGAGATCAATGATCTCCTGGAAGTCCTCAGCTGCGTGGCTATCCTGATCGATTGTTTCTGCACGGCGGAGCTCCGGCATGAAGTGCTCGAATTGCGGGACGAGATACGACACCACGGCCTGATCAAGCACACTACGGTCAAGCTGCTCCGGGAAGAGCAGTTGATAGGCGACAACGTATTTCGCGGCGTCGATGAGGAGCGCTTGTCCGATTTCGACGACGTCACGCTTGATCACCTCTTGAGCGAAATAGGCGAGCGTTTGGAGCCAGTCGAGCGCCCCCGTCCGGAGTTCTTCGTGCTCATCTAGTGCCTCCATGGTTTGCTGGAGCTGTGTGGGGGTCGCCAGGTTTTCCAGCACCACTGCAACGTCTGCAGCGGAAACACCCACACCGTCGTCAACTCCAAGGAGGAAATATTCCGGAATCACATCCCGTACGACATCGATTGTCGTTTCACTTCCGGGAGTCAGATCAGGAGGAGAAGGGTCGTGAGTCGGCTCGCTGGTTGTGGGTGCTTGGCCCCCATTGTCCATCAGCGAGGGGACCCGGACGAAGGCAAAGCGCCGCCTGAATGCATAGCCCAGCGAGAACAGCTGCGCCTGGTCATACGTGTTCATCGTGGCGAGAATCCGGAACGAGAGAGGAACTGGGACGTCGTCCGCGTTCGGTGCGTATGAGAGCTTGCGGGAGGTTCTGTAGTCGATATCGAGCAGCGTGAAGACGTCACCGAAGGCCTCGTCGAGATTCGCCCGATTGAGCTCGTCGATCAGCAACCAAGTCGGATGGGCGTCAGCTGGCTGCTGGAGCGTCTGCTGACAATCAGCGGCCGCCTTTGTCAGGAATCCTTGCTGCGGTTCGAACCCGTCTTCAGAAGGCGCATACCCGCCGACAACCTGGTAGTTCGACCACTCTGCATTCGCCGTCACCAGCGAGTAATCGCCCGCGCAAATCGCGTTTGAAAGCTTCCGAGCTGCCCGCGTTTTCCCGGTTCCCGGTGGGCCATAGAAGACGAGATTTTTGCCAGCCACGAGATGAGCCAGCGCCTGCCGATAGAGGTGGGCTTGCCCGGATTCCTCTTCGAGGAGCTCGTCGGTCGCGGCTCGCGGGTCACGGGCAGTGTTGCTGCCGAGGATATGCTCGTAGTCGGACTCTTCGATCTTGATGATCCCATACTGAATCGGAAAATCGATGGTAAGCTGCTCTTCGACAGTCTCACGCGGAATCGGATCGATTTCGTGGTACTGAGTTACCTCGGCGAAATAATGACTCACTCCATCCCGATCTTTGGTTTCAACCTCCCCGAGGGAGCCGACAGCGTAGAACTCGCCGTCCTCGAGGTAAACGAATCGGACATCCGGGACCGCTGTATTCAGTTGGTTACAGCCAGGGATGTTCTCTCTGAAGTGGTACGAACTATCTGGCTCATCATCATACTCGTCGTCACCCGTCTTGAGGATGAAATACTCGAAGTCTCCGTCGAGACTTTCGGCAAGCCATTCAGCAAGCCCAAATCCCGGACTCTCGCTCGGTGCGGCAATTAGACGATTGATGAGGACATCATTATCAGGTGGGTACGACTCTCCACCCAACCCCTCCAACAAATCCTCGAAGTATTCCTGTGAAACCGCAATCACCGGCTCCTCGGGGAACTCTGCCGGAACATCGGCGGTGATGTGTTCCCCATTATCCGCTACTGTGACCCATGAAACCCACAACGCGAGTGGGTCTCCAGTATCCGGATCAACGGGAATCGACTCCGGGTCATAGAATTCGTCTCCGTGTGCGACGACCCCGAAACCAAAGGTGTGTTTGGTGCCTTCTTCGCCGCCGATGTGCTGGGCAAGAACGACATCGCCGACCTCAATATCTTTGAATGTATTCACATATCCTTGCGTCTCATCCGGCTCTTCGGGGTATTCTACCCGATTCAATCGTTTCCACCGCTGCCACCCATCACGGTCACCACAATCCACTTTGTAGATGTTCCGGCCCTCGAGGAACAGCTTGAAATTCGCCTGGAGAGCTTCGTCACCGAATTCGACCATTACCGGCAGAATGCCTCAAGTTACAATAAAACCGGTCATGATCTCCCCTTGCGGCGGTAGCAGGTACTCTGGGAGCATTGCGAAGTAGCTGACACATAGTGATCGCATACAAGCGGGAAACGCTCAATCCAGGAGGACTGGATGCCTCTCTCGATCCTGATCGACTTCAGAAGGCCCTGAGTCTCGAAGATAAACCTCAATGAGCGTATCAGAAGAACTGCTCTGGCTGGTCTTCAAGCGTCCAGGTCAAAATACCGCCGCGTTGGTGGACCTCGTGCTGGAGATCGTCGAAGTGCGCGATGGTGTCCACGCTGATTGAGTAGCCCGTCCAGAGGTCGACGTCGGCGGCGAACTTATCGGCGATATCCTGGCTCGTGATCTCGGTGCCGGCACCCTCAACCGGGCGATAGTACAACCCAAGGAACGTCTTCGGGTGTCGGATATCGGCTTCCGCGAGCTTGTTCACATCATGGATGAAAGATCGCGGGTTCCGCTCCTGGAACGGATTGAATACCTTGCTGAACTCCTGAGCGTAGGGATTCCCGTTCGCTTTCTGGAAGCGGAACAGCTTCGCTTCACAGTACTCAGCGCGGCCATCGCGCTCGAGATACAGGTCGGCAGCCTGCCCCCCTGGGTAGCGGACGGCCGCGGCATCGCCCTTCGCGGTCGCAATCGTCCCGTCGAAAAGTCCCTCCTCCCGGACGGCCTGCACCAGCGCGTCGATCTGGTCGTCTTCGTCGTGGGGGCCGATGCCAGCGCCGTAGGTTCGATTCTCGCCGATTTCGGCGTCGACCTCGTGAATGACATCGACGAACGATTCGGCCAGACGACCAACCAGACTGCGGGGACCGCCCATATGGCTTGTGCGGCGGACTGGTCCCTGATAAAGTGTCGGACATGCTCAGCCGACACTGGAATGGAACGAGAGGAGCGCGAAGCTGCTGCTACGTGTCCTCAATAAGTGCCGCTTTGACAAGCTGTGTAAACTCGTCCTCAGCAATCGGGTCGATCGTGACCAGTTCATCGTCGGCGGTGTAGAACACCGCCAGTCGGACCTCACGATCCGGATAGACGGTGGTGAGGACGTGATAGTAGGCACTGAGCTGCTTCTGGTACTCCGACTCTGCGACCCGACTTAGGTCGGTCTTGTAATCGATCACCTCGACGCGATCTGGTGTGATGTGCAGCAGATCGATGATGCCTGTGAGCGTCACCTTCGGGTCCGTTGTGAGCGGGAGCAACACCGTCTCCTCGGCACTACACTCTCCGTCTAGTCCATCAAGCAACCGGGCCACGTTCTCCTGATCTTCGTTCGCTGGCGCGCCGGCCTCGCCGAGGACGTACGCCTCGGCGAAGTCGTGGAGGGCATCGCCGAACTCCTTGCCGCGACCCTCCGTCACCTCCTGGTATACGCTGTCGTCCATGATATCATGGACACCGTGCCGTCGCGGCAGCCCACTCGCATCCGGAATCGTGACCTCGTAGTCGGCCGCCGTCTCGGTGCTAGTATCTACCGTCCTCGGTTCCGGCTCGAGTTCGTCTGCCTCCACCGGTAGCTCGGTGAAGAACAGGCTCGGCTCCTCACCGGCGGTGAACAGCAGGTGTCGCTGGGCCCGCGTCATGGCGACGTACAGAAGCCGGCGCTCCTCGTCGTACTCTGAGGGGAGACAGGACCTGAGCAGATCGTAGCGCCAGTTGCTGAAGACGTGCGGGTGTGTCCCCGTATCGGTGAAGACCTTCCGCTGGCGGAGGCCGAGCGGCTCCTGGTAGACGACTGGCGAGGACGGTGGCTGGCCGTAGTGCGGGAAGGCTCGATAATTTAGATTCCCCAGCAGGACGATCGGGTACTCGAGTCCTTTGGCGCCGTGAATTGTCTGAAGCGTAACGGCGTCCTGTCCAGGACTCGTATCGATATCGACCGTACTCCCGTTCTCCAGGTTGTCCGTGATGTAGGTGATCGCCTCGCCCCGGGTCAGCAGCGTCCCTTCGTAGACACTCGTTAGGTGGTCAAGCAGCGCATCGGCGAACGCGTTGGCGATGTTGTACCGGTCAAACACCCGCTGGGCTAGCCCACCGAGTGTCTCCAGCTCGAGTAACTCATCACGGAACGCGACCATCGCGTCCGGGTATGCCTCCTCGGCGAGCAACGTCTCAGTCTGCTCGAAGGTGTGCCCGGCGCGTTCGAGCACCACGGCCCAGCCTCGCGGATCGTCGGACTCACAGATACGGAGCCAGGCGAGGAGCAACTTCGCCTCTGGCGTGTCAAATAGTTCGACGCCTCCTTCGTAGGCGATAGGGATGTCGTACTCGGCCGCCCGGTCAAGAAGCTCTCGGGCGAACTTTCGCTTTCGGGTGAACACGGCGATATCGCTATACGAGGGCGCTCCGAGGCGTTCCTGCTCGGCCGCCCGCTGTTCTTCGGGAGACATCTCCGCCGTCGACGCTGGCTCATCTCGAACCTCGACAGCGTATGCCTCGTTATCGACAATCGTCTGTATCCGGTCGAGAATCAGGGCATACTCGTCGTCAGCCCGGTAGGCATCGATGCGGGCGTTGTCGACGTAGTTTGTTGCCTCAAGTTGCTCTTCGTCGGCCAGCGGATCTTCGTCGAGATCCTCGGAGTACGTCGCGGGGATCGAGAGACTCTGCTCGGCAATATCAAGAATAGATGCTGACGAACGGTAGTTCTGGAACAGCGGGATGGGCTCGACCTCGTCGACCGGGTAACTGATCCGTTCAGTGTCGCTGTTGAGCTCGTCTGCATACTGCTGGAGCCGGCTCTCAAACTCAGTGATGTTCTCGACGCTGGTGTACTGGAACCCGTAGATACTCTGCTTCCAGTCACCAACGACACAGATGTTGTTGGCCGATGCGAGCAGGAGCGTGATTTTGAACTGGAGTTCGTTAGTGTCCTGGAACTCATCCACCATGACGTAGTCGTGGCCGACTGCCGTCCGAACGGTAGGGTCTTCGCAGAGCATGACGAAAGCCAGTGCCAGCATCAGCCCCTGAGTCAGGTAGTTTCGAGAGAGTGCGAACTCGAGATACTCAATATAGACATCGTGGAGGAAGGCCCGGAGCGCCTCGCGATCCTCATCGAACGCGTCGAAGACGAGGTCCTCGCTGACCTGCGGATCGTCATGGAGTTCGGCCTTCGTGGGTGCGTCTGGTGCGTACTCCGTGACGTCCCAGCCACCCACAGCACCCCTGGCATCGCTGTTTTTGGGTCCATTCGCCCCCTCGTTCGGGGCGTTGGTCTCAGCGACGGTCTCGAGGAACGCGTCTCGGTCGCCCTCAAGTGGCGCTGCAGTGTCGCGATACCAGCCCTCGCGTTGTGGAATGACACCCTTTGCGGCGAGCTGTTGGATCACCGATCGGAGCGTCCGCCGGTCGCGGAAGATACGGAGCAGATCCTCGTGTTCGGGGTGCCGGTCGGCAAACCGAGACATGAACGTCCGGAAGTGTTGGCGTTCCTGGACCTCGTCTTCGAGCAAGTCCAGCCCGTCAGGGATCTGGTCATCGATGCCCAGTGCCTCGGGAATCGTGTGTCCGTACCGGCGGAGCAGTTGATAGCAGTAGGCGTGGAACGTGCTGATCGGTGCGTCCTGCAGCTCTCGGAGGTCGTAGTCGGTCTGCTGAACGATCCGATCTTTCATCTCCGCCGCCGCGTTCCGCGTGAACGTCACCAGCAGGATATCGTCTGGCGTGGCGTCGGTCGTTTCAAGAATTTCGCCGTACCGGCGGGTGACGGCGAACGTCTTTCCAGTTCCTGCGCCGGCGTTGACGCGATAGATGCCCTCGGTCTGCGTGATCAACTGCTCCTGCTGGTCGTTCGGTGATGGCTCAGTCATTGGTGAGAATGAGATCCGGCATGTCTACGCGGTCCCAGTTGGGACCGTCCTCGCTGATGCGGACGGGGAAGCCCTCGCGGCGGTACTCGTTCAGGTTCGCCAGCTGCTCGTCGACGAAGTCGGCGAACGCGTCGAGGTCCGGCTTCAGGTAGTAGGTTCCGACGACATCGTCCATCTCCTCGATGGCGTCTCGACAGCCGTCGTCGACGTATTGGAGGTCCCGCGAAGGCTTGACGCGATCTTGTGTGTATTCGATGAACGCCGTGGTCACAGCCGCTCGTTGATCAGGAGCCGCGCCCTCCCGTGGCAGGTCGTGGGTGAGGAAGAACTCCCGATACGCCTCGTAGCCGAGCGGCTCGAGCGCTTTGACCTTGGCATTACTGTCGGCATAATCCGTGACCGCGTCGAACACTTCGCGCCGCGCAACGAATTCACTGAACGTACACGGGAGGTACGTAATCGTCGTGACCAAATCATCGATGTCCGGGGCTTCCCCTCTGACCATGCGGTTCGTCTGCTCGAGAGCGTGCACGAAGTGAATGGAGAGCGGCTCCTCGGGTTCTTGCTCGCGATGCTGGAGGAGGTACAATGCTGCCTGAAAGTTTGGATCCTCATGTGGCGGATCAATTGCAGCCTTCTCCCGGAGTTTCGAGGCTGTCGACTGACTTCCAGTCTTGTAGTCCACGAGGTCTGTGGGCCCATGGAGCAGATCGACGAAGCCACGGATGCCAACCTCGGGAGCTTCGAACCAGCGCTCAGTGAGCGGTGAGTCACAGGGTAGGTCCAGCCGATTCGCGAGCCCGTTTTCCTGCTGGCGGTCAGCGTATGCCTCGTGCTCGGCCTCAGTTGGTGGGTTCGCGTCGAGATACTCCATCACCGTCTCGAGGGCGATCGCTAGTTGAGTTCGCTCGACCGGTCGCCGGTCGTTGGTGGTGTAGGCTTCAACCTGCTCGACCATCGCATCAACGACAGTCTCGAATTGGTCGCGGATCGGCTCCGGATGGGAGACGTAGAGTTCAGCCGCCTCATGGACGACCGTCCCGCGAGCCATGTAGTCCGCCGTCGGGGTCTCGACCAGTCGTGTGAAGAATTCCTCACGAGGGCAGTTGGCGAGGCGCTTCAGCGTCGACTGGCTCAGGGCGGTAATTTCCTCCGGCTCCTCCGATACCGCTGGCGCAACGAACGGTTGTCCAGGAGCATCCCGGTCGACGCCGTGGCCGTCGAACCGTTCATGCGGTAGGTCGCTGAACCGGTCGAAGGACTGCTCGAATAGCTCCCGGAAGTAGAGACACGGTGTCACGTCTTCACCGGCGCGCGTGTCCTGCACGAGGTAGTGGCGTTGGCGACCGTTCTGGAGCAAGATCTCGAACCGGTCGAGGTCCTGCTGGACGTACTCTGTAGTATCGATCCAAGGGACGTCTGGCGGCGTTTTCGCCCAACCAGTGCCGAGGCCGAGGTAGAAGACGACCGGCCGGTCGATGTAGGCTGTCGAGGCAGCATCCGTTAGGAGTACACCAGTCTGGTCCTGGTCGACCGGGACATCGAACGACTGGAGGTAGTACGTGAGCCGATCGAGCAGCGCGGTGGTGACGGCTTCCTCAAGAATTTCGAGCCGATTACACTCGTCTCGGAGCGTCTGGAGTCGCAAACCGGCGAGCGATTCGTAGGCGGAGATGGCATCCTGCAGCGTTCCCGTCGTGGCTGCCTCCTCGATTACAGCCAGCTCGGAGAGCGTACCGTCACCCAGTGCATCCACACGCTGTTCCCCCAGCGTGCGCGGGACGTCGACGCCGAGTGGTGCGAGCAAGGGTTCGACATCCGCGACACGGAGGTCGCTACCGGTGAAGATGGCTTGCAGGAGCCGCAGGAAGGTCCGCACGTCCGGGTCGTCGACGAAGCCGGGGCCACCCTGGAAGGGGATATCAGCCGCCGCGAGCCCGGCTTCGACGAGCGGACTGAATACGGTCGACTCGTCGAGAACAACACCAACTGAGTCGGCGGTTTCGGCCGAAAGCTGCTCGATGAGTGTGTCGACGATCGCCGTCGCCGACGGAAAGATTTCGAACGTGGGGAGCGTCCCCGTCGCCCCGGTAAATCGGTCAACCGACTTGTGGTCGGATGGGAGCAGCGATCTGTCGAGATTGGTCAGTGCCGATTCGCCGACGATGGCTAGGTCCAGTTCTTCATCAAGGCGGGCATCCGAGAGCTTCCGGTAGCTACTGTCGGCGTCGCGGATCCGCTTCACCGCAGTGCGGATGGCTGGCGTGTCGAACTCGTCATAGTCAAGAATCGCCTCAGGGTCGGCGGTCCGGTCCCACGCCTGAAGACAGCGATCGAGGCCACGGTGGGCTTGCTTCCAGGTCAGATCCGTCTCGGTGACGAGTTCCTCGAACAGGTCTCGCCGGTCCATCGGCGTGAACTGATTCGATACGTGACCGCGAGGAGTGGCACAGACGCGGCCGATCCGGGGCCGATCAACGCGCCGGTCCAGAGCGAGCGCAAGCGGCGGATCCGCAGTCAGGGCGAGGTCGGTATCACGAATCTCTCGATAGAGAGAATCGATCGACCTGGCTTCACGGAGTGTCACACTCCACCAAGCAAGAACAGGGGCTTGAAACTACGGCCCAGGGTTGTCGGTCGGCACTCTCGATTCGTCGATCGGGGAAACGATCATACCCGGCCCAGTGGATGCCGTACGCAATGCCCTCCGAGCCCCTTCGGAGTATTGTGCCGATGTTCGGCGGCGCGACGAGCTACGTCGACACGGTGGATGCCGTGCTCACGTTCGTCGACGTCCACCAACCGACAACGGACGAGCTGGTAGGGTGGCACCGGGGGAATTTCACCAACGTTTCGAGTCGTGAGTCGATTATCCGGCGTGTTGAGTATCTCGAGGACGTGGGATTGCTCCGTCTTGAGGGCGGCGAGTGGATGCTCGGGCCGGAAGGGAAGCGATACGTCGATGACAGGACGATGGAGACGCTCCTCGAGATACTGCTGCGGCGGAACGTCGGGTTACGCAGTCTTCTATATGCGCTCTCCGCTGGTGGGATGACGATTGAGGAAGTGAGCGATCAGCAACTCAGCACGCATCCCGAACTGGGCTGGAATCCTGAGAAGACTGATATGGCTAAACAGCGGGCGAACTGGCTCCGGAGTCTTGGCTTGGCGGAGCAGGATGGCGACGTCTATCGACTGACCGAAGAGGGACGACAGTTCACCGACCAAGCCGTTGACGAGTGGGCTGGTTTCGAATCCATACCCACGGCAGAAGACGACTTGACCGCAGCGACCTACGAGACGACAGTCCGTGCCCGCTCGATTGATCCGGAGTTTCGGGCGACAGTGCTTGCTCGGCACGATACCACATGCCCGGTGTCAGGGGTAGATCATCCTAGTCTGTTGGATGTGGCTCACGTGCTCCCATGGAGTGAGTACCCGGACCATCGGGCCGATCTCGGGAACGTGCTTCCGCTGAACAAAACCCATCATGCAGCCTTCGACCGCGAACTGTTCACGATCAGTTCTGGATACGAACTGCGGGTGAACCCTGAGTTTACTACGGAGAGTGACCTCCTGCAGCGGACGATCATCTCCCGGGATGGCGAGGAGATCCAGTTCGGTGACGTAGGCCTAGAGCCAGCGTATCTCCGGGAACACAATCAGACGCTGGACTGGGTCGCTGAATAGGTGGTTATCGAATCCCGGAATTTGTCCGAGTGAGCTGGCAAGAGGTGAGAACGATCTGGAGCATCTAAAGACAGACACCCGGAGCTCATATTTTTGTCAATCTTGAGAATCCCTGTCGAACTCACCAACCTACTGGCGCCCAAGCGGTTTTCACCCTCTCCAACGGTGTGCTGGTACATGAGCGCGGATCTGGAACCACGTGATTGGACAAGCCTGGACCCCTGGTGGGCAGCCTACGCGCAGTCACAGCCCCTCACTGAGAATGCCGGCCAGGCTCGCGTATTCGACCTGACGTGGTTGGCTGAGTGCCACGAAGAGATCGACGAGTGGTGGGAAGTTTACACCGAGGGGGACGAGACGGCCAAAGAGCTCAAAACGCTACTCGCACGTTCCGACGACGAGTGGGCACAATCCGAGGCTCCGTTCAACACGGACCCGCTGAGCGTCGATCTAACCGACGAGCGGTTTCGCCGGGGGCCGCTCCAGCCAAGCAACGAGCTCGGATGGTCAAACTGGCTTGCTAGACTCCTCAATCCGTCGGGCGATTTCGTCTCCGAATTATTCGATTCCGAGATGTCGGAGCCCCCGAATGAGGTCTTGCGAGAAGAGCGAGTTCCCGATACCGATGGAGGGCACTGGCGCCCGGATATACTTCTCTTGGGGGCAGAAAACGGAATCTCAATCGAGGTAAAGTTGGACGATACGAACTACGAGAAGACCTCGGACACCGCAGCACGTGTCGAGGAGGAGTATCAGGATCGGGCGTGGACGCACGTCCTGCTTCTTCCCAAGAATAAACGAGGCCGTCTTGAGTCGATCGTCGAACCACCAGTTGAGCGTAGCTCCGATGGCTTACCGAGGGTCCACTGGGAGCGGCCCGGCACAGTCAGGGTGATGTACTGGCGGGACGTGACCGCAGCGCTCCGATCACTACTGCTCCGTGGCGCCATCGTAGACGACCACTGGGCCGCGAACGCGTATCTGTTCTGTACGGTGGCTGAGCAACAGCGTGTTGGCTTCCAGCCACGACCAGTGGTAGACCGACTGGCAAATCCCGGAGACGTGGTTGACGCAATCCAGCCGATCAGGATTGCCGACATACTGGAGGAACAGCTAACATACCTCCGTGAAACCGTAGAAGCATGACCGATGACTTCCTAAGCAAAGGTCTCGAGCAGGATCGCTATCTGAAGGCGATCCGGCTCACCGACCAGTTCGAGACGAGCATCGAGGGTCGACTTCGGCAGGTGGGGCAGGAGATGCGAGCAAGGAAGCCGGAGCTATTCGCCTCCGATGATGCGGGGAGCGAGAATACCGGCCGAGACTCCAGTTCTTCGTTGGCCTTTGCACGAATCGATTACCCTCTGTCGCGTGTCCGAGATCAGGGTAGCAACAAGCAGCTGAAGCTGAATGTCCATCTATACTGGGTCAAGCCTGAGCAGTACAATCGGGATGACATCGAGGAGGGAGCTCTACGGGGATTCGGATACAAGATCAAAACCGCCTCGAGTGAAGACGAGCAGCGCGTCAAAGAACAGACGCGCGATTGGGACCTCGAGACGGCTCAGGACCCATTCGGGTACAGGGTCATCTTCTACAAGCACGTCAGTTCCATAGCGGATATCGAGGATACTAGCGAAACGCTCGTCGAGCATTTCGGCGAATTCGGCGACGAATTCGGTGTTCCGATGCAGAGCTAAATGTTGCAGAGGAGGTCGCCAAAACATTCTGGCTGAGTCGAAGGCTCTGTGATTGCAATTACAATTGGAGATCCCTTCGAGAGTGGACAAATACCTCTAACCGCCTGTGTTGAAATTCACAATAGCTGACAATAGCGACGTGCAAGATACAGAGGGTAGGTTCAGCAGAGATAAGTGTACGTTTTACCGGCACAGGAGTGAACTGGCCTCAGCATGGGTGAAAGCCCGGACAAGATATCTTCTTCACGCACTGAACACCATCGATAGATAAGACATCCCGGTGTCATCATCTCAAATGAAATGGATAGACATCTTCGATGGCCTCTGACAGCTATCTTCGCAGTTGTGGCGGGCGTCTCTCTCGTGGCAGCGGAGCTCTCGAATTACGACCCGGCAGAGAATGGACATCATGAAGAGATGCCGAGGCCGTCTACCTCTGGCTTTCAGATTCGCTGAGTAAGGCTGCTAACTCGCCCCCATCGATTAATTCAAGATTGGGTCCGAAATCCGCAGCATATTGTTTTGCAGTTCGGGCGAATTCGCCAGTTGTGACAACTACGGCCCTGTCTGCATCCCCTTTCGCAATTGTGCTCGCTAACTTTTGTAAAGTTTCTCGACCTACGGTGCTGTTTCCCCGTACCTGCTTCACTTGAATCGCAAGCCGGTCGTCACGCTTACGTGCCCAAACATCTACACCGAGATCTGCACTTCCCTGAGTAACCGTGACTTCGTAACCTTGTCCAGAATACAAATCCCCCACGATATTTTCCAATTCCCTCCAAGATAAATCATAAAGTAGTGATTGGTCCCAGATTTGGCCAGTATTTAGTCTCTCTACCTGTCGGATTACGGGCTTCAATATGTCGTAATTCTGATTCTCAACAGCTGTCTGTATCGCTTCTTCCCACTCAACTACATGGACAGAAGGGTGAGCGTTGTCTGTCTCCTGTATGAAATCCGCGATTGTAGCAACAGTAGAGACGATTTGATCAAAGTGGTTGATATCTTGAGGTGATATAAATGGTAGTCGGGAAATGATCTCTGCTTCGAATTCTTCCCAGGGCAGGTCGCCTCCTGGAGGGTGTTTGAGTTTCTTCAGCAGGTCATACAGATCTCCGTAAGCCCTGACTGTCTCTCCTTCTTGATGGATTCGAACTTTATCAAGCGGGATGTCGAATCTAATCGAAATCCGGGTTCGTGCCTCCCTGATTTGATGTTGCTTTCTCTCAACCTCAATGTTCTTTCTCCGTGATGTAATTCTATCCTTGAAATGTTCGTTGTCGTCTTTTGTTAGAGATTCCAACTTTTCGAGGGCTTGACTCGCTCTCTTGAGATGATCATTTGCGTCGTTAAATCGCGCTTCGTCAGTGGCTTCTTCAGCCAAGGAGATTTGTTGTTCAATAGTGTCTTCAGTCTCTTTAGTACTCGATTTGTGCTGTTCTTCGAATTCTTCTCGGAGAAATTCAATCCGCTCGTCATAAGTGTCCAGATTCCTCGCAATATGCTCAGCAGCAACTAGCACTTCGTCGGCGATAAAATACTCATCCGCTTTCAATCGGTTTTCGGCCCTCTCGAGAATCTCATTGAGAGTATCTTTCCCGAATTCATGAATACTTGCCTCAAGAGCACCGAGTTGACTTTCGACAGCTGGAACATAGAGGTTCGCTTCAGCGATTGGTTGGTATTCTGCTTCTGCCTCAGCGTATTTGCCATACACAGAAGAGAATGATTCAAACAGAGATATATGATGCTGATCCTGAAGTGTACCTCTTGCCTCCCTGATCTCCTGCTCTGCACCGGCTGCCAGAGTAGTTATAGATTCTATCCGATTGGTTGTTTTACTTGGAAATACAACATCCGCCCTCCCTGTTACCAGTGCGGGGAAGCACGCACCGAATCCGACAATAAACAATTCAAATATAGCGCCCGTGATTATGTTTGTAGTACTCCCAGCACCGAGAGCGGCTTGTATCGCGTCTCCAAGGGTGGCGGAAACAAGATGACCCAGAAATAGCATAAGTACTGCATATACAATACCCCCCACCGCTACGAATGCCAATCCGGATCCCACAACTTTCCCGTGATTCTCAGAATCGGCCCACCCTAATCTGTAGTAGGCTACTGAGAGAGTAATTACGCTAGCCCAAAGTGCGGAATAGATTACTTCATTCAGCAAGACATAATTTAATGAATCTATTTCAACCATCCCGAGGAAAACCTGCCCATTTCTATCCAACCCTTGAAGAACGCCAGAATATTTGGATATGGAAATGTAACCGGTCAGGAATGAGAAATATAATAGTATGGATAGGTAAATAAACCTCTTTGATTCTTTACTGCCGAAGTATTTTTGGAGCGAATTGGTCCTGCCTGACTCGAGCACTATTCAATGATTTCGTCAGTATCTAATGAGTGTTTTCGCTAGAGTCTTTGCAGTGTTACTTGTAAGGGAAACCTGCCTACTAGTTCGCTCGTTCGATTATCCTGTGCCTCTCGTCAGGGCAGTTTTCGAGATCGCCCTGTTGAGTACTAGTCGTCTTCGTTGATATTGCCGCGAGGTGCTTCTGCTATTGCCCCTAAAAATAGAATTCATCGGCCTTGTTTAGACGCGGTGGAGATCGCCGGCTCCGCTCATTGTCCGTACACCGAAATCAGACCGAGAGGCATTCATCGACAGATTCTGCCCGCCCGACAGAACTGCCGACCTACCTATTCAGGGGCGTCTAAACAAGGCTCGCGCCCTGTATTCAGCACGGATGACCTAACCTATCACCGACTAAGCGCTTCACCAGAGCCAGAAAAATCAGACGGCGGTAATCATGTCCTCTTCGGAGTCAAATTCAGATATGATGCCATATTCCTCCTTCAATTGTGCTTTTCGGGATCGAAGGTGCTGTTGAAGGGATTCACAAAGTGAGAGGTACTCGTCGACATTCTGGTCAATTTCGTTTAGGGGTTCGGCTGCCACGTCGTAAGCCAACGCTATCAATTCATCCTGTTCAGATTCCCAGAACTCCTCATGATCCCTATACCCCTCGTTTTCTTTGACTACCGCATCTAACAACACATCCAGTTCATCCTCCTCAAATTCGTCAGCATAGTCGTTCTCTTGCAGGAAATCTTCCACTGGTTTCTCAATCTCCTGAATGATATCCTGTCGAAGCTGGGTAAACTGTTGAACCATCTGGTTGTGCTTCTCAATCGCTTCAACGACGTCTGGATCCTCAGCAGGAATCCGCTCTCGAAGATATGGGTCTGCCGGAAGGAAAACCAACTGAACCTCGGTTTTTAGAATCGCTGTCTGGCCACGAATGTCGTATATTCTGTTTGGTGTTTTGTTGATCCATTCTCGCGCTTCGGCCTCTCGGACTACGTTGATATTGCTCTGTACAATTGCTATCGATGGTTCGATAAACGCATTGAGTTCTTCTCTGACCACTTCTTTCTCTCGTTCTCGTATCCGTTCCTCAATGAGCCGGCGATTCTGACTAACTGACCAAAACGTGGCTACTGCCAGAAATAACGTGCCAATAACTCCGAGTGTGGCTGTTGCGACGGAGATGCGAGTGGATTGGGCAAGTGCGTCCCAGCTCGCCCCAATATACCCCAGACAGAGGATGAATGCACCAACGAGTGTGAAAAGGATTACTGTAATGAATCTATTTCTCATAGACGCCATTGGTATTGTTTGAGGATGGTGTCTCTCCGCACTGATAAACTCAATTCATGGTTCTGTGTTGGACAGAGACTGCGGGTATTGTGGTTTTTGGGTTTTCATGAGCAATTCGGGCCCTGTATCCAGCAGGGGTGCTGCAATATATCATTAGTTGAGGGTTTTAACAAAGCCTTCTAGCCGAATTGAGACACAATCAGCGCTAAACTGCGAGGAAGGTCGGACACCCCACCAGTGAACGAGTTCTTCAACTACCCGCTCACGAAGGGGGCCATTCGGGGGTGAATCGGCCCAGATCACTACACCGACCCCAGTGTTTGTGCCGGAGTAGTCTGGACAATCCGCTTATGGTTCGCGTCGACGACTCCGGCGATGTGACGAAGTGCTGGCTCGATCAGGACGAACTCTCCCGGCTCGAACGGGAAGCTGGTCGCGAGGACTGGATGCGTGAGGTCGCGGTCCAGCTGATGGGGCGGTGCGGCCTCCGGGCTCACGAGGTGCCCTATCCAGCCGACAAGCACCTCCGGTGGAGTGAGGAAGGTGAATGCTGGCTCTTCGAGATCCGCGGCAAGAACACTGAGGGCGGCGACCGGAAGCTGCGTGACGCCTGGATGCCCGACCGGGTGGCCGAGGATCTGAACAAGTACACACGGGAACGTGACCTCGACCGAACCGACCCGTGGGTCCCGCGCTCGACGCCGACCGTGCGCCGATGGGTCGACGCCGCGGCCGACGCCATCGCCGACCAGCTGGGCGAGGAGCGCTGGCGGTCGGTGACCAGTCACGATCTCCGGCGCTCGTTCGCGACCTACCACCTCGTCGAAAAGGGGCGAGATGTACGGACCATGATGTCCATCGGCGGGTGGAGTGATTACTCGGCCATCGAGCCATATCTAATGGAGGCGACCGAGACACGGATTGGTGAGGTGATGGGGAACGGCCTTGTTGAAACCCTCCGCCGCTGATAGTTTGTCGAGCACGTGCTGCATACAGGGCGCGAATCCCGCAAGCCAGATCTCTTGTAACGTTGATTAGAACCCCGAAAGCTCACATCGACGGGAGTTTCGATTTTGGTTCCGTTTAGTGATCCTGATGGTCTGGTGGGAAGTATTTGTCCTGCCAAGGATTGGCCTGCTGATACGCAGCCGATGCCTCAATCACTGTTTCATCATCCAGATGTCCTCCGACTATCTGAAGGCCAATTGGGAGATTATCGTCTGTCCACCCTGCGGGGATTGTAGCAGCAGGCTGGCCAGTGAGATTGATTGTGAAGGTGAACTGTAACCAATGGAATATCCCAACATCCCGTCCTTCGAGGTCTGGCGGTGTCGGTAGGTCAGCATCGAACGGGGGTGCCGCAAGCGTGGGAGTAAGCAATAAGTCGTATTCCTGCATGAATTCCCGCATTTTCATGTTGACCTGCTGACGGACTTTATATGCTTCAGTGAAGTCCATCGCGGTCCACTCCGTTTCAAGAACGTCCACCAGGACAGGCTCCATTTCCGATTTGTGATCGTGGAGTTCTTTCCTGAGTTCTTTCAGATCGGTGCTATTGGCGACTGTGGCCGTGAACGCCTCCTCGGGATCTGGAAACCCTGGGTCATCCGCTGTCACCGTACAATCGAGTTCGTCCTCGAAGACCTGGGCTGCATTTTCAGTCATCTCCCTCACGACAGGGTCGACGGCTGCATATCCCCAATCCTGGCTATAAGCAATGTCCAGGCCGGAAATATCGGGATCGGTTGAAGCTCCAACATAATCCGTCCCATCATCAGGGAGTGAATGGCGATCCATTTCATACGGGCCTGCAATGACGGAGAGAAGATGTGCCGTGTCTTCGACCGTCCGCCCCATCGGCCCGATATGCTCCACCGACTCCCATGCGTTCGTCCCGGGGAGCGAAGGGTCACGGTGCTCTGGGTAGAGGGGGACTCGCCCGAACGAGGCTTTGATCCCGTGAAGCCCACAAAAACTTGATGGGATCCGGACCGAACCCCCACCGTCCGAGCCAAGGGCAAACGGAACCATCCCCGTCGCCAGGGCGACACCGGAGCCACCGGATGAACCACCGGGGGTCTTACTTTCATCCCAGGGATTGAACGTTTTCCCGAAGATGGCATTATCGGTAATCCCTTGGAAACCGAATTCAGGAACATTGGTCTTCCCGAGGATAATGCCCCCTTCATCACGGATTCTCGTCACCGTAATGCTATCTCGTTCAGGGACAAAGTCTTCGTAGAGAACGGACCCGAATGTTGTCCGCATTCCTTCCACAGGAATGAGATCTTTAATGGCAACCGGAACTCCATGAAGTGCCCCTAGTTCCTCGCCGTTCTGAACGGCTTTTTCAGCGTCACGAGCTGCGGTTTTTGCACCCTCCTCGTCGACAACAGTGAACGCATTCAACGAATCGTCGAGCTCCTCTATCCGCTGGAGTGATGCTTCTAAGGTATCTTGTGGCGAGATTTCCCCGTCTTTCACTGCGTTTACCTGGTCGACGCCGCTCATCTGCCAAATCTCCTCCAGTGTGTGCGTGCTCATTGTTAATGTGGATTGATGTGGTCTGAATATTAATCGTCGTCTGGGATCGGGTCAGCCTGGCCTTCGAGGTGTTGTCGTACCGAATCCTCGCCTGAAATGCTCGCCCTCATCCAGTCCAGGACTGGGTAGAGAATGAACGCCAAGAGTAGCCCTGCTAGCCCAGTCGGAATTACGGGAATATTATTATATACGTAATAGTTCAGCCCAATCGCCAGAATCAGACTAATAATTGCAGGAATATTGAGCCGTTCTTTGCGCACTATGTCGAATGATTGGTACTTCCGAACGATGAAAAATTCACTGAGGATGATTGCCCCAATTGGAGGCACAACAATACCGATTAGGATCAAATAGCCTAACAGATTAGAAATTATACCGGATACGACAGCAATTACAGAGATTAACATGGCGCCCACTGCAGCTGTTCGCCATGTGATCTTCTCGTGTAGATTTGTGTAGCTCATCGTGGCGCCATAATGGCAGGCATCGCAGGTTGAGAAGCAACTGACGAATGCAACTATCACAAGCGGGATAGACGCTAGAAGACCAATCATGCCGAAGTAGAGACTGAGCTCCGGCAATGTCGCTGCCACCAGTGCCCCAAGAACCATCATCCCGGTGTTACAGATGAGGAAGGCGACGACTGTGGCGATGATGGCATTTCTGGTACTTGATGCAAACCGGACAATATCACCCGTCGCAGTTCCGCTAACAGCAAATGTACCCCAGGCCAACCCGACACCCACCATAAATGGAATCTGCTCCCCCGGGGCCGGCTTATTGAGAATACTCGCGCCTGCAGGGAGAACTTTTACCACGAGCATGTATATCCCTGCGATTAGCATTAGCGGAATTACCAGTTTAGTGACGACCTCCTCCAGAGCCTCAATTCCAATAATTGAAGGAATCCCGTAGAGGACGGTGATCCCCACGGCCAAAAGCAACCAAGGGGGGCTCCACGCTGCTCGAATAACGTCTGCGGCGAGCCATGCTTGGTAGGCGTACCAGCCGTTCACCAATAGCCCCATTATTGCGATCGGAATTAGCGCGCCTAAACTCCCGAACGCCTCCTTGACTTGCAGTGGAAAGTTCAATCCGCCTTCGGCAGCTGCGTAGGCAAGCGCACCCGAATACACCACTAAGATGAGGTTCCCTAAAACGATGGCATAAATCGCATCCGGCATTCCTAGCCCGAAATATATTTGTGCACCGATGAAGGCCACAATATACGCGATCGCGAATCCTATCCAAACTGACGTCGGACCCCAAACACCCATTCGCTCCTCCTCTGGGACCGGCTCATCCGACCATTGATCTTTATCTGGATCGTACGCGAAAAATTCTTTTACTGATTTGGTGAGTGTGGTATTGTCTGGCATTGCAAATTTTGCTGCATGGCCAGAGTACTTATACCTAGTCAGATTCTTTCACAATCTATGAAATTGAATGTAGGTTCTTAATCCGTATATTAATCCAATATATAGGTGGCCATGGTTCTAGTCAGGTGAATGGTTCTCTGATGCCTGCTCATGGAAGCAGTATTCAGCCGCCCCACGAGCTCAGAGGAGAGAGGAGATATTTCTGAGAAGCGCTCGATTATCTTCACACTTTAATGGGGTCTATGGAGTGGTGAAATTCGACAATTGCTTTTGTGGGTAGTTGTCGAACCGTTTCGAATGCTACTGTTGGAAATAATCTATCGGGGATAGGATTTCGCTGCCGTGCTGAGTTTACAGCGCGTATCTCGCACGATACCGGTTCGAAAGCTATGGAGCGGAATTACCAAGGACAGACACTGGCTGTATCGCAGGGAGCGAGAGCAGCCTACAACCAGCCCGCGGGGAGTTCGTTCTGGTGGTCCTGAATGAGGCGGAGGAGCGGCGCGATATCGTCCCAGCGGGGGCCAATCCTGATTCGATTCTTATCGCGGTCCCACTCAATGAAGCCGATTTCCTCCGGTTTTGGTAGATGCTTATGCGTCATCGCGGTCTGGAGGAGTTGCCTATCCTCGTCGGGGTCGGCAACGACGTTGAGCGGGTCAGGGTCATCGTCTTCCTGGGGGTTGTGTTGGAGGAGCGCGACGAGCAGCTGACGCCGATACGGGTCCGGGAGCGCCTCGGGCATCTCCCCCCACCGCTCACGCTCTGGGGGGTCGCTGTTCATAGATAATTCTACAATTCCAAACAAAATATAGTGTGTGCAGCGATACTAAACTAGATTGTATGCAAATACTAAAATAATATCAGAATTGAAGATGTAATTGGACAATCTGTATCCAAGCCTAACAACAGTCTCATTTAGATCGGACTGAACCGAACGCAGTCCACGTACTCTATCCATCCTCTATAGCCAGCAAGCGGTTCGTGTGACATACGGGGAAGTTCATCAGAACCATCATAAGAGATCGAGGCTACGGCGCCTCGACGAGCACATCCTCGCCATCGCCCGTCCGCATGAGATACAGCGATTCCTGTAGCTCGGCATCGAGCCACTCGCGGATTCCAGGTGGAAGCGTCACCGCGACCGAGTCCCCACACTCCCCCAGTGTCCGCTCGTAGTCGACCGTGTCCGCGTCGTAGTCGCCCAGATGAAGCGTCGCCCCGCGCTCAGCGTACTTCCCGGCGCCACGGTCGATGCCGATGGTCTCGCCCACCGAGAGCCCGGCATCGGCCACCCACCCAGGGTCCAGCGTCACTCCATGCCGACGTGTTCCGAGACACATCAGTGAACGGATAGAACAGTTCTGCGCTGACATACGATATTCAGAGAGGCCTATCGTAACAAATCCTGCGTCCAGTACGACCGCATGCCGGCGAATAGCGCACAGTATTTGCACAGTATCCGCGAGGGATTCGCACGCCATCCGCGCAGTATAATCCGACAGTTGACATATTTTCCACCACTGGATTGCTGGAAGCCCGCGGCCCTGGGCCGTGGGCGGAGCGCAATCCATGAGCGCAACCCCAGACGGACGGCGAGAGCCCCCGTCGACCTCCTTTTCCGGGGAGGCACGACCCAGTAGTACTGATTCCATGACAGCGCAGGCCGACATCGCCTCGACGCTTGAGGTCGGCGACCTCGCGTCGGTCGACCCCGAGCTCATCGAGGCGGTGTTCGACGTGGAGGAGCGCCGATGAGACGGCTCGTCCAGCAGGGCTTCATCGCGCTGATCGCCATCCTCCTCGCGACCGCGATGGTCGCGCCGGTCGCGATGGCCGACCACGACGAACGCGAGAACGGTGCCCCACCCATCGATACGACCAGCGACGAGAGCCCGCGCGTCTGGGTGGAAGAGACCGACGTGACCATCGCCGAGCATCGCATGGGCGAGCACGGCACCGACCCGCTCGCCTACGAAGCTGATGACGGCAGCAACACCGACCTCCCGGCCGAGGTGAACACCTCGGACGCCGACGCGCCCATCGAGGTGTCGCCGGCGTACATCGACGACCCGGACCTCTACGGCCCCGTCACCGACGACGAGGCCAACGTCGAGGGCCAGTCGTTCGTCGCCGAGGAGGGCGATTGGTCGGTCAGCGGCTCGGCGTCGGCCAAGGGCAGCGTCTCGGAGTGGGGCAGCGCGCCCAACGTCCGCGCGGCGCCGACGCAGCTGGCGACCGACGGCAGCATGACCGCCGGCGACACGGTGCTCTTCAGCTACAGCGACAACGTCTCGCTCGACGACGCCCGCAAGCGCGTCGTCACGATGGCGGGCGAGCTGAACACGCTCGACAGCGGCGCGACCGTCCGCGTCGAGATCGTCGACACGGACGGTGACTACGCGTATGCGACCATCGCCGAGAGCGCGGCCGACGCGGATGAGGAGACCTTCGCGAACGAGACCGGCGCCTTCTACGCGAGCACGCGTGTGGACACGCTGGTCTCAGCCAACGGGGTCCAGGGCACGGGCGACGGGACGCTGTCGGAGATCGACACGGTCCGACTCAACGTCACCGACGCCGACGCTGACCTCGCCCTGACCGGGATGGATGTCTCCGCGAAGGAGACGATGGCCTTCGGCACGGTCGCGTATCAGGCCGACTCGGACGACCGCTACGAGACCGAGACCCGAACGAACGTCGACGGCGGCACCGTCCGCTTCCGCTCACTCGACGGGCTCGCGGACCACTGGGGCGACGCCCACGTCCACGACCTCGTCGTCGGGGCGGGTGACGCGACGGTCAACTACCCGCTCTCGATGGCTGACGGCTCGAACGTCACCATGACCGACGCCGAGGACTACGCCAGCTACTCCGACCGGCTGGAGGGCCAGCCGCTCGCGGTCTGGGACATCCCGGCACCGGTCGACGTGACCCACGGCACGCTCGACCTCGTGGCCGAGCAGCGCCAGCCTGGCAGCCAGTACATCAGCGTCGACTACGCCACCGGCTACGCCGGCAACTACTCCGAGGCATCGACGACCGGCGCCACCAGCCAGTTCAACGGTGCCATCGGTGATCGCGTCGAACTCGCGACGGACATCTCGGCGTCCAGCGACCACGACGCCGCGGTCGGGATGGAGATCGTCTACACGAGCTCCGAGGCTGACGCGGTGTTCCAGGAGGGCGGCACCGTCGCCGGCGGCCCGACAGGGAAGTCCGGCGGGTTCCTGAGCACGACGCTCGGGAAGATCACCGGCCTCATCGGCGCGGCCATCACCGCGCTCGGCCTCGGGAAGATCTTCGGAGGCGGGAGCTGACGATGTCGGCGTCCGGCGCAGGCGGGCCACGGGTCCGGCGGCTGTTCGACCGGGCGAAGAACGCCGGAAGCATCGGCGGCGTCATCTTCCAGGGCCTAAGCGCCATCCTGCTGGCCATCGGCGGCGCGCTGGCGTCGGGCATTCTCACGCTCGCGGACGTCTTCATCAAGCCGATGGCGGCGTTCGCCAGTGGCGCCGCGGGCCTGACCGAGTCCTTCCTGGCATCGTTCGGCATCGTCATCGACTTCGGGGCCATCGGGAGCGCCCGTTCGATCGGCCCCGGCGGCCTGTTCGCGAGTCCGCTCTCACTGCCCATCGCGTTCGGCATCGTCGCGCTGAGCGGCTACGTCATCATCGCGTTCGTGAGCGAGGAAGAGACGACGAACTTCTTCCCGCTGGTGGGGAGCGGCCTGGATATCCCCACACCCGGCGCGGAGGACGCCGAGGAGGCACAGGAGGAGTGACGATGCGTTCGACCACCGCTCGTGCCGACCGGATGATGACGGCCCGCGAACCGGGGGTGGTTGGTCGTGGTTAGGGTCAGCGACTTCCTCAGTGTGGGCCCGAACGGCTTCCAGACGCCCGATTTCGGCCGCATCGCACAGGTCGGCATCGGCGCCACGTTCGGGGCCTTCCTGACTGGCGTGGCCAGCCTGGTGCTGGGTATCTTCGATGTCCCGCTCGCGTTACTGGCCGGCTTCGGCAACTTCCTCGCGAGCGTCGTCAGCCTGCTCGTCGGGCTGCCTGGCGTCCTGGTCCAGGAGGGCTTCCTGGCAGCCTGGATGTTCGTCCTCGAGGCCGGCCCGGCCAGCCTCGTCGTAGCCATCGGCATCGGACTGACGGCCGTGTTCGTTTTCCGCTGGGTGATCAGTCGTGCCTGACGACGACGGTATCACGCTGATTCCCATCGGCCCCGGCCTCGGGACCTCGACGGAAGTCGCGAAGCAGTTCAGCAGCGGCACCGCCCGCTTCCTGCGGCGCTTCGCGAGCAATCCGGCGGCGCTGGTCATCTCGGTGGTTTCGGGCTTCGTCGTGTCCGTGCTCTTCGGGTTCTTCGAGTTCCTCATCGGCGCGGTGCTGTTCCCGTTCGATCTGTTGGTCGGCGGGCTGGCCTGGGTGCAGCGCCAACTCGTGGTCGCGTTCGCGTTCGTCGGGTTCGACCTCCTCGGCGCGCTGCGCGGGCTCCAACAGTCACTGGTCGCCGTGGTCGAGAGCGCGGGCCCGGCCGGACCACTGGTCGCGATGGCGGCGGCGGGCGTGACGCTGTTCGTCCTGTATCGAGTCACCGTGGCCGGGCTGGCGCTGGTCCCGGGCGGCAGCAGCATCATGGCACTTCTCGGACGATGACAGTTCCACAACAAGCGAAAGAGGCCGTCTTCCACCCTATCACGCAGCTCTCGGCGTTCGTGAGCCTGCTGGGTGGGCTAAGCTTCGGCTGGTTCGAGCCGGTCTGGACGCTCATCTCGGCTACGTCCGGGTACTGGTTCCCGGCCATCGCGGTGAGCGCGGGCGAGATCTTCCCGCGAGTCGGGCTGGGCCAGTACGGTGGCCCCGCGCTGCTCGGCGCGGCTATCATCTTCGTCGCAGTGCAGCTGGATCGGCTCAAGGACCGTGCGGAAACCTGGCTCAACGACCGATGAGACACATCACAACTTCACGACCGGAGGCATCGCCGGCCGTTCTGCGCGGCCGAACCAACGGAGGTGGCACCTGATGGCCGAACTCTTCGGCATTCAGGTGACGGACGCGGTGACGCTGCTGATCGTCATCTTTGGCGGCGCCATCCTGGTGCTGGCAGCCCGGTACATCGCGGCGTACCTGAACGCCCCCGAGTCAACGGACGACCGGTTCGAGTGGGCAACCAACCGAACCGCTCGGTGGCTCGGGATGATCGCTGGCGGCGTCATCACGGCTGGTGGCATCGCCATCATCCAGGGCGTCGACATCGTCGCGATGCTCACCCAGTTCATCGGTAGCCATCCGTTCATCGTCTCGAATCTCGCCGGCATCGGGCTCGGGGCCGGCGTGCTCTCGGGGACCATCCGGCTGACCGTCGACCAGTACGTCGGCATTGCGCTGATGGCGGTCGCCGGGACCTTCCTGCTCTCGGAGGTGTACGGCGATGCCTCTTGACCAGCTCCCAGCCGTGGTCGATGGCGCGCGGTACGGCATCGCACTCGTCACAACGGGAGTGCTGCTCCTGTACACCTACCGGCGGGCGGTCGCCGGGAGGGACGAGGACCCCAGCATCGCGCTCTCGTACGGTGGCCGCCAGGGCTACGTCTCCTTCCTCGTGACGGGCGTGGCCGCGGCGGCGTTCGTCGCCGGCGGATGGATACTGTCCCTCTCGCCGGAGATCATGGACCAACCGGCGCTGGCACTCATCCCGCTGGCGCTGGTTGCGGCCATCGGCATCGTGGAGGTGCGTGAGTCGTGACGCACGGCACGCAGTACGCTGGTCTGGCCGTGCCGGCGGCGTTCGAACAGGAGCTTCGTGAGCGGGACTGGGACCGGTCGTGGGGCGCTATCGAGGCGCTCCGCGAGACCGGACACCTCGCTCCGGTCGCGACGTACCTCCTCCTGGCAGCAGTGACCATCTACGCCGGTGCGCTGGGCGTCCGCGGCAACTCACCGGTCGCCGGACTCGCCCTCGCCGTCGGCGGGCTCGTCGGCTTCGGCCTCATGATCGACACGACGCTGTGCAAAGGGACGCCGGCGCACGTCCACGAGTGCCGGCGCTGCCGACGCGCAACGGACCGCTGGCGGGGCCCGACACGAGACGGCCAGTGGATCATGTCCATCCTCGGCCAGCCCTCAGCGGCCGAGGCGACACCAGCAGCGCAGCGGTACGGTCGCTCAGCCCCCGAGCCGTGGACGTGGCCAGAGGAGGCCGACCCCGCGGTACGGGAGGTCTCGGTGACACGGTCGGCGGCAGCCGACCCGCCATCCAGTATCGACGGCACGCAGCCAAGCCCGCCCAACGGGGGTGCTGGCGACTGATGGCGACGTTTATCCAGATCGACACGCGAGCGGCGGTGCTGCTGACCATCGTCGGCGCGGTACTGACGGCGGTCGTCGTGGCACCAGAGGCCGTCGAGTCGCTGGTGTCGGGCCTCATGGCGGCCATCACGGGGGCCTACTGACCGTGCGAGCCCGCGTCGCTGCGGCGCTGGCCGCACTCGCACTCATCGCGTCGGTCGCGCCGGCGGTCGCCGTCGCCGCCCCGCAGGAGGACCGGAACACGTCGACGCCGACCGCGACGCCAGCGACCTCGACCCCAACCGCGAGTCCAGCGTCGACGGCGACGCCGACGCCCGAGACGAACCGGGGCGGGGGCCAATCTGAGTCCGACGGTCCCACCATCGAGGAGCTGTCCCGTGGCGGCCAGCCGGTCGCCGCGGATGCCCAGAGCCTCCGGCTCGCCGACGAGCGGTTCTGGTGGCTGATTGCGTGGCCGGCCGGGAGCGGCGGCGCCCCCGACAACTCGAACTGGAAGTACGTCGGCGCCCAGGGGATGCAGACGGTCAAGAAGAACGAGGTCTACCTCCGGACGTTCGCCCTCGAGTCCGGCTCGGCGGACCTGAAGATCGCCTACTGGGAGCCCAGGACGAAGACCGTCCAACGGGGCAACTCTACGGAGTCGGTCCGGTACGCGGCCAACGTCAGCGCCCACACGCAGACCCTGGAGTACCAGCGCGGCCGGCCGACCATCGAGGTCCCGCTGCAGCGTCACGAGGACCCAGTCCGCGTGACGATGTGGCTGGCCGACAACCCGGAGACGCGGTGGGTCTTCGGCCATCACTCGGTCGCGACCACCCAGTCGGCGGGCATCGACTCGCAGGGCGACTACCTGCGCTCGGTCATCTTCGACTTCGGGTGGCTCCTCCTGGTCGGGCTCATCACGGGCGGGTGGTCCATCCGGAAGGCGATGGCCATCGCCGGCGTCGGTCCGCAGTGGGGGTACACGCCCTGGATTATCGGCTGGTCGGTGTCCACCGGCCTGGCGCTGTTCATCGATTACGCCGGCATCGCGAACTTCGTCGTCGCGAATCCGTGGGCCATCGCGCTCTGGGTGCTGGTGCTGGCGTGGCTCATCATGCTGGAGACGTTCCAGCAGAACGTCCAGCGCGTCCGCTTCGTCCAGCCGAAGGTCGAAGAGGCCACCTCGCCACGCGGCGAGGAGGTCGTCGGCCGTATCGGTGAGCGAGAGACGACGAAGCGCGTCGTCAAGCTCCCGGACGGCGGCTACGCGGTCGTCGGAACGGGCCCGCTCCGGTTCCTGGCCCGGTTGGTCGGCCAGCCCGCGACCTTCCTGAATTACGACGAGCGGGCGGCGATGGTCGAGGTCGACGAGGGCAGCGTCGACGAGAAGATCTACCTCGCCCCCGACGCCGACCAGCTTCTCGATATCGAACCCGAGGGCTTCACGTTCGCCTGGAAGCGCTCGACGGTCCAGACGACCGACGAGGGCGAGACGGTGCTCGACGAGGCCGGCGAGCCAGTCACCGAGCGCGCCTGGAACGTCGACCGTATCCTGGTCTCATGTGTCGGCGCTGCTGCCGTTGGGGCGCTGGCCGGCCTCGCACTGAGCCCGCTCGTCGGTGTCGGGGCGCTCACGACGGCACTACTGGTCGGCATGTTCGGCCCGAAGCATGACGCCCACGCGCGGGCGGACTTCGCGCCGGTCCATCTCGAAAGCGTCCACGCCTCGATGGTGGCCATGCGGCAGGGGACCGAGGACGCGCAGACCTTCGAGGAGATGGAGCAGAAGCTCGGCGAGGCCAGCGTCCAGCCGATCAAGCAGGCGATGAGCCTGATGCGGGGCTACTCGGCCGGCGTCAACGGCGAGATGCATGACGTCTACGAGGAGTTCCAGGACACCGAGCCGGAGACGAGCGACGAGGAGGTGCCGGCCGATGACTGAGAGCCGACGCCCGGCGCTCCGGAAGCTCGCCGCCGACCAGCGCGAGTGTATCGAGCATCTCCATGCGGGCTTCGATACCCGCGAGGACGTGCTCCTGTGGCTCCAGCAGGTCGCCGTGCGGTCGCTGGGCTACCTGCCCGACGACTGGTTCCGGGCGGTGGCACTGCGGCCCGACGTGCTCGAGGATCTCGTCGGCGACGGCGAGGTGGAGCAGTTCCGGCGCGGTCAGTTGGGGGACATGGTGCTCCACCGCGCGTTCCGAACCGCGTTCCACCGGGTTCGGGACCGCGTTCACGAGTACACGGACTCGGAGAAGACCGACGAGAAGGACGGCACGCCGGATCCGGAGCGCCAGAAGTTCATCGCGATGCGGCCCGAGTTGTCGGCGACCGACAGCGCCCAACGCGAGGCGCTGCTGGCGCTGTTCGACGGCTTCGCCGACCGCGAGGCCATCCGGCTGTGGGTGCATGACCTCCAGCCGGCTACCGAGGGCCACCTGCCGGCATCGTTCCTGGAGTACTGCTGCTACACGCCGATGGGGTACGACCCGCTAGTCGCGCCGCCCGATGATGGGCCCGCCCGCACGGCGCGTGAGAATCTCGCCGCGACGGTGCTGCTGCCGGCCATGAACCGCGGCGTCCGCACCCTCCAGGCGGGCGCCGAGGAAACAGTCGAGACCGTGAGCGAGAGCCACGGCCCCCTCTCTACCTGACCATGAGTCACGCACGCACCCAGATCGACAGTACCGGCGGTCCCGACGAGGTTCGCGAGTGGGTCCGCCAGGAGTTCGAGTCGCACGACGATTCGAAGCAAGCCTACTACCACGACAGCGGCGGCACGTTCGGCCTCGACGCACAGGGCAATCGCCACCACGACGGCGAGTCCATCTACCAGCACTTCGGTGCGAAGCCGTTCTGGAAGGTGCTCGAAGGCGCCGAGACGTCGAACCACCCGGCGTACCGCTACCCGTCGGCGTATCTGAACGCACTCATCCACGTCTCGGACGCGGACATCTGGGCACTGGAACGGGGCGACCTGAGCCGGTTCGACCACGAACCGGAGACCCGCCAGCGCGTGATGGAGTGGCTCTCGCGACCGGAGAATCGCGAGGTGCTGGACGCGATGGACGACGGCGGCATCGGCTGGCACGCCCACTCGAAGCCGGGGAAGGGCAAGACGAGCGCGGCGAACTTCCTGGCCGGCGCGCGGATGACGGAGATCAACAACGAGACCGTCCTCTGGCAGCTCACGCTGGACGAGTGCGAGATTCTCCCGCTCGCTCCGTTCACGACGCTCGCGATGCCGGCCGGTGTCGAGGTGACGGTTGAGGCGGTCCCTCGCGACGACCGCCTGCCCAGGGTTGCCATCGAGCCGACGGACGTGTTCCGTGATACGCTGACGTACACGGACCCGGTCGACCTGCTGGAGCAGACCTGTCCGGGCGCCATCTACGGCGTGCTCCCGGATCCGAAGTTCCGGGGGTGTGAGCGCCTCGTCGAAGCCTCGTTCACATCGGCGTGGGAGGCCGAGGACACCGAGGAGAACACGGACCTCGTCGAGTGGATGCACGGGCTCGTCCACGCCCGCGCGAAGAAGGACGTGACGCTGCACCCGACGACGGCGGTCATCGACGAGGCGGGCGACATGCTGCCCATCCGCCCGGAGAACGACGCCAACGACACGAAGACGAAGGTGAAGGGCTTCGCCGAGGCGTTCGGCAAGGCCCGGAAGAAGAACCTCTCCTGTGTCTTCATGTCGCACTCGCTGGCGACGTTCGAGGAGACGGTGCGGGAGAAGGAACGGCTCTGGATGACGATGCCCGAGACGCCCCGCCCCTCGGGTTCGCTGACTGGCCTCCCCGATTCTATCCCCATCTACCCGAACTACAGCTCGGGTCTCAGCAAGGGCGAGGCGGTGATGTGGAACTCGATGAACTTCGTCCCGATCTCGTGGCCGAACCCATACCGAACCTACGGGTTCGAGGGCGAGATCTCCATCTCCTACCCGGAACGCGAGGTGGCGCTCGATGCGCTCTGAGGCCGCGGCCACCCCCGGATTGAACAGCCGAGGCCAGGGCGCCACGTACCAGCTCACTGACAGGGCCCGTACGCGCGCGTGGTTAACCTGGGAGCCCGAGGGGGGTGCTGGTTCGTGGTAGTCGTCGAGCTACTGGAGGCCGCGGTCGGATTCCTGTTCGACCAGTTCGGCATCGGTGGTGTCTCGGTCGGCGCGGTGGCGCTGCTGCTGGCTGGTCTCTGGTACAGCCGCGAACTCTCATCGCTGCTCATCGGTGGCGCGCGGTGGCTCCGCATCGGGAGCGTGGTCGCTGGCGTACTCGCCATCGGGGCGGTGGCGGGCATCGCGACGGGCGCGCTCTCGCTCGATAGCGGAGTGGTCGCACAGCTTCTGGAACTGCTCGGTTCGCTGGCGGGCGGCCTCTGACACAACCATGAGTGACATCCAACACGCGGACGGTAACGGAATCGAACGGGAGCGACTCCGACTCGCGGAGATAGCGGGCCATCTCGGCTCGTGGCTGGCGGTCGTCACGACGCTCGTGATGGTCGGCGCCGCAGCGGCTCGCGAGGTGAACCCAGTCTCCGCGGGCGTGATCGAGCATCTCGGACTCGCGACGTGGGCAGCTGGGACGCCGCTGCTGGTCGCGACGATATTCTGGGCGCTGCGCGTCGCGGCCGCCCGCGACCAGACGCACGGTGACCGCGTGCAGTACTGGCACCTGGGCGCGCTCGTCTCGTCCGCGCTCGCCCTCGACGGGCTCGCGAACGTCTACGCTATCGCGACCGCGGGCCTGCCCGAGACGCTGCGCTGGGCCGTCCTCGTCCAGGAGGCTGGGGCGGTCGCGCTGCTGGCGCTGGTCCTGGTCGTCCGGCCGGACCCGCAGCTGGTCCTCGACGAGCTCGTCTCGGTCGGTCGAGGAGTTACCAGTCGGCTGTCTGCTGTCGAGCGGGAGCAGGCTGCGGCGCTAGGTGCCGTCGCGCTCGTAATGCTCTCGGCCACCGGCACAGTCGCCATTGGGTCCACACCTGTTGCCGCTGACAATACGACCACGGTCGCGCCTGGGAACGTGGAGTGGTCGTACGAGACAGGGAGCAACGTATACTCCTCGCCGACGGTCGCGGACGGGACGGTATACGTCGGGAGCTACGACAACTCGGTCCATGCGCTGGACGCATCGACGGGTAACGAGGAGTGGTCGTACTCGACGGGGGACGACATTCGTTCCTCGCCGACGGTCGCGGACGGGACGGTATACGTCGCGAGCTACGACAACTCGGTCTATGCGCTGGACGCATCGACGGGCAACGAGGAGTGGTCCTACTCGACGGGGAGTTACGTTCGTTCCTCGCCGACGGTCGTGGACGGGACGGTATACGTCGGGAGCAACGACGGCTCGGTCTATGCGCTCGACGCATCGACGGGCAACGAGGAGTGGTCGTATGCAGCGGGGGGCGACTTATACCCCTCGCCGACGGTCGCGGGCGGGACGGTATACGTCGCGGTCGGCGACGGCACAGTCCGTGCGATCGACGCATCGACCGGCACGGAGGAGTGGTCCTACACGACGGGGAGCTACATGCGCTCCTCGCCGACAGTATCCGACGGGACGGTCTATGTCGGGAGCAACGACGGCTCGCTCTACGCGCTCGACGCATCGACGGGCAACGAGGAGTGGTCATACGCGACCGGGAACCTCGTGCGCTCCTCGCCGACGGTCGCGGACGGGACGGTCTATGTCGGGAGTGATGACAACTCGATCTATGCGCTCGACGCATCGACCGGCAACGAGGAGTGGTCGTACTCGACGGGGGGTGACTTTCGTTCCTCGCCGACGGTCGCGGGCGGGACGGTCTATATCGGGAGCAACGACAACTCGATCTATGCGCTCGACGCATCGACGGGCAACGAGAAGTGGTCCTACTCGACTGGGAGCACCGTATACTCCTCGCCGACGGTCGCGGGCGGGACGGTCTATGTCGGGAGTGTGGACAACTCGGTCTATGCGCTAGACACAGACCATACCAAGGACTCGTCGGGGACGCGGGCGATGCTCCGGACGCTGGGGCACCCGGGCAGCGCAACTGGCAGTCTCGGTGTAGAGGTTTCCGGCACAATCTCGGCCGACGGCTCCGGCATTAATGATGCGACCGTCGAGTTGCGACAATCTGGTTCGGTGGTCAAAGCTACCACGGCGACAAGCGACGGGAGTTATAGCTTCTCTGCCGTCTCGGACGGCGAGTACACGGTCCAGGCGAGCGCCGACGGCTACCAGAACGCCTCGAAATCCATCACCGTCAGCGGCTCCCCGCGAACTGTTGACCTGACACTCTTCGAGAGCGGGACGTTCGTCCGCGAGTTCCAGCTCGACGAGGCCGCCAAGCAGACCTACCCACCCTCGATGTCGGAGCTGACGGTCTACCGCTTCGACCGCGCCATCGAGTTCCCGCTGCCGGGTGGCACGACGTTCACGGCCGGCCCCGGCGACTGGAACGAGATTGCCCAGAAGGACATCAACGCCTACGGCAAAGCGAGCGTCCGGCTCGCGAACGGCGACCCGTACCGCGTCGAGGTCGTCGCGACCAGCGGCGGCCGGTCGACACGGTGGGAGTCGCTGGGCTGGCGCGCGAACAAGTCGGCGCCGGACCCCTACCTGATCAGCGTCGGCGACCAGGGCGGCACGGCCACGCCGACCGCGACCGGCACGGCGACCTCGCCGACTGCCACGCCCATCGCGACCGATGGCGGGACCAGCGGCGGGAGCGTCTCCGGGCCCGATGGACTCAACCCACCATGTGACCCCTTCGACCGGGACAACGACGGGGACCTCCAGTCCTGCCCTGACGGCGACAGTGACGATGGGCCCGGCCCGACAGTGACGTACACCGCATCGGACGGCTTTGGCCCGCGCATCGCCGGCGAGTGTGTCCTCACGGATGGCACGACCGGGCTCCTCATCGAGTACTGGGACCCGTCCTACGAGACGACGAGCCTCACGTTCAACGTCTCGCACGGGGACAGCTCGTACAGCGGCGACCGGCAGTTCGACACGGCCGCCGGCTACGCGACGTGGTGTGTGGCCGACGCCGTGACCGGGAACGCTTCGGAGGCGGCCGACGGCGCGCTCACGGGCAACTACACGGCCAACGGCACGACGTTCAACTACACCGAGTCGCTCCAGCAGTCGTCGCTGCTGGGCGGGCCGCTCGGCGGCCGTGGCGGCGGCGTCGGCACGGGCGGTGCGACGCCCGGGCAGCAGGTCGTCGGCATCGGCCTGTCCGCTGGCGTGGGCTACCTGCTCGTCCGCCGGTTCACCGACTTCCGCATCAGTTCGGCCCTCTCGGGGGCGGTTTCGCGCGCCCAGTCGCTCGTGGGTGGTGGGTCCTGATGCTGGGCCGATGACGCCCGACCGCATCCTCACGACGGTCGCCGAGCTGGGTGAGCACCACGCGCTGCTGGAGATCGTCGAGCGAGACGGCGTGGACATCGTCCGGTGTCTCCGGTGTGGCCACGCGGTGGTGGTCGGGCCGTGACGGGGCGCGTGTCTTCTACGCGTCTATGCAACCGAGGCCCCCTGCCATCCTTGTAAACAGATTCTTGACCAACTCCGACGAAGCCCTGTTAAGACGTGGCTACCTCCTCTCGAACACTGATACTCGTCTGTGCTGGACTCGTCGTCTTGGCCGGTTGTAGCGCACCCGCCGCTCCGGCTGGGGATGGGGGCGACCCCTCACAGCCAACTGGGGGAGACGCTGCTGCCGATGGCTCCCTAGAGGTTCACTTCATCAACGTCGGCCAGTCCGTCTCGACGCTCGTCATCGGCCCGACAGGTGAGACGATGCTCATCGACACCGGGCACTTCAACGACGACGGCGAGTACGTCCTGCAGTACCTGCAACAACAGGATATCGACCGGATCGACTACCTCGTTACGTCGCACAACGACGCCGACCACATCGGCGGGAACGCGGCTGTCATCAACTACTTCGAGACCGAAGCCGACGGCATCGGCGCGGTCTACGACCCCGGTATCGCCGCCGGCACGCAGACCTACAGCGAGTACCTCGACGCGATCGAAGCCCACGACGTCACGTTGTACGAGACGCGCGAGGGCGACCGCATCCCGTTCGAGAACGTGAGCGTGCAGGTGATGGGCCCGCCGGACCCGTATCTCGAAGACGAGGCCCGCAACGAGAACAGCATCGTCCTCAAGCTGACCTACGGGGGGACGAGCTTCCTGTTCACTGGTGACGCCGAGGACGACCAGGAGGCGTATCTCGTCGACCAGTATGGGTCCCAGCTCCGGGCGACCGTAATGAAGGCGGGCCACCACGGAAGCAAGAGCTCGACCAGCGGAGCGCTGCTGGATGCCGCCCAGCCGAAGGCGGTCGTCATCTCGAGTGCGTACGATTCGCAGTACGGCCACCCGAACGAGGAGACACTCCAACGACTGGCCGAGCGCGACATCCCGGCCTACTGGACAGCAACGCAGGGCCACGTCGTCCTGCGGAGCGACGGGACCGAGGTGACAGTCGCAAGCCAGCAGGAGGCCCCGACGGAGCCGACGAGCATCCGTGATGGGTCGCCCGTCAAGCTGGGGACGACGACGGCGGTCGAGCGCCGCGCCGTCATCAGCGGCGGCGGTGTCATGGACGCGACGGGCACGGCCTCAGCCGTCGCCACCGACGGCGGGACCGCCACGTCGAGCCCGGACGCGGGGACAGGCTCAGGCGAGCTCGCCCTCGCGTCGGTTCACGCCGATGCCGAGGGGAGCGACAGAGACAATCTCAACGACGAGTACATCGTCCTCGAGAACACCGGCGACGGGCCGCTCGACCTCTCCGGGTGGACGGTCAGCGACGAAGCCGGCGCCACCTACACCATCCCCGATGTGACTACGCTCGCGGCCGGCGCCACGATCACGATCCACACCGGGAGTGGGACCGATACGGAGACGGACCTCTACTGGGAGTCGGGCAGTCCGATCTGGAACAACGGCGGCGATACGGTCATTGTCACGGACGATGATGGGTCAACGGTACTCAACGAGGCGTACTCATGATTCCCGATGGCACCTACACGGCGGTACTGGATCGCTTCGAAGACGAGCTGGCGGTACTGGAGGTTTCGGGCGAGGACGAGCGGTATGAACTGGCCGTCGACCAGCACGACCTCCCCCAACCAGCACGGCACGCGGATGCGGTGCTCGAGATCGAGGTTGCTGATGGGGCGCTCGTTGATGCGGACTACAAACCCGTAGAATCGGAGCAACGAATCGACGACGCACAGGACCGCTTCGATCGGCTTTCGAAGCGCCCACCGAGTGATGACGACCCCTGAGTGGCGATTGAGCATCTTCGGCCACACCTACTGACAAGGCCCCGTCTCCCCGACGGCCGCCGACCGGCGTGGCTACCACTGCGGCTCACCGGAGGCACATCCTCGCGAAGACAAAGAACACAAATGGACGCGTTCGAATCGCCTCACCCATGACCAGCGGCGCGCGCGAGGAACCGCCCTACGAGGTGATCGACTACCTGGAGGCGAATGGCCCAGCCCCAGGGTCGGCCCTGCCGACCGAGGTAGCGGCTCGCCATCGTGCGGTCGGCGTCCACTCGTTCACGATTCGGGGGGCGAGAAATGGCGCTGGTGCGAGCTTCGGGAAACAGGTCGTTGTCGTCTATCACCTCGAAGAGCACCCACCGGCCGACGTCATCGACGCCTTCCTCGAAGCGAACGAGCACCTCATCGAGCACGGGACCCCGAATGGGCTGGTCCGACGATTCGGCGGCCACGGGCCGGCGTGGCGCGATGCTGCTCGAACCGTACTCGAAGAGGAATACGGGATGTCGACCGGCGATTCAGGCCCCGACTCGCGAGGCTCGCCACAGAAGGTGAAATGCCCTCGGTGCGAGGAGTTCATCGACGATCTCGGTTCGCACCTCCGAGATGAGTGTGAGGGAGAGTGAGCGACTCGTCGGAGCAGCGTCCACTGCCGATTGCCCTCGAATTGGATGTGCGAGGCTCTGTCGAAATCCTCAATCGGTGATAGGTTCTGACTGCTGTGCCGCATACAGGGCGCATATCGTTCGTTCAAGCGATTGTCCAAAGTTCTGTATTCATGCCATCTTGTGGCATGAAATGTCAACCGACATTGACAATTCCGAGAATATATTTATACCTGGGAAAATAGACAAATAGTCAGATGGACCGGAGTGAGATTGAGAAATTTCTTGATCAAATAGATCCCTCATCTTTTGAGGATTTAATTGGGGACCTTTGGGAAGAATTGGACTATGAGACTACAGTAAAGCCGGAATCTAGAGACAAGGGCATCGATGTCGTGGCCAGACGAGATACACCATTTGACGAGAAAGTACTGATACAAGCCAAGGCAAATAGTGAGGAGAACAAAATCGATAGTGGACAGGTTAGAAAATACCGAACACTGTATCAACAGGAGGACGACGTAGACCGTGTCGTAATAGTTACAACGAGTACGGCTACATCACCAGCAAAAGAATTGGCTAATGATCTTGATGTTGATATAATAAATCGTCAAAAACTTATTGACTTGATTCTGGACGCGGATCTCGATTTAAAACCACAACTGGCTAGTAGTGAAGAAAAGGTCCCGAGCGAGCAAGTCAAACGACTAGTTGAGTCAGCCGAGAAGGGTGTCTGGAATCCAGACAACAATAGCACCAGCTCTAGTGGCGGTCGGAGCTGGTCTGAAAGGTCAATTGATACGAACGAACCATGTTCTCATTGTCATGATGGGCAGATCGGCTGGGACAGCAACACTCGAATTGGGAAATGTAGTTCATGCAATCATGAATACAAATTCAGAAATGGTCGGTGGGTGCCAATTGAACTAGCTGGAGAAGAATGGCAAGCTGCTGGTAGTCCAGAAAGTGAAATTGAGGTGGCTAATGAGTCTGAAGACAATGTTTTAGATGTTCTGGCGGGGCTTGCTATCATATCCCTTCTACTTTCTAGCATCCATTCATTCATATCGTGGTCGTTCCATTCCTATCAGATATGGTTGGTTCTGTTGTATATAATATCAATATCTGCTAACGAACTTCTGATTAAAGCCCAAAACATAATCGGAGAAAGGATCTAACAACAAAATGCCCGTCTTGATGTCTCCGACAGTTGCTGCCACTACTTGTGGTGTTCGTTCGGCTAATCACCTGCTGGCTACAACCTCTGTATCGGCCACGCCGATTTTGTCAGCCTGTGAGGGTCTCGACGGCGTCCGGCTCGCGGCCGCCCTGTTCGGCGTTGTCGCCGTCGCGGTACTGACACGGCGCCATGCCACTGCGCTGGGGAGTCCGTGAGGAGCCTTCCGAGACCTCCACTCGGGACGGGCGTCGAAACCGCCGCGGTAGAAGCGTTCAATCTGTGGCAGCGTCCTCGTACCTCCTGAATATCCATGGTCTGGAACCTCCTCACCCTCATCGTCGCCTATCTTATCGCGTGCGCTGGGGCCTACGCGCTCCACGAAGCTGCCCACTACGTCGTCCACGCGCGATATGCCGAGACAGTCTCGCTCAGTATCGAGTGGCCGGCGCCCTCCGTGACCGCCACGTACGGCCTCGACGGCTCGCCGACCGTGGCGCGACTGGGCTCGGTCGCCCCCACGGTCGTCTTCGCGCCGCTCGTGGGGCTGGGCATCTACCTCTACATGACCTTCTACCCGATTCCGACCCTCTCGCCGACGGTCTGGACGATGGTCGCGGTGCCGCTGCTCATCCTTGTCTACCCGACGGCCGACGACCGGCACGAGTACTGGTACGGCTCGCAGTAGCGGCTCTGTGCTGTCTTCGCTGACCGGGCCACTGAGGATGTGCGTTTCTGGTGAGGGAAACGTACGTTCTAGAACCTGGAGCCCGGTGGTGTTTATATGCCGCACCCCAGCACGCCACGGGGCCAGATGGATACGAACATTCTGTGGCTGAAGCCGGAGCAGGTCGAGATATGCGGGACGCGCCCTACGAGTCTCTCGATGGGCTGCGGGACGGTGCCTTCCCCACGCTGCTGTGCGACACTGGCCTTCGGCGCCGTGCTTTCGCTGCTCGACAGCGACATGCTCGACTTCGTCGACGAGCTGCTCCGCATTCGCATCAACGAATCTACCTATCTCGAAATTCTGACTCCACAATTACGGTCCCGATTTCCACGGCTTCGACTCCGCTTTCGATGCACTCCCAGCGGTCCTTCCGGAGAAGTTTCGAATTCCGTTCCCAAACAGAGCTACACGTCTCACATTTGGCGATGTAATCATAGTTCTCGGCCGAGTCACTCAACCAAATACAATCAGTCTCCCCACAGATCGGACACTTGGTCAGTGTGCTATTCTGAATTGGGGCAACGATGTTCCCGTCAGAACCCATTGAGTAACGATTTTCATCGAACGGAGAAGGCTGTCGGACCATCCAATCAACACCTTCATTTTTTGCTCGCAACCACTCACGGCGACAGTCGAAGCACTTCCTGATTTGCGTCCAGCCTTCGTCATTCAGTAATTCGAACCCGTAGACCTCATTTCTGCGACAATTCGTGCACTCCCTATGGCCCTCTGCCTCGGGAATCCCCGGTCCCACACTGGCTGATATATTCTCTTTTTCAGCCATCTTGTTGACGAAGTCGATCGCCTTATCCGCATTTCGAGTGGTCCCCAACTGCTGGTATACTTCCGTGTGCTCGCGAATATCCACTGATAGCCAATCGGGTAGAGTGTCCTGAGTGGAAGGGGTGTCCATAGAATCGACATTGAACCCATCCAGTTCGGAGAGTAACCGATGTAGATCGTCGCGGTTGACCAGTCGAACCTCTAAATCACTCGCCAGCTCCTGCGCTTGCGAGGTGAACCACCCTGTGGTTACAATCACGACGCTGTCCACATCCTCTTCCTGTTGATACAACGTCGCGTACTTTCGGACCTCTTCGCTACCCACCTTGTTATCCTCGCTCCATGCCTTCGCTTGAATCAGGACTTTCTGTGACGTGGGCGTTTCGCGCTGGGCGACTACGTCAATCCCTCGATCGTTAGAGTCACTCGTTATGGATGTCGTCCAGTCATCTTTTTCCCAGATTTTGGCTACAAGCGCCTCGAATTCGTACGCATCAATCTCGTCTAGGTAGGCATCGATTTCTGCAGACGATTCCTCCATGTTGACACAACGATGTTGCATCACAATAAGCCGGCCGCCGAATTCTCCAAGTGTACTCAAAGCGACGCCCGTTCCTTCTCTTCCAAGTATCTAGATAAATCGATAGGGACGGAGAAGTGGATGCGGGCCTAGGTTCAACCCAAGATTCTCGCTTCCACCGGAAATCTGCTCGCGCTTGATTCCCTGGGTAATTTGCCTATTCAGGCCGGTCTGCGTGGATCCGGTCTGGTTTTCGAGAAGAGGTCTGCTTAGTCCACGCGGACTTGGGGGTACTGAGTGAGCCGAACCTCGTCGGTACTCAGGCGCTCGGCGAGTGCCGGCGAGACCTCGCGCTTGACAGTTTCGAGATTCTCGACGGACTGGACGGCGTGTCGGAGCGCGGCGTCGATCACCTCCGCGTCGGAGTCACAGTTGAGCGCCCCCTTCGCCTGGTCGAGCAGCTTCTCTCGGTCGTCAGTCGCACGGAGCGCGATACGGTCACGTGCCATACAAAAGGGGTTGTGAACACGGCTCCTAGAAACTACCGCTCAACCGGGGGTAACCCACCCATCGCGATTCTCGCGAGAAACTCGAACCCCCATCTGCTTATCAACTAGGCCTCGCCTCGGGACCGACACCGCTCCGATTTCGCCCGGCACCCTCCGATTGTGAACACAATCTGCAGGGGTCACGAGTACCCGATGTGAACACATCGGGAGTATCGCCGTGGAGCTGTAACATCTCGGGCGCAACTGGTGGGGGTCGCGCCACAGTCTAAGCGAGTAATGGAATCAGAAGCGGACCTACTCTTCCGAGTCGGTGTAGGCTTTCCGAATAGCGATCGCGTCTTTCGGACTGAGACGATATCCCTGCAGACGGAGCTTCCCATCTTGTGTCAGCACGATCATATCACCAGCCCCTTGCAAGTCTTCAGCACCTGGCTCATCCAAGATAACCCGCGAGTCAGTGTTGGACGGGAGACGGAAGCTGATCCGGCAGGGGAAGTTGGCCTTGATTTTACCCGAGACGATATCGGCAGAGGGTCGCTGCGTAGCAAGGAAGATCACGAACCCGTGGGCACGACCGACCTGCGCGAGTCGCGTTACCGCCTCCTCGAACGCATCGTCATTATCATCGAGAGACATGATGAGATCGGCATACTCGTCAATGATGATTACGTGATAGGGCATCGGCTCATGGCCCATCTCCTCAGCATACTCGTTCAATTCGCTCACAGAAGCAAACCCACTCTCTTGGAGCCGCTGTTTGCGTTCTGGGAGTTCTGTATTCAGCAGCTCAATCAGATGGTCGGTGCAGGCGTCGGGCGTGTCGAGATACGTGCCCCGCTCCACATGCGGGAGGTCGGCGAAGCGGCCGAAATCAACCCCTTTGGGGTCCAGAATACTCATTTTGAGGTCATCAGGTGAGTGCGTGATTGCGAAGTTGGCGACGATCGTGCTCAAGAAATTCGACTTCCCGGACCCCGTCGCCCCCCCGACAAGGGCATGTTTCTCCTGGAGCATCGAAAGGGCGTGATGCTGATTGTCTACGTCAACGCCCAGCGGTATCGTCACCGGCTCGGCAAGCTCTGACCGGAGTGCCTCAATCCCGTCACGAAGGAAGACAGTCGTCGGCTCTGAATGAGGGATCTCCAGACGGACAGCCCCCTTCGAAGGATTGGGTGAGCCCACAATATCACCTTCAGCCTGGATATGAACGCTGAGCGAATTGAGCTTCTGCATGATCCCCTCCACCGTCTGCCCCTCCTTGGGATGGACGTTGACGCCGATCTTGCGCGGTCCGATGGAAATACTCGATGGGTTTGGCGGATGGATCCGGACTCCGAGTGACTCGAACTCGCGTTTGAGGTCCTGAACGAGTTTGCTCCGGTCGATATCTGCTTCCGGTTCCTCACTTTGTTCCATCTCGGCCAGGATGCTGTCGGCATCTGTGCCGGCCCTCGGGAGTACCTCAGCTTCCTCGCTCGAGGTAGAAGAGGCATCCTGGCCCGTATCCGAAGTTGGCTGGGGCTCCGGGTCAGCTGTCGATGAAGCCTCTGTTGGCGTGACGTTGTCTCCGGGTTCGTCGGTCGACTGAGCGGATCCTGATTTCCCGTTATCAGGCGGTTCTGATGTCGCCTCTACCGCATCGTCTGCTGCGGAAGTGGACGTCTCATCGGGGTCACCCGATTGATCCTGGCTGCTTGATCCGGAGTCAGTTGTTCGTCCACCCCCATTCTGAGCAGGATCAGATGGGCCAGTGGCCATGCCCTGGGCCCCAGTCTGCTCAGCTGTCTCAATTGATCCGTCCGGCGCCTCATTGGTACCCGAATGACTGCTATGGTCGGTCGAAGGGGGGGCTGCTGTCTCCTCAGAAGCGGTGGATGTGGTAGCCGATGCTTCTGTGTCCGTGCTTGGCGTTGCTGTCTCCCCTTCCTGTACTTCTGTTGGAGCAGGGAGATCGAGGCTGAGCTGATCCGGATTCAGATCAGGCAAGACATCCGCTACCGACCCCTCCCCAAGCAGGTTGAGCGTTTTCAGCGGTGCATTGATAGTGCGGACCTCATGGCTAAGATCGACATCACAGGCAAGTGTATCGGACCGCACCCGAATGACCTCGCCGATATGCCCAGTCGCATCCGTGAGGAACTCAACAGCAAAATCGCCCTCCATTAGGGCTGTTTCGTTCCTTTCGATGGTCGAAGCTTCGGCTTCTTCAAGCACATCGTAACTCTCCATTCTTCTGGCGACATCTAGCACAGTCTTGCCGAATTCAGAGTACAGGAGCTGGGCATCGCTGTAATCGATATCGGGATGGAAGATCGAGCGCAGCTCCGAAATCGCTCCTTCGACCTGCTCGCGGCCTTTTTTGAGGCTCGAGGTGCCGCCCTTCGTCTCGACGATCCAGAGCTGAATGGAGTTGCCGTCCAGATTATCTGGGACGCCAACCATGCAGATGTCATCACTCGCAGCACCGCTCTCGGTATACTGCAATAGGCCGTCAGTGCCGTCTCTGGTTGCACGGTCATGGCGTGAGAGCTCATTGAGACTGAGCGGCACCCAGGTATAGCCCTCCGAATTTTCGTCGAGAAGCTGTTTGCTAAGTGCAAGCCCGCCAACGAAGCCAGCCTTCTCGATTACGCCCTTGTCGTCGCTTTGCTGGAGGTCGAGCGCCAGCTCACCATCGACAGCGATCAGCATCGAGAGGACAGTACTTGCATCGAGATATCCGGCGAGATCAGCTTCATCGAGCGCCCGCTTCAGAGCCGTCAAGTACGGGTTCTGCTTGGTCGTCGACGTGATAACATCGTAGTTCGGCGACGAGGTGTCATATTGATCATTGTAGTGGATCATGACCATCCCGCCGCCAGCCCCGATCTCACTATCGGATTCGATATAGAATTCAAGGCCGACGTTTGGCTGCACGTGGACGACCCAGAGCGAATCATCCCAGAGCTTCCCGAGGTCGGCCCGATGGGCAGATTTGATCGTCTTCTTGAGCGTATGGTCCGGGAGGTAGTTGTTGTTCAAGCGCCCGGCTTCCAGGGTGTTAGCGACTCTTGCAACGGATTCAACCAGAGACTCATCGTCGCCATGACCACCAAATCCGACGGAGTAAACTGTCCCAGAGGCGCCAGACTGGACGTCAATCGATTCCCGTGGCAGTAACCCATCAAGTAGCATTCCGGACGGCAGATCACCGAGTTCAGTAATGCCCGCATCCTCGGTTAGCAGCCCCCGGAAGAGCGTAATATGGGCTTCTTTGTGGTTTGCCTCGCTGTACTCGCCCTCACGAACATACATCAGATTCGACCGTAGTAGATCGACAACCTCGTCATTTTTCTGCTCGAGTTGGATTCGGAGCCGCGATTGGGCACTATCGCCGAAGAACCGGTCTAAGGATTCACCTTCCGCTGGACCACCATAGATCCGGAGCAAGATCTGCGGGGGCTCGAATCGGCTCTTTTCCACCCGCTTGTAGAACTCGTACAGCCCCTTGATCACCGGGCGCAGATCCCCCATATTGACCAGATTGATGACGAAGTTACGTCCCTCATGCAGCTCAAACAGAAGCGGGAACGAGTGCATGAACGTATCCAGCTTGTCACGGACTACTCGTTCCATATACTGTGGGGTAACTGAGCCGGGCGACTCAATCGGTGAGTATACCGTCCACAGCGGGTTTTCCTCATAGAGCAAGCCACGGAGCAGCTCCTTATCCGCCCCATCTGAGACCATGTACGGAAGCAGACCGGTCGGATTGAATCGAGTAAGGAACCGCTCGGAGCGGAATCCACCAACAGCCCCGTTTGCGACCAGTGTGTCATCACGCCAGGCGGCAATCCGGTAGCCGTATGCCAACATCACCGGATGGAACGGGGTGAGCCAAATCCGGTTGCTGACAGTCGACCGGATCGTTCCGAGCCCTCGAATCGAGGTGTAGTCGCTGAAGTCGGGGGTGTCACCGATCTCATCGATCGACGCCTCGTACGCGGTGAGGACATCGTCGACGAGCCGCTTCGTTTCTTCGTCCCAGGGGTCTGTCGACGGCGTCCGATTCCGGTCGTCGAAGTGCTCGAGAAGTCTCGCATACGCCCGCTGTAATTCCGGGAACTCCTCGAGTGCAGTCCCGTCGGCAACACGTCCCGCCTGAAGCTCCTCGGAATCGATAACCCGGTGCTGGACCTCGCGGCTCCGGATGATCTCCTCTTCTGTTTGGATAATCTCTAAAGGCGCCTCCTCGATTCGGATGCCTTCCTCAGTGGGAGTGTAGATCTCTCCTCGATTAGTGTCGATAGAGATCGACTCAGGGAGCTGGAGTGCCTCACCTGCCCAGCGGTCTGGCTCGGCAATGCCCGCTAACATTAGCGGGAAGATCATCTCCTCAGTATCTGCTGTGGAAACCTCCGTCAGGAAGGTAATCCGAATCGGGATTTCATCCGGTGGAGCGACGAGTATGCTGACTCGTTCGACCGTATCAGGCGCCGATGGATTGATGACTAGGTACCCAGTGAACTCGACTGATCGTTCATCACCGTCGGCCACCGTCACTTCGGTCTGTTCCTCTGAGAAATCGAAGTCAAGCCGCTGTGGCGGCTGGAGCGTGATTTCCTCATCCCCATGGCGAATGAGGGTCTCTGCCTCGACGTCGACATCGAACGGAGTGTCCTTTGTCGCCTCAAATATCCACGAGGGCACAACTGCGACGTCGAACTCATGCGTCGGCGTGCCGCGTGTTGTCTGGTTGCCGACATATAGCAGCAGCCGCCCGTAGAATGGCCGATCACTCGCAAGCCCTTCAAGCCGAGCAGTGAGGCGGTTTTCGCGTTTACTCAGAGTCGCCAGATCAGACTCATTACCATCGCTGTCGAGAAACTCATAGGGGACATCGTCCAGATCGGCAGAGAACTCTGCTGTCAGCCGGACTTCGCCATCGTCTGCAATCGCAACGATGGCTCGACGAACACCGCTTTCGTCTACGGGACTGTAGATCCGAGTGTCTGCAGCATCGACCTCTAGTGTCCGGAATTGTCGACTCGTCCGCTTGATCTCATGCTTGGCAGCCCTCGTGTGCGACGTGTCCTTCCACGATGCCCGGTCCAAAACACCTCGGACAAAGCCCTCTTCGTATTGTGAGTCCAGCTTTGACGCTGTATCGGTACCAGTCCGGTGCGCCCGACGAAGCTGCCGGGCATGCGTCTGATTGTCGGCGAGGAATTCTGCAGCTGAGTCTGTGAGGTCCTCTTCAGGAGTTGTCTGATCGAACCAGTCCGACTCAATGTAATCCTCGCGGATGAACCCTGGTAACTCTCCGATCAGCTCAGGGAGACGGTCTGCATCCTCCTCATCGATTGCGAGCCGAATTTCGCAGAGAGTGTCCAGTACTTCTACGTCTTCGCTGTACAGTGAATCAGACGAGAGTACCTTGTTAAGCGCCTTGAGAAGCGCTTTCCCCTGCTCTGAGCTGCAAGTCTCCGGATCCAATACGCTTTCGCGGAACGAGGTGAGGTTCAGAGAGCCCTCTTCGCCAAAAAGACTCTCAGAAGCCTCGAGCGTGTCCAGAGTCGCATCAGACTCCAGTACCATGAGCATGGCAAACGGTGTGTCCGTTTGCGCGGAGTCCGAGACCAAATTCCGCATCCGAGTTGCGAAGCCCTGGGTAATGACGTGTGCTGGAGAGTCTGCAGGCGCTTCGGGTACTACTCGTGCCAGGAATAGCGGCACCCCGTCTTCGACAGTCAGGGTCGGCAGCGTAGCCGACGACCCAGGGATTTCGCGCGGCTCAGCTGCAGCAAGTTTCTGAAGACTGTCGGCGAAGACGTCCGCAGTCGCCGGGTCATGAAATTCAGCCAGCAGTTTCTGGCCGGCCTGCGGCGGGTTTTCAGCTAATCGTTCCTGCAACCATTCGGCTAACTGCGTTTCAAATTGCCCTGACATAAACTGAACCTCCGCTGTCACTCTGTCGGTCGATGAGCCCCATCTCGTCTAGTTCCTCGAGCGCAACATTCTGCGACTGTGAGTCGAGGTAGATGCCCCGTTGCCGCAAGTAGTCGAGGAACTGTTCGTAGTGCTTGTCGTCCTGTCCCGAGGCGAATAGTCGAGCGAAAAACCGTAGCGCACTCCGATTAAGACGAAGTGTTGGCCCAACCTTCCGCTGTGTTCTGTAGTACCGGCGATCTTGGCCTTCGCCCAGCTGTCGAATCACATTGACACCCATGCTGATGGGCGTCTGATTCGATTTCGAGCGGGATTCGTAATACCGACGAACGGCATGAACCAACCGGACAGCTGCTGTCGGGAGGTCCATCGTCCCGGAATCCTCGAAGTTTGCGAAAGTAGCGATTTCAGCGGCGCACTGCTGTTGTTGTGTCTCCGAGAGTTCCTCCACGGCTTCGGAGAGAGTATAGACAGGCTGCTCAGCAGAGGTCTGTGACTCCGGGATAGCGTCATTGATTAGACGTAGAGCAGCCAGACGTCCCCACGAGTCATAGACGAACCGCTCAAGCCCCTGGTCGTCGCGTTCCCGCCACTCCTTGGAGAATCGGCGATCATGAGTCGCCCGCTCGTCCCATAGTCCGAAGTAGATCTCTCTAATTCTCGGTTCGAATGTTTCCAACTCTCCATCGGCAGCTGCCTGGAATTCTGCTCGGAGATTGATTGAGAGCTGAAGATAGTACATCATGAAGTGGAAACAAAACAGATCCTTGGTCGACTGGAGCCAGTTCGTTGGGGAGTCGTACTCGTCATCCAACCAGACTCGAAGATCCTCCTGAAATCGGGTCGCGCAAGATGCTACGTATGGCTTGATCGGATCCGGATCCGCCTGTTGGCTGGCAGTGCCAGGCTGAAGTTCGTGTGCAGCATCAATGAAGATCTGCTCGAACAGATTCGAGGCCTCCATTTCCTCTAAACGAGTGACAAAGGAGTCATGCAGTGACGTGTTGAGGGCCACCGGATCCGTCTCCGTCATCAACATCCGGTACCATTTCCCCCAGTTGCGCGTCTCCTTGGGCTTGATTGCCTTCGCTATAGAAGGGTGGAAAGGCAGAACGTACCGTTTAGCCTTCTTGCCTCGTGCGCCGCGTTCGCCAGTGGTAGTATATGACGCCTCAAACACCTCCCAAATTTGCTCTGCTGTCGCTTCATCTGGCACGGCCTCATGTGCCTCCATCGCCTCTCTGAGTTCATCGAGATCTTCAGTCGAAGGGGAGGCCCCGAGTACGCCAGCTAGAATCTCCGAGAAAATCGACTCCCTGAGAGTCGCTGCTGGGGATGTGGGGAAAAACGCCTCCTCAAGGACCCGATTGACCGAGTCCTTGAAATCCGGTGTCGAATCTTGTTCCAGTGACATACTTACAGCTCACCTGAACGAACCTGAATCGTTTCGAACGCGTCGCGCTCGAGCCGGAGGACCGTCTCATCTGACTTATTCTCAATACGGACCGTATCTTTCTTGTCAGTGAATTCGGACAGCCGGGATTGGATAAGTCGGATGCCCTCCGAGCGCTCCAGATCACGCGAATTGGGTCTGTATCCTCGGCTGATTCGTTTCATCAGCAAGTACAATCCGAATGTGATCGGGACGGGGATCTCGAGCGTCTCTCCCCCTGGCTGAAGCACAATCCAAAGCTGCCCGGGTATCGTCTCCGTCTGGGTTTGAGACTTCGAGGCTTCAAGACTGGGCGTTGGTTTCTCCCACTTCGAGAGGAATTTGTAATCTCCCTGAACTCCGTCCACGAATTCGATCCAGTCATCGGTCTCGTCGGATCGTCCAGTCCACCCCTTGAGCGCCTTCGTCACGGTCGTGACGGCACTGCTGGCGTCTTGTTTGTACGGGTCGCCAGATCTGTCCTGCGGAGGATCAAAGAATGTGAGGGCGCCAGTGAATTCCTGAAACCACGACCAGTCCCGCGCCGTACGGACGTTTGATTCACCAGAGACGTATTCTTTCCTCAGGGCGGTTCTGGCACGAGCTTCGAGCGGCTTGCCTTCCAGTGCTGGGGTATCATCAAGCGCCTGATTCAGGGCACTCGGGCCGGCTCCCCAGCTAAGGATCTCTTCATCAGTCGCCTTCTCAGCCTGGGCTGCCGGATCAAGCAGCCCACGGTTTCCGTCCTCGTGGGTGCCAAGACGTTCGAATAGCGCGTTCCAGATTACAACATCCGGATCGAATTGTCGGCCGTAGTTCGCCGACCGGCCGACAGGGCATTCATTATCGGTATCAGGCACCGGCTGCATCGATTCTGGGACAATAATCTTAGAAACGAGATCCAGAATCATCCGCGGGTTCAGATAGATATTGTTGATCAGACCAGTTGCAGCGATGAGTTCGACCACTTCTTCTCTGATCTCTGGATCCGTGAACTGGCGAGCATTATAGTGGAGAGGGCAGTGATCAACGGCGGGACAGCGGTCGTTAGCTTGCTGGTAGGCGTGGTAGAACGGGCTCGCGGGGTCATCAAAGGCGAATTTCTCCACAATCTTCGACAGGAGCCCCTTGCCGAGTTCGTCAGGGGCGGTCGAGTACGTCGACCTGTGGCCAAGGTTCAGGACAGTTACCTGATCAGTCTCGTATCGGGGTTCATTTCGACAGGCATCAATCGCCTCCCAGACTTGGCCGTATTCAGATTTGTATCCCTGCCGTTCGAAGAAATCGATTGCAAGTCCCAGATTGATCGCGAGCCCGGTTCGCGGCCCAGCTTCTTGATCGAGACATTTCGAAACCGCGTCGAGAAAGTCAGCAAGGGTATCGTCGTACGTCTGATGCTTCCCACGGGACGCGGTTGCGTCCATGTGGATATGCTCCGGTTCCAGATCAACGTCGGTCGACTGTGCCTCTTTGAAAGCTCGTGAGAGCAGCGCGCTCTTCCCATCACCTGCGCTGCCAGTGATCACGAGATGTTTCCCGTCTCTCGCGTAGTTTTCGACAAAGAACTCTCGGAGGAGGTCGTCTTCAGCCGTCTCTATATACAGCTCCTTTCGAAGCTCGTTTTTGTCAATGTGCCCGCCGACAATCGCCCCCGCTTCCCCCATCTGGCATGACCGGAGAAGCTCATACAGTGACTTCGTCTCCAGCTCGGAGGGTTCGTCTGAAGAGGGTGGAGCCTTCGTCTCGTTCTGTGGCTTCTGCGTCGGCCCGCCGCTCGTTTCGGTTGCAGTCGGCGTTTTAGCCTCGTCTGTCTCTGATTGCTCTCTTGTTGATGTCGCGGTTTGCGTTGGCTGCTCAGCAGTGTGCTCGACAGCATCGGCAGACAGCCGATACTCATTATCTGGTGTTACTTCGAGAGCGTCCTCCTTGATCAGCGTCTGAACTGCTGATTTGAGTTGACTACCATAGGCATCAACGTCAGGATAGGCATCCTCCAACGCTGGGAGCCCGACGTTATGCACATCGACTTGTGACACCGTCTCTGTGTTGGTGCGCTGGCAGTAGTCCAAGAGCGCATTGAACACCACCTCCTCCCGTCGGTCCATCTTCTGGGTGCTGGCAACGAGTCACAATAAAACCACAACCCGATCGCCCTCACATGGTTTTTGATCAGATATTGCTGAGATCGGAGGTCAGAAGGCCCCTTACCCAGGTTTCGATCTGATGTCCAGGCTTACAGTAATAGCACAGAACAGAGCTAGACTGCAGTAGTAGAAGACAGCCGAAGTTTGCTGAGCGGTGCGGGGTATGGTTTCCAGCCAGTGCCCTTAGGCACACTCCCTAAGGGGGTTTTCCCGCCCGGCGGGAACAGCCCCGACCGAGCAGCGCGGCTACAGGGTGGTGAAAAGCGGGGTGGGGGGGTTGGGGGGATGCACCTGAACAGGTGCAATTGGGCGAATGAGTAGTCAGTATTTAAATGAAATGGCCAAAGACGCAGCGTTGCCACTACCGAGCCGTCACTCAGCGAGGAACTTCCCGGCCTTCGAGGTCATCGACTGACCGCGGTTCTTCCAGTCGACGAGCATGTTGCGGAACGCCGCGGCGTCGTGGCCGTCCTGGACCCAGGCCGAGTAGCCCTCGAGCAGTGCCTGTGAGACGGTGGGGTAGTGGTCGGCCTGCAGGTCCGAGAGCACGGTGTCGATCCGAACCCGGACCCGGCCCTCGTGGTTCCGCTGCAGGACCTCGACGGCGTACTCGTTGAGCCACTCCTGGAAGGCGCTCGACTCGGCGCGGCGCTCGTCCATCGCGACCAGCTGGGCCGCCCGACTCGTCGCATTCCGAATGTGGTGCTCGGCGGACTCGACGATGGCCTTGACCCGCTCGGCGAGCTTCCGGGAGCCGAACCGAATCTCGCCGCCGTCGCTCTCGAGGATGCCACCCATCCGCTCGAGCGCGCGATACAACGTCGAGATCGACCGCCCGGCGCCGTCGGCCAGCTGGCGGTAGTCCTGCCCCTCACCACGTGCGACGAGCTGCTCGAGGAGGTCGGCGTCGGCGTCGGTCATCGACCGGAGCGCCGTCACCACCAGCGCCTCCTGCTCGGCCTCGATCTGGGGCGTCGGGTCGTCGTACAGCCGGACATCGCCATCGGTCGCCTGGGGCGTGAAATGGTCGTCGGCGATGAACGTCGTCGCATCCGGCTTCACCGGGATCCCCGACCAGCGCAGCGTGTTGAGGATGAGCTCCTCGAGCTCGTCCCGCAGGGCATCCCGCTCGCCCCACGACCACGCCGACCCGTCGAGCGACTTCCGGGCGAGCGCCCCGACCTTCGGATGGTACAGCGGATCCTCGGCGGCGCCTTCATCCTCGGAGTCCCGGACGTGCTTCGGATGGTAGTGCTTGAGCTGCTTCCCGGCGGTGTGCCCATCGATGAGTCGCTGGGCATCGCCTCGAGGCAGAATGAGCCGGTGGTTGTACCCGACGACGTCCTCGTTGTCGATCTTGAGCTCGGCCTTCGACCCGCGCTCGTCGGCACAGAGCATCAGCAGCCGCCGCATGATGCCGTCGTTCGAGATGTACTTCTTCGCCATCCCGCGGCGGACCCGGACGTAGCGCTCGTACTCGTAGATGCTCGACCACTCGTGCAGCGCCGAGAAGTAGTGCGGGCTCACATCCATCCCAGCCTCGTCGGCAAGCCTCTGGACGAACTCCCACAGCAGCCCGGGGTACGCGTCGGGCTCCAGATTCGACCCCTGGGCGTGCACGGCGACGCCCTCGTCCGGCCCGTCGTCGTGGTCGAACGGCGTGGAGACCTGTTTCCCGCTCTCGTAGGCCTCGAGCCCGCTCCACCGGGGCTTGACCTCGAACGTGACCTTGCGGCGGTTGTGCTCGCCGGCGCCGCGGGCTTTGATTTGCCACTCCTTGAGCGGCTCGTCGACGGGATCCTCCTCGCGGGGTGCGAGCCCGCCGTCGGTGTCGGTCATCATGACCTCCCAGGTCTCCCCGTCGACGGGGACCTCCACGTTCCCGGCGTAGCCACCCAGCCCCTCGATGAGGAGCTTGCCGAGCAGCCAGTACGGGTCGGCACCGTGCTCGGTGTAGACGAGGTGACCCTTCACTTCGTGCGGCGCCGTCTCGACCAGCGCCATCAGCCACCACCCTCGGGCGCGGCGCGCTCGATCACCGCCCCGTCCGCATCGACCCGCGCGACGTAATCCGCACACGCACGACACCAGAGGACGCGCTCGCCGGCGGCTGCGTCGATCGCGTAGTCCGCGTCGGGGGCGTGCGCACACAGGCTGGGCCATGAATCGCTGCTCGCCGGCGTCGTACCGCCATCGGTGGCAGCCGACTGACGGGCTGCGCTCGTGTCCGACGTGTTCAGCGACGGACTGGCGGCCGTCTCGCCGGTCGTTGAATCGTCACCTTCGAGCGCAGCCTTCTGGCGATTGAGCGCGCCGATGACGGCCTGCCGCGGGCACTCGGGCCGCTCAAGTGCGAGCTCCGCCTCGAGGTACCGCTGGACCTGTTCGACGGTCCGGAGCCCGCGGATGCGTTGCTGGAGCTTCTGCTTTGGCGGCATGGCCTCGGGCTCGTCGACGTAGGCCCCGCGCTCGAGCGAGACGTCCAGGAAGCGCGCGGGCTCGTCTCGAGCCGTCGCGAGGTCCTCGGTGCCCCCACCGTAGTCCGCACACAGGTCGGCGCCACACTCGGAACAGCGATACACGAAGTCCGAAACCCCGTCGCAGACCGGGCAGGGCGTCTCGGCATTCCCCTCGCGGTCGCTGGTGAACCGCGGCTCGCGCCAGTCACGCATCAGGCGACACCTCCGTCAGGGTCTGCTGGCTGGCGTCGACGAACGTGGGCGCGTACTCGGGGTCGAAGTTACAGAGTAGCCGCTCGGTGACTTCCTTCGTGCGGCCGTCGTCCTTCCCGCTGTCGTGGTTGTATTCGCGGGTGACTTCCTCCCAGTCCGTGTACAGGTCCTCGGGCCGGTCGGTATACGAGACCAGCCCGTACCCCTCGATATCCGTCAGTGCCTCCGCGAGCCCCGCGTGTTCGAAGCCATCGACACGGTAGGTGCGCTCCTTGTCGAGATACGGCGGGTCACAGTAGAAGACCGTACTCGGGGAATCGTACCGCTCGATGACGGCTCGGAAGGAGTTGTGCTGAATCGAGACGCCCTGCAGCCGCTCGCAGGTCGCCTCGATGTGCTCGGGGACGTTCGCCCACGCTGAGGCCTCGCTCGAGAGCGTCGCAATCGAATCCCGCTTGAAGCCCCGCGGGCTGTTGTACTTCCCACCGAACTGGCTGTACCGCAGGAAGAGGAACCGGCCCGCTCGTGCGATCGGGTCGTCGGGCCGCTCGCCCTCGTAGAAGTCCTGGACATACTCGGCGTGGAGCTCTTCGCTGAACGGCGTCCGGCGGGCCCACTGGATGAGCTCCTCGGGCCGGTCGCGGGCGACCTCGAAGAACTGGACGAGGTCCCGGTCCAGGTCGTTGTAGACCTCGATCGCACTCCGGGGCTTGTTCAGCAGGACCGCCGCGCTGCCGCCGAAGGGCTCGACGTACGTGGTGTGGTTGGGCAGGTGGTCGGTCACCCAGTCGACGAGCCGCGTCTTCCCGCCGACATACGGGAACGCACTCAGCGCCATCACGCCTCACCCCCGGCCAGGCCCTCCAGCGTCCCGTCCGGCAACTCCAGCAGCGGTGCGACCGTCGCGACGACCTGGATATGCTCATCGAATCCCCAGGCCAGCAGGGGATGCGAGTCATCCCAGTACCAGTACTGGCGGGCCCGCTTGCCGGTCGGGACGAGGTCGAGCAACTCGCCGATGGGCTCGTGCTGGTAGGCGGCCAGCGCGGGCTCGCTGGCACTGCCGTCGATATCCGTCTCGACCAGCTGCTCGTCATCGCTGTCCCAGATACCGAGCCGAGCGCCGCGACCATCGGTGACGAGAACAGCACGCGTGACCGCCTCGGCTGCCTGCTCAGCCTGGGTCCGCTGGTACCCGAGATCGTACACCGAGACGATCGCCCGCTCGCTGGCCTCGCCGGCGATACGAGCGAAGTCGGCACGCTGGCCGTCAGTTCGTGCCACTGCCGGCATCGTGCCGCCGTACTGTGAGTCGGTCGTTCGGACCGAGAGAGCCTCGTCGCCGAATTCCAGGCGGGTGCTGACACCCTCCTGGTCGGTGGTGCGGCGCCGGGCCATCGAGGCGAGCGTGCCGAGGTCCTCGCCCTCGACCGCGACGGTGCCGACGCGGCCACTGGTCGGCACGCCACACCGGTGCTCCGGGACGTGAATCAGGCAGGCGAGGTAGTTGCCCGCGTTCGAGGCGTACGCCGAGAGGCCGTGCTCACTCCACCCGATGTGAATCGCCTCGCTGTGGCTATCGAACCGCTGGCCCAGGTCGGCGAGATGGCGGAGCAGTCGGCGGGGCGCGGTGACCTCGCCGACTGGGGCACCGCCCGGGAACAGCTCGGTGAGGCTGGTGCCGAACCCCTCGCGAGACGGACGCTCGGGCATCAGGTGTCACCTCCGTCGAGGTCGTACTGCTCGGCGAGCAGCCGCGCCAGCACCTCGGCCTCCGCACCCGCGACGGGGTCGCCGGCCCCGCCGAAGGCGCCGGCGAACGCGCGGGTACAGGCCCACTGGCTCGCGCGAGGCCGATACCCGGCGCCGTCGTAGTGGGCCTCGTAGTCCTGATACCAGGTCCGCGAAACATCGCGGTCGACGTACAGCACGCGGATGAGCCCGCGGTCCCCATCGAGCCCGCGGAACCGGCCCCGGACCATGAGCACGGCGTAGCCGACGTGCTCGGTCGCGTTCCGGTCGGCGCGGTCGAAACGAGGAGCGCGCCAGCTGGCGGGCAGGGTCCGGGGCTCGGTTGCGGCCCGGAAATCCGCATCGTCGGGGAAGTACGTCGCGAGGACGGCGCCGTCGGGCGTGGCGTCGGTCGCCGCCATCAGTCCGCACCCCCGTCTTCAGCCGGGCGGTGGAGTCGGTTGCCGGCGGTGCCCCGCGCCCGGATGACGGGGTCGCCCTCGCCGGGCCCGTCCTCGGGGAAGCACCGCTGGCACGGCGGATGGAAGGCGAGCAGGCCGCCGGTCGCGGTCTCACGCGACCAGTTCGAGCCGGTCCGGTTGCACGCCGGCTGTGGGCCATCGGGGCCGCGCTGGCGCTCGGCGCTCACGCGGCACCACCCCTATTACTGTTCGCGTGGTCACCAACAGCTGTGGCTGGTGGCCTTTTGTACAAGGGATGTGGACAAAATCTTCCAAGCCGGTAGGGGGATTTGAACCCTCGACCTATTCCTTACGAAGGAATCGCTCTGCCAGTCTGAGCTATACCGGCGCTACGCGATGGAAGTCGGGTCCGAAGTATAAGGATTCCGAAGCCGTGCGACGGTCTCGGCCTCAGCGCGTCAATCGGACATCGAGGCAGACGTTCAGTTCGTGGGGGGCGTACGACCGGACCTCGTGGCGCGTCTCGACGGTCACGTCGTACGCATCGCCGGCGGCCTCGCGGATGGCACCCTCCCCGGGCCCGAACGGGTCGTCCTCGTGCTGGATGTCGTAGTAGTGGAGCACGCAGTCGTCGCCAGCGAGCCGCACGGCCGTCTCGAGGAACTCGTCCGCCGAGTGCGGGAGGTTCATGACCACGCGCGAGGCCCAGCCGTCGTAGTCCTCGCGGTCGACGACCGCTCTGACATCGCCCTCGTGGGCGGTGACGCGGTCGGCCACCCCGTTGCGTTCGGCGTTCTCGCGGAGGTAGCGGACGGCGGCGGGGTTGAGGTCCACCCCGACACAGCGTGCGCCGCGCTTCGCGGCGGGAATCACGAACGGCCCGACGCCGGCGAACATATCGAAGAAGTGGTCCTCGGCGTCGACCTGCCCGACGACACGGTGGCGCTCGGTCGCGAGCCGCGGGGAGAAGTACACCTCGGCGATATCGACCAGGAACTCGCAGCCGTACTCGCGGTGGACGGCCTCGGTACCGTCGCCGGCGAGGACGTCCCAGTCCCGGACGCGCGTCTCGCCCTTGACCTTCGAGGCGCGGTTGACGACCGTCTCCGCCGGGAGCGAGGACTCCATCACCGCGTCGGCCGCGGCGCGGGCGCGCTCGGGGTCGTCCTCGTCGAGGATGACGATCCTCCCGAGGCGCTCGTATGTCGGCGCCCAGCCGAGGATATCCTCGGGGAGCGTCTGGCCCTCGCGGACGGGGGACTCGTGGGTGACCACGTCGAACCCGTCGGGGACGGCCGTCGGGTCGGTGACGGGCACGTACAGCCGGCCGTCGGCGACGGTGATGCGGTGGTCGCCGTCCACCAGGTCGCGCTCGGCGAGGGCAGCACGGGTGGCCTCGCCGTCCTCACGCGGGACGGCGACGCAGGGGACCGGCTCGGTCCGGCGGTCGCGGTCGTCGCTCACGGGTGGAGGTCATCGATGGGACCGCCTAAGGCTGCCGTTTGCCGTCAAGCGGCCACGGGGCTGTCCGACCGTCACCAGGACCGGCGTCCACAGTCGGCGTGCACGATCAGCCGGCCGCCACACCCGCGAGTGGTCCGTCCGTCGGCGGAGTAATCGCCGGGGGACCCCCCTCCGCGTCGGACCGACAGCGGTTGTTCCGCTCGGCGACACCCGACGGAACTCCAGTGAACCCAGAGGCCAGGTGAGCCAGTAGGATCATCAATCAACCCAAGTATAAACAGATTACCAATCACATACTCTATATAATAAAAAGATAAAATCATATACATAAATGCAAAATCATCTTTATTCCCAATAATATGATAGAAACTACTATATTGATGCGTAAATTTTCTAATATGTGCCCTATATTCTGATAATATCTCTTATTGTCAAGATATATATTATGTATATATCGCAAGTTGAACAGCTGCAGTATCCGTCAAGAGACTATGGCCATCCACAGGCCGGATGGCCGGAGGGCCATCGTACCTCGAGGTCGAGATATAATTAACAACCGTACATCTGTTACGGCTCAGGAACTGGTCCCGAGCCCGCCAGCAACCCGTTGACCGAGGTCTCGGAGCGGTTGCTCCCCGAATGCATGGATACCGAACGGGCTTTCGGCCATGTAGCCCCTCGCGTATACGCATCCTGGATTCCAGACATCGGTTTCGACGTATCGGCGTGAAAATATATGCCGAATACTGATCTTGTCCGGTGAAGCCTCGGTGATCTGGGGCTCCACCGTTCACATAACGTATGCGAACTGGGCCGTACCGGTGGTTCTACCCGCATCACTCGCCGGTTCGTGAATACGTAGGCATTGCTGCGGGTGATAGCCGGGGCGTGTTCGTCATTCGTATAGTGAAGAGAGGAGACCGTGGGTTGTAACCGGAAGTGCGTTCGGTATCGGGGAAAGGTATAAGCGCGTGACTCGGGAACATACATCAATGCTCTCGACATCGTCCTCTCGTCACGTCAAGTCCGTCCGGACGGGGTTTCGAATCGTCGAGGTTCTGCAGAACCAGGACGGCGCGGAGATCACCGAACTGGCCGAGCACCTCGACCTCGCGAAGAGTACCGTCCACAACTACCTGAGCACTCTCGAATCGATGGGCTACGTGCGGAACCAGAACGGGACGTACCGCATCGGGCTCCGGTTTCTGACCCACGGGATGGCCGCGAGGAGCACGCTCGGCATCAGGGAGGAAGTTCGGGCTGCTCTCTCCGACGTGGCCGAGGAGATCTCGCAGGCAGCGTGGTGGATCGCCGAGGAGCAGGGCCGAGGGATCTTCGTCGAGCGTGCCGTCCCCGAGGGCACGCAGGCGGTCTACGGCCGGATCGGGAAGCGGTCGTACCTCCACACGCACGGCCCCGGCAAGGCGATCCTCGCACACCTCCCCGAGGAGTACGTCCGTCGGATCATCGACCACCACGGGCTCCCGGTGTACACGAACCGGACGATAACGGACAGCGAGCGACTGCTGGAGCAACTGGCGGAGATCCGCGACCGAGGGTACGCCTTCACGGACGGGGAGACGGCGCTGGGCGTCCAGTCCATCGGCGTCGCGTTCGAGGACGAACAGGGCTGCTCGCACGCGCTCGGCGTGTTCGGCTACTCCCACGACTTCGGTGGCGAGAGCCTCGACGAGGACATCCCGATGCTGCTGGCGGACCGGGTCGAGGAACTCTCGCGCACGCTGACCGCGGCGAGGAGCGAGCGATGACCGCGACGGTTCCACCGGAGGGGATCCGGACGGTCAGCGACGCCGTAGAGCGGATGGCCGCCGAGCGGGGGGACGAGACCTTCCTCCGGCACCGGGATCGCACGATGTCCTACGCCGAACTCGACCGGACGGCCAACGCCATCGCCGACGAGTTCCGCGCGCAGGGCGTGGGCCCGGGCGACCACGTCGGACTCTTCCTCTACAACTCCCCCGAGTACGTCTGCACGTTCTTCGCGCTCGCGAAACTCGGCGCCGTCGCCACCCCGATCGACACCCGATTCACCGGAGATACCCTGGCCTACGTCCTCTCGACGTCGGACATCGAGATCGTGCTCGTCGACGACCAGACGCGGGCGGACTACGAGTCCGTCCGGAGCCGGGTCCCGGGACTGGGGGCGGAGTACTTCGTCTCCGACCCGCCAGTGGACAGCCCCTACCGGGACTTCGAGAGTCTGCTCGGCGGGCGGACGTCGCCCCCGGAGGTGTCGGTCGAGGAGTCCGACACCGTCTCGCTGACGTACGTCCAGCAGCACTCGACGAACCAGCCGAGGGGCGTGTTGATGCCGCAGTTCTCCTACGTGAACACGGGCTGGGAGTCGTGTCGGACCCTGTTCGACTACGACGAGGACGACCGGATCTTCACCACGCTCCCGCTGTACAGCATCTTCACCTTCCAGCTCGGCGTGATGGGAACACTCCTCGCGGGCGGGGAGTTCATCATCGAGGACGGGTTCGTCCCGGAGCGTTTCTGGGACCAGATCGACCGCTACGACGCCACGGTCTTCCTCTATCTCAGCCGGATGCTCTCGGTGCTGTACAACCAGGACATCGAACCCGAGGGGGGCGAGACCCCCGCCGAGGTCGCGGTCGGCGCCAGCCCGGGCTTCGCCTCGGACGAGGGGCTCTTCCGGGCGTTCGAGGACCGGTTCGACATCACCCTCCTGGAGGGGTACGGGACGACGGCGGTCTCGACCATCGCCGCCTACAACAGCATCGACGACCGCAACCTCGCGAGCGTCGGGAAACCACCATCCTACGCCGAACTCGAGATCGTCGACGAGGACGACTGGCCGGTCCCGACCGGCGAGCCCGGCGAGATCGTCGTCCGGCCGACGCGCCCGAACGCGATGATGACTGGCTACTACGGCAATCCCGAGCGCACCATCGAGGACTGCCGGAACCAGTGGATCCACACCGGCGGGATCGGCTACCGCGACGAGGACGGCTACGTCCACTTCGTCGCGACCAAGGAGAACTCCATCTACCGCGGCCGGATCGCCGGGCGCATCTCCTCGCTCGAGATCGAGAGCGTCATCAACGCCCTGCCCGGCGTCGAGACCTCCGCCGTGGTCGGCGTCGTCAACGAGGGCGGCGGCGAGGAGGTCAAGGCCGTGGTGGTCCCCGAGGACGGGGTCGACATCACGCCCGTCGATGTCTGCAAGCGCTGCGAGCAACAGCTGCCCTACCTGAAGGTCCCCCGCTACATCGAGATCCGGTCGGAGTTACCCCGGACGCCCTCGGGCAAGGTCAGCAAGGAGGCCCTGCGCGAGGAGGCTACAAGCGGCGTTTGGGACCGCAATAGCGGCTACGATCTGAGCCGCTGAGGCCGCCTCTGTGTACCGTGCCGGGCCCCCGGCCGAACTCAGAACCGCGTAACGGTCGCGAGCTCCTCCCTGTCGACGTTCTCGAAGCTCGCCCGGGCGATCGACCGGAGGTGGACCTCGTCGGCGCCGTCGAAGATGCGGAACGCGCGGACCTCCTCGTAGAAGTGCGCGATGGGGAGGTCACGGGCGATGCCGTTGCCGCCACACAACTGCAGCATATCGTCGATGATGTCGTTGACGACGTTCGCGGCGAAGACCTTGCACATCGCGACCTCGGTGCGCGCCTCGTTCCCCCGAGCGATCTGTCGGGCCGCGTGGCGGACCTGCGTCCTGACCGCGTACAGCCGGGTCTCCGCGCGCGCGATCTTGAACCGCAGCGACTGCTTGTTCGACAGCGCCTCGCCGAACCCCTCGCGCTCGTGGACGTACGCCTTGGCGACGGAGATGGCGCGCTGGGCCATCCCGGAGAAGCGCATGCAGTGGGTCAACCGCGCGGGGCCGAGCCGCCGCTGGGCGATCTGGAACCCCTCGTCCTTCGGGCCCAGCAGGTTCTCCTCGGGCACCCGCACGCCGTCGTAGATCACCTCCGGATGGCCGATCCCCCAGGCGTCGCCCAGATACGGCACCTCCCGCCGGAGTTCGACGCCCTCGGTGTCCGGGGGAACGAGGAAGAACGAGCAGCCCTCGTAGGGGTGGGCCTCCTGGTTCGTGCGGGCCATGACCAGCAGGACGTCGGCCTCGTCACCCTGGCTGGTCCACCACTTGTGGCCGTCGATGACCCACTCGTCGCCGTCCTTCTCGGCGGTCGTCTGCAGCATCTTCGGGTCCGACCCGCCGCCCTGCATCGGCTCGGTCATCGAGAACGCAGAGGTGTACTCCCCGGCGACGAGCGGGCGGAGCCACTCCTCCTTCTGGGCGTCCGTTCCGACCATCTCGATGGTGTGCATGTTCCCCTCGTCGGGGGCGTCCACCCGGAGCGCCGGCGGCCCCAGCAGCGACCGCCCTGCCTCCTCGAACATCGGGAGCACGTCGCGGAAGTCCAGGCCCAGCCCACCGTACTCCTCGGGGAGCTGGGGGGCGTAGAGGCCCCGGTCCCTCGCCTCCGCACGCAGCGCCTCGATCACCGCATCGGTCATGTCGCCGCCGGAGAGGAACTCCTCGCGCTCGGTCGGGATGACGACCTCGTCCATGAACGCCCGCGTCCGCTCGACCAGCTCGCGTGCCGTCTCGGAGTCATCGAATGCTAGCTCCATGCCGGACGCTCACCCGACGGTGTCATATAGCTTGGCCCGGGTGGAGTCGGAGAGTCCGGTCGCCTACCGCCGTTTCCACGCCGGCTCGCGGTCCTCGAGGAAGGCGGCGACCCCCTCGGCGTGGTCCTCGCTCTCCATCAGCAGGACGAGCATCTCCTTCAGGTAGCGGTAGGACCGCTCGAACGACATGTCCCGCTGGTTGTAGTACGCCTCCTTGCCCATCGAGATCATGACGGGACTGTTGGCGGCCAGCTCGTCGACGAACGCCGCGAGTTCGTCGTCGAACGACTCGGCATCGTACACGTCCGTGACGAGCCCGATCTCCCGGCCCTCGGTGGCGGAGACGTGCTCGCCGGTGAACAGGAGCTTCAGTCCCTGCTTCTCGCGGACCGCCGGCATGATCGACGCCATCGCCTGCATCGGGAACATCCCGACGTTGACCTCTGGCGTCCCGAACTCGGCGTCGGCGGCGGCGACCACGAACTCGCAGGCCGCCGCGAGCCCGCAGCCCCCGGCGAGGCAGTACCCCTCGACCGCCGCGACGGTCAGTGCCGAGGTGGCGACCATCCGCTCGAACAGCTCGCTGAGTTTCCCCGAACTCCGCCGGCGCTCCTGCATCGACGGCGTCCCGTCCTCGTCCATCCCCGACAGGTCGCCCCCCGAACAGAAGGTGCCATCGGCGCCCCGGACCACGACCACGCGGGCGGGACTCCCGTCCGCGGCGTCCATCACGGCCATCAGGCCGTCGAGCACCCGGTCGTTGAGCGCATTGTGGGTCTCCGGGCGGTCGATGGTGGCTCGCACGACCACGCCGTCGTCGCTGGTCGTGACGCTCAGGTCCTCGTTCGAGGCCGCTGTCGGATCCGGTGTCATGGTTACAGGTCCCGCCCGCGCTGCGGAGCGGTCGCGGTAACTGGGGCCTGCCGACGGCCTAAAGCTTTTCCTCGGCGCGCTGCCCGTCTCGGTCGAGTCGCCTGACGACGGCCCGTGAGCCTCAGAACAGCACCGTCCCGTGGTAACGGTCGTAGCTGCGGCGCTGCTTGTTCCGGAGCGCGCCGAGTCGCTCGACGAGCTGTTCACGCAGGTCTCCGGCGGGGACGAGTTCGTCGACCTGCATATTCGAGGCCTGTTTGCGGATATCCTTGCGGTACTCGGCCTTCTTCTCCTCGATGAACGCCTCGCGCTCTGCGGGGTCGTCGATGTCGTCGATCTGCCGGGCGAAGACGGCCCGGACCGCGGCGTCCGGGCCCATGACCGCGAGTTCGGCCGACGGGAGCGCGAGCGTCGCGTCCGGCTCGAAGGCGGGCCCACACATCGCGTAGATCCCCGCACCGTACGCCTTGCGGGTGATGACGCAGATCTTCGGCACCTGTGCGTTCGAGGTGGCGTAGATGAACTTCCGGCCCTTCTGGAGCACGCCCTCCTTCTCGACCGCCGAGCCGATCATGAACCCGGGCGTATCACAGAGGTAGACCAGCGGGATGCCGAACGCGTCGCACTTCCAGATGAAGCCCGCCGCCTTCTCCGCCGAGTCGGGGAAGATGGCGCCGGAGACGTGCTCGGGCTGGTTGGCGACGACGCCGACGGGCCGCCCGTCGATGCGGCCGAACCCGGTGACGATCTCCGGGGCGAAGTCGGGTTTCAGTTCCAGCCACGAGTCACGGTCGACGACGCGCTTGATCACCTGGTTCACGTCGTAGGCCTCGTTGGGCCGCTCGGGGATGGCGCTGTCCAGGCTCCCGGGCGCCAGCCCAGGTGGCGCCGGCGGCTCGGTCGGCAGGGCCGCGTCGTGGCTCTGGGGGAGGTAGCCCAGCAGCGTGCGGGCCATCTCGGCGGCGGCCTCCTCGTCGGGGACGACCAGGTCCGCGCTCCCGGAGTGCCGGGCGTGGATCTCGGGGCCGCCGAGCGCCTGCATATCGGTCTGCTCGCCGGTCATCTCCTCGACGATGCGGGGCGAGGCGATGGCCATCCCGGAGGTCCCCTCGACCATGATGAGGAAGTCACAGAACACCGGCGTGTAGGCCGACCCGGCGATGTTCGGGCCGTAGAGGATGCCGATCTGTGGGACCTGCCCGGAGTGGATACACTGGTTGAAGAAGGACTTCCCACCCGTGTACCGGTCGGCGTGTGACTGTGTCTCGTCGCGCTCGCCGGGCGTGAGTCGCGCGCCCGTGGAGTCGATGAGCCGGACGATCGGCGCCCGTGCGTCCACGGCCCGCTCGCTCAGCCGGATCTGCTTTTCGATCCCCTGGGAGCCGATCGAGCCCGCCTTCACCGTGTAGTCGTTGGCCGAGAAGTAGACCCGCCGCCCGTCCATCTCCGCGACGCCGGTGACGAGTCCGTCGGCGGGCGTCCAGTCGTCGTTGTGCTGGCCGGCGAAGGTGCCGTCCTCGAACCGGACGTCGTCGAACACGAGGTCCATCCGCTCGCGGACGAACAGCTTGCCCAGCTCCGCGATCTTCTCGTGGCCACGCTCCGGCCCCCCAGTCATGATCTCCTCGATCTCCTCGCGGAGGCGTTCCTCGCGCTCCGTGATGACCGCCTCGTCGAACGCCGTGGCGGGAGGGTCGTCGCCGTCACCGAGTTCGATCGGCTCGCCGACGTGCCGGGAGATGGCCGTGATTATCGCGCGCGCCGTCTGCTCGTCGAAGTCACCGTCGATGTCGATTTTCATTGCTCTGAGCGGGCCGCTGGCTCGGCCGCCGAGACGCTGGCGGCGAGGTCGTTGGCTGGTCCAATCCTCCCGGCGGTAATAACTGTGGGGGTGAGTACCGCACCGCGAGGGAGCCGACTGCCGCGTCCGGACCGACGAAGGACCTAAGTGGCATGGCAGGGACTCTCGGACGAAGTGCGTGCCCGCCTACCGGTGTGTCTTCGCGACGGCACCGCACGTCCCCATGGCGACGCTGCCGGGCGACGGCCCCCCGCGGACCACCCCTCGGGACGCATCCAATCATGACGCTCGAAACCCAGCAATCCGTCAAAGGCAACGACCCCGACAGGACGATCATCTCCGCCGCGCTCACCGGTGCACTGACGACGCGCGACCAGTGCGAGGCGATTCCCTATACGCCTGAGGAGATCGCGAAGGACGCCGCCGCGGCCCGCGAGTCCGGTGCGGCCATCGCCCATATCCACGCGCGGACCGACGAGGGCGAGCAGACCGTCGATACGGAGACCTACCAGGAGATATACGATGCGGTCCGCGACCGCACCGACATCCTGATCAACTTCTCGACCGGCGCGGTCGGCTTCCCGGTCGAGGAACGGACGGAGTACCTCCGCGAGGTCGGGCCCGACATCGCCGCACTGAACATGGGCTCGATGAACTACGCGAAGTACTCCGAGGAGCGCGAGGACTTCGTCTTCAACATGGTGTTCGAGAACCCGTTCGACGACATCAGGGCGTTCGTCCGGGCGATGAACGACGCCGGTGTCAAGCCCGAACTGGAGTGTTTCGACACGGGCCATATCGGGAGCATCCGCCCGTTCCTGCAGTCCGGTGAACTGGAGCACCCGCTGCAGTTCAGCCTCATCATGGGCGTACTCGGCGGTATCCCCGCCTCGGTGGAGAACCTGGCCCATCAGGTCCGCCAGCTCCCCGACGACGCCACCTGGCAGGTCATCGGCATCAGTGAGGACCAGTGGCCGCTGGTGGCTGCCGCCCTGTCGATGGGCGGCAACGTCCGCGTCGGCCTGGAGGACAACTTCTACCTCCCGAACGGGGAGATGTCCACCAACCCGGGGCTGGTCGAGCGGGCCGCCGAGATGAGTCGCAACGTCGGACGCGAACCGGCGACACCGGACGAGGCCCGCGACATCATGGGGGTGGCGTGATGGCGGGCTTCGGCGAGACACCGGAGAGTACGGATGTATTCACCGACGACCTGTTCGAGGGCGAGGTCGCCCTCGTCACCGGCGGCGGGACCGGTATCGGCGAGGAGATCGCGCTCGGGTTCGCCGACCACGGCGCGGACGTCGCCATCGCCAGCCGCGATATGGACCACCTCGCGCCGGTCGCAGAAGAACTCGAGGAGCGCGGCGCGCGGGCGTGCGCGACGACCGTCGACGTCCGCGAGTACGAATCCGTCGAGTCGATGGTCGACACTGTCGTCGACGAACTCGGCAGCCTCGACATCCTGGTCAACAACGCGGGCGCGAACTTCGTCACGCCGACCGAGGAGCTGACGCCGAACGGCTGGCGCGCCGTCGTCGGCACCATCCTCGACGGCACCGCCTACTGCACCTTCGCCGCCGCCGAACAGATGCGAGAACAGGGTGGCGGGGTCGTCCTGGCGATGGGTGCGACGAACTCCGAGCGCGGGGCGCCGTTCCACGCCCACTCCGGCGCCGGCAAGGCCGGCATCCACAACCTGATGCAGACCGTCGCCGCGGAGTGGGCAGAGGACGGCATCCGCGCCAACACCGTCGCGCCCGGTGTCATCGAGACGGAGGGCGTGCTGGAGGCCTCGGGCGGGTCGCTCCCCGACGAACTGCTAGAGGACATCCCCTCGGGCCGCTTCGGGACGCCCGGCGACTGCGTCCCGCTGACGCTGTTCCTCGCCAGCCCCGCGGCGGCCTACGTGACGGGCGGCTACTTCACCGTCGACGGCGGACAGCTCACCGCCCCGCTCCCGTACGACTTCTGAGACACGGGAGCCGGCGGTCCCACTCTATCGGCGTCGGGTCACGCTTCGGCCCCACGGCAAAGGACTAAGTGGGTCTCCGGGGATGCGTCTCCCATGCCGCCCTTCGAGCGGACCGCCCAGCAACTACTCCGCGCCCGGGCCGAAGAGCACCCCGACGAACCGGCGTTCGTGTTCGTCACGGACGGCGAGCAACAGGTCACCACGTACGGCGAACTCCGGGCAGCTGCGGACCGGGTCGCCGCGGCCCTGTACGCCCACGGCGTCGGGCCGGGCGACCACGTCGCGATACTCATGGCGAACCGCCCCGAGTTCGTTGCGCTCACCTACGGGACGCTCCAGGCCGGAGCCGTCGTCAACCCCTACAACGCGATGTGGGGTGCCGAGGAACTGGGGGAGGTGCTCCGGCGGGCGGACCCCGCCGTGCTGGTGACGACGGCCCGTGACGGCGGCAGTGACCACCTGGGGCTGCTCTCGGAGGCCCTGCCGGACCTCGAGGGGACCGCCGACGGTGGCGTCGACTCGGCTGCGGTTCCGACCCTGGAACACGTCGTGGCGCTCGACCTCGGGGGCCGACTCCGGGACCCGTGCCGCGAGTACGGGGCGTTCCTCGACGCCGGGGAGGAGATGGCTGCTGGGGCGTGGTCCCCCGGCGACCACGCGCCCGGGCCGGGGGACGTCCAGTACCTGCTCCAGACGTCGGGGACGACGGGCACGTCGAAGAGCGCGATGCTCACTCACGAGTCGCTGGTACCCAACGCCTACTTCGTCGGTCGGGCCATGGGGATCGAGCCCGAGGATCGGTTCATCAACTTCTCGCCGTTCTACCACAACGGGGGCCTGGTGACCGGGATACTGATGAACACGGCGGTCTGGGGCAGCACGCTCTACTTCCAGCCACGGTTCGACCCCGGGACCGCGCTCGAAGTCATCGACGAGCACGGCATCGAGTCGATGTTCGGGTTCGGGACGATGTACGCCGCGCTCCGGGACGCACCGACCTTCGAGGAGACGGAGTTCACGATCGAGAAGGCGCTCGTCGCGGCGACCCCCTCGCAGTACGACGCGGCCGTGGCGATGAGCGACGCTCCACCCGACGAGCGGACCTTCGCGAACCTCTACGCACAGACCGAGGGCGGTCCGCTCGTCTCGGTGGTGGACGCCGACGACCCGGACGCCGACCTCCGGAAGTACAGCAACGGGCAGCCGCTGCCGGGCATCGAGGTGGTTGCGAAGGACCCGGAGACGGGCGACCGGCTCCCCCCGGGTGAGGCTGGGGAGCTCTGCTACCGCGGCTGGTCGGTATTCGAGGGGTACTACCAGCAGCCGGAGCGAACCGCGGCGGGCTGGGACGAGGAGGGCTACTGGCACTCGGGGGACTACGGCCGGGTCGACGGCGGCTACGTCTACTTCGACGGCCGGCTGGACGACGTGGTGAAGACCGGGGGCGAGAACGTCTCGACCCGTGCCGTGGAGACGTTCCTCGGGGACGCCTTCGACGACATCGCCGACGTGGCCGTCGTCGGTGTCCCAGACGACTACTGGGGACAGCGCATCGTCGCGTTCATCGAGTACGCGCCCGGGGCCGAACCCCGCTCGGCCGAGGAGTGGCGGGCGGCCTGCAAGGACCGCATCGCCGACTACAGGATCCCACGGAACTTCTTCGAGATCGACGAGTGGCCGACGACCGAGACGGGCAAGATCGTCCAGGAGTCCCTGGAGGCGGAGGCGCGCTCGCGGATCGACGGTTCCGCCGACGGGTAGCGAGCGAGGGTCCGAATCAGAACTGCGGCAGGTTGCCCAGATCCGCCTCGGCGACGTGCTCGTCGGCGAACGCCGCCCGGGCGATCGACCGGAGGTGGACCTCGTCGGCGCCGTCGCCGATGCGGAAGAAGCGCATCCCCTCGTAGAAGTCCACGAGCGGGAGATCCCGCGAGAGCCCCGCGCCGCCACAGCACTGGATGGCGAAGTCGACCGTCTCCTGGATCATCCGCGCGGCACGGACCTTGCACATCGCGACCGGGAGGCGGGCCTCGTCGCCACCGCTCACGCGCCGGGCCGCGTCGCGGGTCATCGTCCGCGTCCCGTGGAGGTCGAGTTCGCGCTCGGCCATCCGGTGGCGTAGCGACTGCTTCTCCTCCAGCGAGGAGCCGAACGCGTCGCGGTTGCGCATGTAGGCCCGCGCGACCCCCAGTGCGCGGTCGGCCATCCCGCAGAAGCGCATGCAGTGGGTGAGCCGCGCGGGCCCCAGCCGCTGCTGGGCGATCCGGAAGCCGTCGTTCTCCGCGCCCAGCAGGTTCTCCTCGGGCACGCGCACGCCGTCGTACCGGACCTCCGCGTGGCTCAGGTCGAGCACCGCGCTCTCCATCGCGGGCACGTCCCGCACCAGTTCGACGCCATCGGTCGCCGCCGGCACGAGGAACAGCGAACAGCCCTCGTAGGGGTGTTTCTCCTGGTCGGTGCGGGCCATCACGAGGAACACGTCGGCCTCGTAGCCGTTCGAGGTCCACCACTTGTGGCCGTCGATGACCCACTCGTCGCCGTCCTTCTCGGCGGTCGTCTGCAGCATCTTCGGGTCCGACCCGCCACCCGGTGCCGGCTCCGTCATCGAGAACGCCGAGCGTGCCTCCCCCTCGATGAGCGGCGGCAGCCACCGCTCTTTCTGCTCGTCCGTCCCCGCGAGTTCGATGGTGTGCATGTTCCCCTCGTCGGGGGCGTCCACCCGGAGTGCCGGCGGGCCCAGCAGTGACCGCCCCGCCTCCTCGAAGACGGCGAGCGAGTCCCGGAACGACTCGCCCATGCCGCCGTACTCGGTGGGCATCTGCGGGCAGTAGACCCCGTAGTCGTGTGCGGCCTCGCGCAACGTCGCCAGTCCGTCCGGGGAGACGGACTCACCGGGCGCGAGGTCGCGCTCGAACGGCAGGACGACCTCCTCCATCAGATCGCGGGTCCGTTCGGCCAGTTCGCGAGCACGCTCGGAGTCCGGGTGGTCGACTAGGCTCATTCCTGCGCAGTGCTAGAGCGTATCATGATAAATAGTATCGGGTCCGGCGCCCTCCCGCGGCCACACGACCGGACCGACGCACCCAGTGTGTCAGGGAGAGACCAGTATTTTCACCTGGCCGTCCGGGTCGATCAGCGCCTCGAACCCGTCCGCGACGACATCGTCGAGGTCGATCCGGTCGGTGACGAGCGGCTCGGGGTCGAGGCGGCCGTCCGCCAGCATATCGAGGACGGCGGCGAACTCCCCGGCGGCGGCCCGCGGTCCGGTACCGTATGCGATCGAGCCGACGAGCGACCGCTCGGCCATCATCACGAAGTTCGGTTGGATGGCTATCTCCTCCTCGAACACGCTGATGAGTACCACCTCGCCGCCGCGGTCGGTCGTGCGGACGGCGTCCCGGAGCGCTGGTTCGGCGCCGGCTGCCTCGAAGGCCACGGCGACGCCCCCGTCGGTCAGTCCGGAGACATGGCCGACGGGGTCGGTCTCGGCCGGGTCGAGCGTCCGCGCACCGAGTTCGCCGGCCACGGACCGCCGCCCGGCTGCGGGTTCACTGACGAACAGGCGGTTCGCGCCCGCGAGACGCGCCAGCTGTGCGACGCCCAGTCCGATAGGGCCGGCGCCGAAGACGGCCGCGTCGTCGCCGGCGCGAAGTCGCGAGCGTCGGACCGCGTGGAGCGCAACGGCGTAGGGCTCGGCGAGCGCGGCGTCGTCGAGCCCGACCCCCGCCGGGACGGGGACGACCTGCGAGGCGGGAACGACGGCCCGCTCGGCCAGTCCGCCGCCCCAGCCGGCCAGCCCGATGCTCCCGCCCGTCACACAGAGGTTGTGGTCACCGCGCTGGCAGAACTTGCAGTCCCCACACCAGATGGCCGGGTTCACCGTCACCCGGTCGCCCGCGGCGACGCGCTCGACGTCCTCGCCGACCTCGCGGACGGTCCCGCTGAACTCGTGACCCAGCGTCAGCGGCAGCGTCTCGCCGGTCAGTGGATGCGGTTCGTCCGCCGGGATGGCGATCGGGCCGGCGGCGTACTCGTGGACATCCGAACCACAGATTCCACAGTAGGCGATATCTACTGCGACATCCGTCGGCCCGACCGGCCGTGGGTCGACTGCCTCGATCCGGACATCCCGTCTCCCGTGGTACACGGCGGCACGCATGTCCCACCGTTTTCGGCGTGCCGTCAAGAAGCTGTGCCCGGTTCCCGACCGGGACCCACCTTTATCACCCATCAGACACCGTACTGGGCATGGTTCACGAGACGACAGCTAGCCTCGAGGACTGCTCGGCGGGGACCATCGAGACGCTCCTCGAGGAGATGATCCGTATCCGGGCGTTCGACGAGGCCGCACTCGACCAGTTCAGGGACGGGGATGTCCCGGGCTTCCTCCACCTCTGTCACGGGCACGAGGCCTCGCATGCCGGGATGGGCACCGCAATGGAGCCGGACGACTGGCTCGCAGTCGGCGGTTCGCGGCTCCACGGCCAGTACCTGGTAAAGGGCGTCCCGATGCGGGAGGCGATGGCCGAGATCTACGGGAAGGCGACCGGCTCCAACCACGGGAAGGGTGGGTCGATGCACCTCGCCGACCACGAACGGCACCTCTACGGACACGCCGCGACCATCGGCTCCGGCCAGAACCCGGCCGCAGGCCTCGCGCTCGCCCAGCAGATGCGCGAGACGGGGAACGTCGTCGTCTCGACCATCGGCGACGGCGGCACCTCGCGCGGGTCGTTCCACACGGCGCTCGTGTTCGCGGCGACCTGGAACCTCCCGGTCGTCTACGTGATCGAGAACAACGGGTTCGCCATCTCCTACGACGCGGGGAACCTCCCCGCCGACGAGCTATCGGCGTACGGCGAGCCCCTGGGTATCCCGACGGCGTCGGTCGACGGGATGGATCCGGTAGCCATCCACGAGGCTGTCTCGGCGGCCGTCGAGCGCGCCCGGAGTGGCGGCGGGCCGACGGTCATCGAGAGCCGGGTCGTCCGGATGCGGGGGCACTTCGAGGGGGACAAACAGCAGTACCGCGAGGACCCCGACGCCGCGGCCGGCGAGGCGCACGACCCGCTGGCGTCGTTCCGCGACCGGTTGCAGGACCGGGGCTACCTCACCGACGCGGAGTACGAGGCCCGGTACGCCGATGCCGAGTCCACCGCTGCCGACGCGGTCGCGTACGCACGGGAGAGCGAGTTTCCGGAGCCAGCGACGGCCTACGAGGACGTCTACGTCCGGCCGCTGTACGGGCAGGAGGGGACGGACGGGGGTGAGGAACGATGACGGAGCTGTCCGTCAGCGAGGCGCTCCGGGCGGCGCTCGACGAGGAACTCGCGCGCGACGAGCGGGTGTACGTCGCCGGCGAGGACGTGGGCTCCTTCGGCGGGAACTTCGGTGAGACACGGTCGCTCCAGGAGAAGTACGGCGAGACGCGGGTCCGCGATACGCCCCTCTCGGAGGTCGGCATCGCGGGCCACGCGCTCGGGGCGGCGGTGGGCGGGCTGCGGCCCGTGGCCGAGTTGCAGTTCGCGGACTTCGCCGCGACCGCCGGCGACGAGATGATCAACCAGATCCCGAAGATGGGCTACATCAGCGGCGGCCAGTTCTCCGTCCCGCTGACGGTGCTGGCGCCGTCGGGTGCGGGTATCCGGTCGGGCGCCCAGCACTCCCAGAGCGTCCACGCCTGGATGGGCAGCCAGCCGGGGTTCGTCGTCGTCACCCTGACCACCCCGTACGACGCGAAGGGGTTGCTCAAGAGCGCGATCCGGGACGACAACCCCGTCTTCGTCCTTCCCCACAAGAACCTCATGGGGAAGCGCGGCGAGGTCCCCGACGAGGAGTACACGCTCCCGCTGGGTGAGGCTGCCGTCGAGCGCGAGGGCGATGATGTCACCGTCGTCGCGACCCAGCAGCTGTTCTACCGGGCGATCGAGGCCGCCGAACGACTCGCCGGCGAGATCGACGTGGAGGTGGTCAATCCACGGACGTTCGCTCCGCTCGACACCGAGACCATCCGCGCGAGTGTCCGCAAGACCGGTCGGCTCGTCGCCGTCGACGAGACGCCGCTGCGCTACGGCACCCAGAGCCACATCGTGAGCGAGGTGACGACGAACGACTTCTTCAGCCTCGATGCGCCGCCCCAGACGGTCGGCGTCGCGGACACCCCCATCCCGTTCAGCCCGCCGCTGGAAGACGAGGTGATACCCGGCACCGACGGGATCGTCGACGCGATCCGCGACACGTTCTGAGACGGCCGTGGCACGGCCCGGTCCGTTCCGCCGCTGTGGCCCAGACAGCACGACCGCCCGAGGACCGCTCACTCCACGAGTCGATCGGGCTCCTGGAGGTAGTCGTCGAGCCGGGCGAGAAAGCGCCCGGTGTCGGCCCCGTCGAGGACGCGGTGGTCGATGGTGAGACTGAACGTGATGGCTCGCTCCAGCACGAACGTCCCATCACGCTCGAAGGCGGCCGGTTTGCGCCGGCCGATCGCCAGGATGGCGACCTGTGGGGGGTCGATGATGGAGTGGGACACGTCGACGCCGAGCGACCCGACGTTCGTCACGGTGAACGTCCCGCCCTGCAGATCCTCGGCCGTGTGCTCGTCCGCCCGGACGCGCTCGACTCGCTCCCTGCGCTCCTCGTGGACCGCCGCGGGGTCCTTCCCGGACAGATTCCGGAGGACCGGCACGACCAGCCCCTTCGGCGTGTCGACCGCGTAGCCGACGTTCACCTCCTCGACGAGCCGGTGGGTCTCGTCCTCGTACCGGGCGTTGAACGCCGGGTAGTCCGCAAGGGTCCGCGCCACCGCGACGAGGATGAGGTCGTTCAGCGAGGGGCCGGCCTCCTCCAGCCGGTCGTGGAACGTCTCGAGCCGCTCGATGGACACCTGCCGGGTACCCATCACGTGGGGCTTCTCGCGGGCGCTCCGGGAGAGACGCTCGGCGATGGTCCGCCGCGTCCCCGACAGCGTCCGGCTCTCGGTGACCGTCAGTCCGGCCGGGTCCGTGTCGGCCAACTCCTCGTACGCGACGACATCGTCCTCGGTGACCGCCCCCTGCGGGCCGGTCCCCTCGACCGCGGCGAGGTCCACATCAACCTCCCGGGCGTAGCGCTTCGCGCGCGGCGTCGCCGTGATTCCCGACGAGCCCCCGTCGTTTCCGTCGTCGGTGTCTCCGACACCGCCGGACTCGCCGCCACCGCCAGACTCCTCGGCCACCTGCGTCGCTCCCGCACCAGGGGTGCCCCCGGCTGTGGCACTCGCTCTGGCGTCCTCGTCCGCGAGCAGGTCCTCGTACTGCGGCGGCGTCTCACCCGACTCGCCGACGACCGCGATGGGGCGTCCGGGGTCGACGTCGATGACGTCGCCCTCGTCGAGATACGTCGCCAGAAGGACGCCACCGGCGGTCGCCGTCACCTCCGCGCTGGCCTTGTCGGACTCGAACACCGCCAGCAGGTCGCCCTCCTCGACCGTGTCGCCGATCTCGACCTCCCAGGCGACGAGTTCGCCCTCGTCGCTGATGCCAAGTTTGGGCAGCGTCACTACTTCCATCGATCGGCTACCGCCGGCGAACCGGTCGGCACGGGCTGGCGGTCACTCGGTGAGATACGGGTGGCTGTCGTGTCGGCGGAAGCGCCGACGCTCCCGGTTCCTCGGGGGTGCATGGAGTCATGGCGCGTGCCAGGCGACATAAACGTTCGGCCCGGGGGAGCGCTTCAGTGAGTCGCCGGGTCGGTTCACTCCTCGTCGGTCAGTGCGCTCCGCCGGACCTTGCCAGTCGTGGTCCGGGGGAGTTCCTCCCTGACGACGATCTCCCGGGGATACTCGTAGCGGGCGAGCCGGGACTTGACGTGGTCCTGAAGCTCGGCCCGCAGTCCCCCGGTCCCCTCGCGACCGGGCGCCAGCTCGATGAACGCCTTCGGGACCTCGCCGCGCTCGGCGTCCGGGACGCCGACGACGCCGGCCTGCGCGACCGCGGGGTGGCCCGTCAGCGTCTCCTCGATCTCCTCGGGGCTGATGCGGTAGCCCGCCGAGATGATGACGTCGTCCTTCCGGCTCTCGAACGCGTAGTAGCCGTCCTCGTCGACCCACCCGAGGTCACCGGTGAGTAGCCAGCCGTTCTCGATCTTGGCGTCGGTCCGCTCGGGCTTGTTCCAGTACTCCAGAAAGCAGACCGGGTCGCCCTCGTACCGGACCCCGATCTCGCCGACCTCACCCGTCGGAACGGTCGGCTCGGCGCTCTCCGGGTCGAGGATGGCGAGTTCGTGGCCCGGCCCCGGGAGCCCGAGTTTGCCGATCTTGTAGTCCGCGAGCGCGGTACAGTTCGCGACGAGCATGTTGGCCTCCGTCTGCCCGTACCCCTCGTGGACCGCGACGTCCTCGCCGAACGTCTCGAACGCCCACTCGAACGTGTCACGGTCCAGCGCCTCGCCGCCGGCAGCGATGGTCCGCAGCGACCCGAGGTCGTACGCGTCGGTGTCCTCGATCGTCTTCATCATCCGGAGGGCGGTCGGCGGGATGAACGTCACCGTCACGTCGTACCGGTCGATCAACTCGAACGCCGCCGCCGGGTCGAACCCGTCGGCCTGGTAGGCGACCACCGGCTTCCCGTAGAACCAGGCCGGGAACACGATGTCGAACACCGCGATCCAGGACCACTCCGAGGGGAGCCAGAACACGTCCTCGTCCCGGAGTTCGACGTTGCAGAAGTCCGTGAGGAACAGCGGGAGGTGGCCCAGGAAGAACCGGTGGGCGTGCAACACCCCCTTCGGGTCACCCGTGGTTCCGGATGTGTAGATGATGATCGCCGGGTCCTCGGCGGCGGTGTCGGCGGTCTCGAACGTCGTCGACCGGTCCGCGATGGCGCTCGCCAGGTCTCGCTCTTCCGCCGTCGGCTCGGCGTCGACGGTGAGCGTCGTCTCGAGCGCCGGGAGCGACGGGCGAACCTCTCGGAGCGCCTCCACGTTCACAGCGTCGACGACGCAGGCGACCGCTCCCGAGTCCTCGAGCCGGTAGCCCAGCGCGTCGGGCCCGAACTTCACGCTCAGCGGGACCGAGACGGCTCCCAGCTTCCAGCAGGCCAGGTGCGCGACCGCCGTCTCCGGCTTCTGGGGCAGGTTCACGCCGACCCGGTCGCCCCGCTCGACGCCCTGGGCGGCCAGGTAGTTCGCCAGCCCGTTCGCCATCTCGTACAAATCGCGGAAGCCGTACACCCGCCGGTCGCCGGCCGCCGTCTCGGCGTGGATCGCCGTCCGGTCCGGATCCGTCGCCCACCGGTCACAGACGAACGCCGCGATGTTGAACCGCTCGGGGACCTCCCACTCGAAGGCCGCCCGGAGCTGGTCGTAGCTCTCCCACTCCCGCTCGTAGAAGTGGTAGGCGTCCAGTCGCTCCCCCTCCGTGCTACTATCACTCATGGCATCGGAGTCCGCAGGGCAGGGTTATAGTTTCCCCGGCGCCACGGGCGGGACACAGCGAGGTGGACGACAGCGGGCGTCACGGACGACTGTCGGGGCTGGACGCGGAACGGCGTGCGGAGGGCTGTCTCGACCGGCGACCGTCCCGCCAGTAGCTATTTACCGGCGAGGCGACCAGAGACCCCATGCGAGGACTCGACGAGAAGACCGTCGTGCTGACCGGCGGCGCTTCGGGGATCGGGGCAGCGACAGCGAAACGCTTCGCGGCCGAGGGTGCCGAGGTCGTGGTCACGGACGTCGACACGGACGGCGGCCGGGCGGTGGTCGAGGCCATCGAGGCCGACGGCGGCTCGGCGGCCTTCCACGAACTCGACGTTCGTTCGTACGACGCGGTCGAGTCCGTCCTGGACGCGGTGGCCGACACCCACGGCGGCATCGATGTCCTGTTCAACAACGCCGGCGTCGGCGAGAACCGCCGCTTCGAGGAGACGGACATCGAGCACCGCGACCAGATCGTCGATGTCAACCTCAACGGCGTCTGGAACGGCTGCCGGGCCGTCCTGCCGCTGATGAAGGCCAGTGGCGGCGGCGCCATCGTCAACACGGCCTCGATGGCCGGGTGGCTCCCAGCGCCGTTCACGACCTACGCGCTGACGAAGGCCGCCGTCCTGCATCTGACGAAGAGCCTCGCCCAGGAGCTCGGCCGCCACGACATCCGCATCAACGCCGTCTGTCCGGGGGGCATCGACACGCCGATGCTGCGGGAGTGGTACTCCGAGGAGGAGAAGACCGGGATGGAGCGGCGGAGCGCGGTCGACCGACTCGGCGAGCCTGCGGAGGTGGCGGCCTGCGTGGCGTTCCTCGCCAGCGACGACGCCTCGTTCGTCACCGGGCGCGCGCTGAAGGTCGACGGCGGCTTCCTCTGAACCACCGACGCCCGGGACGAGGCGACCGGGCACCGACCCCACCCAACCGCTTATCATCCGTTGCTCGGAACGCGGAGTATGGCAATGGATAGCACCTATGCCGCCACCGAGGTGGAGCGGGCGAACGAGATCGGGCGTATCGCCGCGGGAGACATCGCGCACCGGGCGGGGAACCGCTACCCGGAGAAGCCGGCGTTCGTCGTGCCCGAGCGCGACGAGACGGTCACGTTCGCCGAGTTCGACCGCCGGACGAACCGCGCAGCCCACGCGCTCCGCGAGGCCGGCTACGAGAAGGGGTCGCGACTCGCGTTCGTCGCGGGCAACTCCCTCCAGTTCCTGGAGGCGTACTTCGGCGCGCTCAAGGCCGGCGTCGTCCCCGTGTTCATCAACCCCGAGATCACCCCCGCGGACATCGCCTACGAGTTCGACCACTCCGAGGCGGACGGCCTTCTGGTCGACGACGCCCTCCACGCGAAGACCGCGCCGCTGGTCGCGGACAACGATATCGAGACGGTCGCGGCCTTCGAGTGGGAGGGGACCGACGTGCCGGTCCCTTCGTTCCGGACGTTCACCGAGGGCCACGACGACGGGGCGGTCGACATCGAGATCGTCGACGACCTCCCCAAGACGACGACCGGGAAGGTCCAGAAGTTCGAACTGGCCGAGGACTGGCAGACGTACTACGAGTAGCACAGAGTCCGGAGGAGGGCCGTGGGCGCCGTCGTGCAGGGTCGTTTATCACCTCCAAAGAGTATAAGTGTCTCCGATTTTACTGGATGACCATGCCAGACAATCACATGTCTAGCAGGGTGAGCAGGCGGGGCTATCTCAAAGGTTCGCTCGGGGCCGTCGCCCTCGCGTCGACCGCCGGCTGTGCCGGCCTCGGCGGTGGCGGCGGCGGTGGAACGCTGGAGTTCGGGTACTCGGCGTCACTGTCGGGACCGACCGCGGTGCTCGGCGAGCAGTACCACACCGGGTTCCAGATCTGGCGAGACCACGTCAACGAGAACGGCGGCATCCTCGACAACGAGGTGGAACTCGTCCACTACGACGACGAGAGCAGTCCCGACAGGGCGCGCGAGCTGGCGAACCGACTCGCCTCCGAGGACGAGGTCGACTTCCTGTTCGGCCCGTACGGGAGTCCGAACAACTTCTCGGCGTCGGTCGTCTCACAGCAACAGCAGATCCCGATGGTCAGCGGCGCGTCGTCGGACCCCGAGATCTTCAGCCGGGGGCTCGAGTACTACTACTCGACGCTCAGCAAGACCGACCAGTACGGCAAGTCGTTCCCGGAGTTCCTCACCTCGGTCGACTGGGGCTCCTACGACATGTCCGAGCCCACCACTGTCGCGGTCGCGAAGGCCGACGCCGCGTACACGAGCACGCTCGGCGACGCGTTCGTCGAGAGCTTCGAGGGGTCCGGCTTCGACGTGGTCTACCAGGAGGAGTACCCGCTCGACCTGCAGGACTTCTCGAACATCATCAGCGCGATCGACAACGCCGACCCCGACGTCCTCTGTCTGTGCGGGTTCCCCGCCGACGAGGCCCGCTTCGGCGAACAGGCCCAGCAGGCCGATCTGAACGTCGGTATCCACTACCAGAACTACAGCTCCCAGACCGTCATCGTCGACACCCTTGGTGAGCAGGTGGACTACATGTTCAACGGCGCGTGGTGGGACCGACGCTACGAGTACGAGCGCGTCGACACCTACGTGGAGATGTGGGACGAACGCAAGGACACGGTCGCGGAGATGCCGATGTCGTACGCGACGGCCGCTGGGATGGTGTACGAGAACGCCATCGAGGAGGCCGGCTCGACCAACGCCGACGACGTGAACCAGGCGCTCGCCAACACCGACATCGAGACGACGCTGGGACGGACCCAGTTCCACGAGACGGGCTGGAACCTCCACCAGTACGAGAACGAGGCGGTCAGACAGTGGCAGGACCAGGAGATGACGCTGCTCTATCCCGACGACTTCGCGACGGGCGATCCGTGGCTCCCGACTCCGGAGTGGGGCAACCGAGACAGCGCCCCCTGAACGATGATAGATCCCAGTGCACTGCAGCTAGTCGGCGTCGATGTCAGTACCATCGTGCGGGTCGTGACCGGTGGGCTCGTGCTCGGAGCGCTCTGGGCACTCGTCGCGCTGGGGCTGAACCTCATCTTCGGCGTGATGCGCGTGATCAACCTGGCCCACGGCGAGTTCGTCGTCTTCGGAGCGTTCGGGACGCTGCTGCTCAACGAGACGCTGGGTATCCACCCGGCCATCGGGATCCTGCTGTTGCTCCCGGTGTTCTTCCTCGCCGGAGTCGCGATCCAGTATCTCGTCATCGACAGGGTGCTGGAGTCGGACGACCCGGAACTCATCTCGCTGCTCGCCACCTTCGGGCTGTTCCTGTTCCTCAACAACGTGGCCCGGGCCGTCTTCGGCGTCGACCCGCGGAGCCTGCAGTCGGCTCCCCTCGACCAGACCATCAGCGTCCTCGGCGTCAACATCACGTACGCCCGGATCTACGCGCTCGTGCTCGCGACGGTCGCCATGGTCGCGCTGTACTACCTGATGACCCGGACGGAGTTCGGGCGGGCGATGCGGGGTACCGTCCAGAATCCGCGGCTGGCACAGGCCGCCGGCATCAACCGGGACCGGATCTACTACGCCGCGTTCGGCCTCTCGGCCATCCTGGCTGCAATCGCCGGCGCGATGATCGGGATGGTGTACACAGTCTCCGTCGACACGGGCTTTGCCTACCTGATCTTCGGCTTCCTCGTCATCGTCTTCGGCGGGATGGGGAGCTTCACGGGGGCGTTGTTCGGCGCGCTCATCCTCGGGATGATCGGATCGGTCAGCGGCTACGTGTTCGACCCCGGGATCAGGAACCTGGTGCTGTTGTTGATCCTCGTCGTGACGCTGTTCGTGAAGCCGACCGGCCTGTTCGGAGGTGCCCGCGTATGAGCCTCCTCTCGTCGTTCGATCCCCACGAGTGGGACCGATACGGGTTCGCCATCGGCGGCATCCTCGTCCTCGCCCTGGCCGCGCTCCCGTTCGTCACCGAGAACAGCTACCTGACGGGGCTGGTGTTCACGACGGTGATGTTCGTGACGCTGGCCAGCAGCTGGAACCTCCTCAGCGGGTACACCGGCTACATCTCCTTCGGGCACGTGGCCTTCTTCGGTATCGGTGGGTACAGCTCCGCGATCCTCTTCACGGACGCCGGGCTGAACCTCTACGTGGCCCTGCTCGGCGGTGGACTGTTCGCCACGGTCGTCTCCCTGCCCGTCGCTGCCGCGACGATCCGGCTGAGCGACGTCTACTTCTCGATCATCATGCTCGCGTTCGCCGAGCTGATGCTGCAGGTCGCGGTCACCCTCGACATCACCGGTGGCACACAGGGGAAGGTCCTCCCCATCGGGGACTACGAACTCGTCACCTACGAGCTCATGCTGGCGCTGGCCGTCGCGACGGTGCTGACCAGCTATCTGGTCGTCCGGTCGTACTTCGGCCTCACGCTGTCGGCGATCCACGACGACGAGGAGGCCGCCAGCTCGGTGGGCCTCAACACGACGTGGTACAAGATCGGCGCGTTCGTACTGAGCGCCATCTTCCCCGCCATTGCGGGTGGTATCGCGGCCATCTACTGGCTGTACATCAACCCGTCGACGATGTTCGCGGTCACGACCTCGGGCGACATGATGATCATGAGCGTCATCGGCGGGATGGGGACGGTCATCGGGCCCATCCTGGGCGCCGCGCTGATGACGCCGGTCCGTGCGGAGACGCAGGCGGCGTACCCGTTCTTCCACGGCATCGTCTTCGGGCTCCTGTTCATGCTGCTCGTACTGACCGTCCCGAACGGGCTCGTGTCGGTCTTCGGCAAGTCCAACCGGCTCGATGGCATCGTGCGGCGCCTCAGGAGCCCGGACGACACTGCCACGGAGGGTCGAGATGACTGAGCTGTTGCGCTGTGAGGGGCTGACGAAGCGGTTCGGCGGCCTCACCGCCGTCGACAACGTGGACATGACGCTGGAGAGCGGGAAGATCTACAGCCTCATCGGCCCGAACGGCGCCGGGAAGACGACGACGTTCAACATGATCGCCGGCGCGCTCGAACCCACGGAAGGGTCGATCACGTTCGGCGGGGAGGACATCACCGGGTTCGCCCAGCACGAGGCGTGCCAGGCGGGCATCGCCCGGACGTTCCAGACCCCGCGCCCGTTCACCAGTCAGACGGTGTTCCAGAACGTCACGTTCGCACAGCAGGCCGGAGCCGGCAGACTCGACCGGGAGGAGGCCCGGCGTCTCCTCGAGTTCGTCGAGCTGGGCGGGAAGGCCGACCTGCCCGCCGGCGACCTGACGGTCGTCCAGCAGAAGCGGCTCGACCTGGCGCGTGCGCTCGCCACCGACCCCGAGCTCCTCCTGCTCGACGAGATCATGGCGGGGCTGAACCCGTCGGAGATGAACGACTTCCTGGACCTGATCCGGGAGATCAACGAGCGCCGGAACGTATTCGTCATCGAACACATCATGGACGCAATCATGGACATATCGGACCGCATCCTCGTTCTCCAGAACGGGCAGAAGATCGCAGAGGGGACGCCCGAGGAGATCTCCTCGAACGACGACGTGATCAAGGCGTACCTCGGGGAGGAGTTCCTAGAACATGCTTGAAGTCGACGGCATCTCCTCGAGCTACGACGACGTCCAGGTACTCTGGGACGTGTCGCTATCGGTCGAGGAGGGCGAGCTGGTGACGCTCATCGGCAACAACGGTGCGGGCAAGACCACGACGCTCCGGAACATCATGGGCTGGCTCAGTCCGCTCTCGGGAGACATCCAGTTCAAGGGCCAGTCGATCGTCGACACGCCGGTCGACGAGCGGGCCGGCCTCGGGCTGACAATCGCGCCCGAGGACGAGGGCGTCTACCCGGACATGTCCGTCATCGACAACCTCCGACTGGGCGCGTACGGTGCGGACGCGGAGACGAAGACCGAACGGCTCGACCGCATCTTCGACCTGTTCCCACGGCTGGAGGAGCGCCGGAGCCAGTACGCCAGCACGCTGAGCGGGGGTGAGCGGCAGATGCTCAACATCTCCAACGCGCTGATGGGTGACCCCGACCTCATCCTCATCGACGAGCCGTCGATCGGGCTGGCCCCGATGCTTGCGACGGAGCTGCTGGAGGAGATCGCGGCGATCAACGACCAGGGAACGACGGTGCTGCTGGTCGAGCAGAACGTCAACAAGGCCCTCGACATCGCCGACCGGGCCTACGTCCTCGAGAACGGCCGCATCAGCGACGAGGGGGAGGCGGCCGAGATCATGAACAGCGACGAGATCATGAAAGCGTACATGGGGGGCTGAGATGGTGTCGTTCGACGGACGGACGGTGGCGGTGACCGGCGGCGGGCGGGGCATCGGCCGCGCGGCCTGTCGCCAGTTCGCCGCCCGCGGCGCGAACGTGGTCGTCAACGACATCGGCGGCGATTCCTCGGGTGGCGGCCAGAACCAGCGGCCGGCCGATGCCGTCGTCGAGGCCATCGAGGCCGACGGCGGAACCGCGGTCGCCGACTACGGAGACGTCGGCAGCTGGGACGGTGCCAGCGGCGTGGTCGAGACGGCGCTGGACGCGTTCGGCGAGCTCGACGTCGTCTACAACAACGCCGGCATCCTCCGGGAGAACGCGCTGGTGAGCATGACCGAGTCGGAGTTCGACGAGGTCCTGCGGGTCCACCTGAAGGGCTCGTTCTCGGTCCTCCATCACGCGGCCGCCTACTGGCGCGAGCAGTCGAAGGACGGCGTGGAGCGCGAGCGGGCGGTCGTCAACGCCTCCTCGGACATCGCGGCCGGCGGGTTCGGACTGGGGAACTACGCGGCCGCGAAGGCCGGCGTCCTGGGGCTCACGCGGACCGCCGCCGAGGAGCTGGCCCGCTACGACGTCCGGGTCAATGCCGTCTGGCCGGTCGCGGACACCCGGCTCACCGAGGAGTGGCCGGAAGACCTCCCCGGCCCGGATGGCGCCGCGGCGATGGTGGTGTTCCTCGCGAGCACCGACTGTGACCTGACCGGACAGACCGTCCGGGCGGGCGGCGACCGGATCGATCTCGTCACGCCGGCACCGCAGTACGAGTACACGGTGGTCGACGACGACGAATGGTCGCCCGAGACCATCGAGGAGCGATTCGACGAGACCGTCGGCCAGTACGTCGACGACAACTGAAAGAGGAGCGAGCTACGTCGAGGCGGTCTCGGCCGGGTGGGGGGCGTCGTACTCGGCGAGGATGACGAACGCACCGCCGAACTGCTCGGGGTGGTAGAACACCTCCGCGAACGCCGCCGACTCGTACCGACCGACCGGCTCGACACCCTTCGCCTCGAGTTCCGAAACGGCCGCGGCCAGGTCGCCCACACGGATGGAGACGGCGTAGAGGCCGGGCCCGTTGTGCTCGAGGAACCGCGCGACCTGGCCGTCCTCCGAGCGCGGTGTCACGAGTTCGACGCCGCTCGGGCTGAGGAGGTTCGCGACCGGCTGCTCGCCGGATGCCGTCTCCGTCGTCGGTTCCATCAGGTCGCCGAACTCCAGACCCAGCAGGTCGGAGAACTGACCGGCCGTCTCGTCGATGTTCGGGGTCGCGATGATGACGCGGTCCACGCCGTGAACGTCCATATCGACTCGTGTGTCCGGACCATCAAATAACTTGGCGGCCGGTACGGGTCGGTGCTCCCGGTGGCCGCGCGGGGCTCAGTCGAGCGGCTCCGCTCCGTCGATGATGCGTTCGACGCGGGTTGCGAGTTCCGGGACCCCCTCCTCGAGGGCGGGGTACATCGGGTCGCTGGTCGTCCCCTCGAGGTACCGTGCGTAGAACGCCTCCAGCGCCGTCGCGAGTTTGAACCCCGCCAGCGCGCGGTAGAACCGGTCGTGGCGGTACTCGCGGCCGCTCGCTGCCTCGTACAGCTCGACGAGTTCCTGTCGGGAGGGGTAGCCCTCACGGTCGGTGAAGGGGGGGAACAGCTCCGGGACCGCGAGGTCGTCGCTGGCCGGTCCCCAGTTGAACAGCATGTAGCCGACGTCGGCGAGCGGGTCGCCCAGCGTGCTCATCTCCCAGTCGAACACGCCGACGATCTCCGGGGGTGTCCCGGGGGCGAACATCACGTTGTCCAGCTTGTAGTCGCCGTGGACGAGCGTGGGGCCGGACTGTTCGGGGACGGCGTCGGCGAGCCAGTCGCCGGCCGTCCGGAGGGGGTCGAGGGTCCGATCCGTCCGCTCCAGCGTCCCCTCGAGCTGGGCCCTCCAGAGCGAGACCTGCTTCGAGAGGTACTGTTCGGGGCGTCCGTAGTCGCCCAGGCCGACACGCTCGTAGTCGACGGCGTGGATGGCCGCGAGCGTCTCCGCCAGCTCCGTCCCGACGCGCCGCCGGTGGGCCGGCTCCCCGAACCGCCCGGGCTCACCCGTGTCGTTGTGGATGACCGTGCCGTCCAGCCGCTCCATGACGAAGAAGTCGCTGCCGATGACGTCGTGGTCCTCGCAGGCGAACACCATCTCGGGAACGGGCACGGCGGCGTCGCCGAGCGCGGAGAGCACCTCGTACTCCCGGAGGACGTCGTGTGCGGACTCGGGCGTCGTCCCGGTCGGCGGTCGGCGGAGCGCGTACTCCTCGTCCCCCCAGCGGACGAACAACAGTTCGTTGGAGTGGCCCTCGTCGTGGTACGTGAGCTCGAACGTGTCGGATTCGCCCAGTTCGGCCCGCAGGCAGGCCGAGAGGGCGTCCGGATCGACCAGCTCGTCGAGACGGTCGTCGCCGGGACTCATGCCAGTGTGGACGCGGCCCGGCACAATATGCTTTCGTGCCGATGGACTCGGGAGGCTGCCGGCGCCGTGGGACGGCCGCGAGCCGGCGCTCCATCCGGCAGTAGATATAACGTGCCCGCCGTCGAACCTGCGGATCGATGTTCCTGAACGAGGCGACCGACTACGACTCGGTCACGGCGTCGTTCGACTGGGACGCACTCCGTGCCGAGTGCGACTGGGACGCCGAGACGGCACTGAACTTCGCGCACGAGTCGACCGACCGGCACGCCGACGACGGCGACACACTGGCGATCCTCTGGCTGGGGGCCGACGGCGAGGAGCGGCGACTCACGTACGCCGACCTGCGCCGACGGTCGAACGAGGTGGCGAACCTGCTGACCGGGCTCGGCGTCGAGCGTGGGGACCGCGTCATCACGTACCTGCCGCGGATCCCGGAGCACTACTTCACCATCCTGGGGACGTTGAAGACCGGGGCGATATTCGGGGCGATCAACGAGCGGTACGGCCCGGACGGTATCGAGCACCGGGTGGCCGACAGCCGGGCCGGGACCGTCGTCACGACCGCAGCGAACCGGGACACGGTCGCCAACGCGGTCTCGGACGTCGACACCGTGGAGAATGTCGTCGTGATCGACCGTGGCGGCGGGCGGCTCCGGGACGGCGACGTGGATTACGACGAGGGCGTCGCCGACGCCGCCCCCACGTTCGAGACCGTCCGGACGGCGCCGGACGACCCCGCCTTCCTCTACTACACCTCCGGCACGACCGGGCCGGCGAAGGGCGTGGTCCACAGCCACGACTTCACCGTCGGGAACGCGAGCTTCGCCAAACTCCCTGCGGGCCTCCGGGCAGGGGATCTCTACTGGTGTACCGCCGACCCCGGCTGGCTGACCGGGCTCAACCCCTTCGGCGCGCTGTTCTGGGGGGTGCCGTTCGTGGTCTACGAGGGGGAGTTCGACGCCGCGGCCTGGGTCGACATCCTCGACGAGCATCCGATCACCGTCCTGTTCAGTGTCCCGACGGCCTACCGGATGCTGTGGAAGCAGGCCGACCTGCTCGAAGGGCGCGACCTGGACCTGCGGACACTCCTGTCGGTCGGCGAACCCCTCAACGCGCCGGTCGTGGAGTGGGCCCGCGAGCGGTTCGGGACGCCCATCCTCGACACCTACGGCTGCTCGGAGATGTACGGGACCGTGGTGGCGAACTACCCGTTCGATTCCTGGGTGGTCAAACCGGGGAGCATGGGCAAGCCCTACCCCGGTATCGAGACGAAGCTCGTCGAACCGGGGACGCTCGAGCCGGTCGAGCGCGGCGAGACCGGCGAGATCGCCATCAGGACGTTCCCGAGCACGTTCCTCGAGTACTGGGAGCGGCCGGAGAAGACGGCGGAGTCCCGGATCGACGATTGGGTGCTGACTGACGACCTGGCCCGAGAGGACGAGGACGGCTACTACTGGTTCGAGGGGCGGGCCGACGACGTGATCCTGTCGGCGGGCTACCGGATCGGCCCGTTCGACGTGGAGTCGAAACTGGTCGAGCACGATGCCGTCATGGAGGCGGCGGTCGTCGGCGTCCCCGACGACGAGCGCGGCGAGCGGGTCAAGGCCTTCGTCGTCCCCGCCGACGACGCCGCCGCCACCGGGGAGACGCGAGAGGCGATCAAGGGGTTCGTCCGCGACCGCCTCTCCGCCCACGAGTATCCCCGCGAGATCGAATTCGTCGACGACCTCCCGAAGACCGTCACGGGAAAGATCAGGCGGACCGAACTCAGGGACGGGCACGAGGACGACCGTAACTGACCGTGTCACCGGACTGACCGTGGGGGTCGCCAGCGGACTCGGGCCGCTAGCACCCGACTCGTGATGAACAACAGTTAGTACGATGGAGACACACGCTAGCGTATGGCTCAGAGCGGCGCAGCCTTCGGTGAAGGTGACGCATTACGGATGATCGAGGAGACGGCCGCGGAGGTCGCCTCGAACTACGACGACGACTACTGGCAGACCGTCAACGGCGAACAGGAGGACCCGACGGCGTTCTGGGAGGACTGCGCCGACGCGGGCTTTCTGGGGGCGACGGTCCCGCAGGAGTACGGCGGCGAGGGGATGGGGCTCCAGGAGCTGACGGCCATCGTCCGGACGCTCACGGAGCACGGCTGCATGGGTGCGGAGATGCTGTTCGTCGTGACGCCGGTGTTCGGCGCGATCACGCTCACGCGGAACGGCACGGAGCATCAGAAGTCGGAGTACCTCCCACAGCTCGTGAACGGGGAGATGCGGTTCTGCATGGCACTGACCGAGCCCGGCGCGGGCCACAACACGCCCAACCTGGACACCACGGCCGAGCGGGACGGCGACGGGTACGTGGTCAACGGCTCGAAGCAGTGGATCAGCGGCGTCGGGCGCGCGGACAAGATGCTCCTGGTCGCACGGACGACGCCCCGAGCGGAAGTCGAACGGCGGACGCAGGGAATCACGCTGTTCCTCGCCGACCCGCACGAGTCCGGGGTGGAGTACCGCGAACTCGACACCGGTATCCCGGCCCCGGAGAAGCAGTACGAGATCAGCTTCGACGACTACCGCCTCGACGCCGACGCGGTGATCGGTGAGGAGGGCAACGGGCTCTACCACCTGTTCGAGACGGTCAATCCGGAGCGGATCGTCGGTGCAGCCGGCTCCATCGGGACGGGCAAGTGTGCGCTCAAGCGGGCAGTCGACTACGCCAGCGAACGGCACGTCTTCGACGCGCCCATCGGCAGTCACCAGGCGATCCAGCACCCGATCGCCGACAAGTGGTCGCACCTGGAGGCCGCCGAGCAGCTCCTGAAGAAGGCCGCCTGGCAGGTCGACGCCGAGGACCGTGACGCCGGCGCGGCGGCCAACATGGCGAAGCTACGCGGTTCCGAGGCCGGCTACGACGCCTGTGACTTCGCCGTCCAGGTCCACGGTGGGAACGGGCTCAGCGAGGACTACTTCGTGGTCGATCTCTGGAAGCAGTCGCGGCTGGCGACCATCGCGCCGGGCTCCAGCCAGATGATGCGCAACCACATCGCCGAGAACGTGCTCGGCCTCCCGCGTTCGTACTGACGCCGGATCGGTGGCTCTCGGGCCGGTAGCTATTTTCCCCTGGCTCCGGTGGACCGCGTATGGCAGCAGACGACGCGTACGAGTGGCTATCGGCCAGTGACGTCGCGGACGTGGGCGACCGGTTCCGTGCGGAGGGGGACGTGGCGCTCGTCACAGGGGCGAGCCGCGGTATCGGCCGCGTGACGGCGTTCGAACTGGCCGCGGTCGGGATGGACGTCGCCCTGGCGAGCCGGTCGCTGGACGACCTGGAGTCGGTCGCCGAGGAGCTGGAGGCGACCTTCGACGCGGCGGCGCTCCCGGTCGAGACGGACGTGTCCGACCCAGAGGCCGTCGACCAGGCGGTCGCGGAGACGGTCGAGGAGCTGGGGGGGCTGGACGTGCTGGTGAACAACGCGGGGGCGTCGTTCGTCAGCAGTGCCGAGGAGATCTCGCCGAACGGCTGGGACACCGTCGCGGAGATCAACCTGAAGGGGACCCACCTCTGCTCGACCGCGGCGCTCCCACACTTGTCGGGCGGCGGGCGTATCGTGAACTTCTCGTCGGTCGCTGGCCAGTACGGCTCGAAGACGATGAGCCACTACGGCGCCGCCAAGGCCGGCGTCGAGAACCTGACGCGCTCGCTCGCTAACGAGTGGGCCGACCGGGACGTCCGGGTCAACTGCATCGCGCCCGGGCTCGTCCTGACCCCCGGCTCGGCGGGTGTCATGGGCGTCGGGTCCGAGACCGCCCACGACCGTTCGACGGTCGACCGGGTCGTCGGCGGTGCCGACGAGATCGCCGATGCGGTAGTGTTCCTCGCCACGCCGGCGTCGAGCTACCTCACCGGCGAGACGATCGTGATCGAGGGACCGCCGGCGGTCTCCGAGGAGTTCGAGTAGACGGCCGTCCAGCCGGATCTCCGCGATCTGCCGCCCGGGGACATCCATCCCGAATCCGAGGGAACCGCGTCTTCCGGGAAGGAATCGACAGTACAACTATACAATCTAATTTGTATTACCATTCACCAAGAATCCGAACAATAACTATATGTCGCATATAAATCATAAATACTAAATGTAATTCTAGAATCCAAGGTTTTGGATTCTTCATAATGCCAGAAATGTCAGAATACATATCATTCAACCCCATATATACAAATTTAGTTGTTATGTCGATTTCTTGACCCGGGGAGTTCCGGAAGCCACGGCGAACCTCCAGTAGGGGGTGGCGGGTGTCCGTTCAAACAAGCTCGAACCGGAGCGCGGCGAGCCGCCACGGCACCAGCAGTGCCATCCCGACGACCAGCGAGACGAGGATGAACGCGGGCGCGGCGTTGCCCGGGAGGAACGCGGAGTCGCGGAGCAGCTGTCCGATGGCGACCGCACCCGTCCACGCACCAGCGGTCCGGATGGCGGCGTCGCGCAGCGACTCGCGCCACGGCGGCCCGTACAGGCCGAGCAGGACCGTGGAGACGACCCAGCCAAACAGGAACGGTGCGGCGGCGACCGGCGCACTCGGGATGGCGGCGACGCCCCCGTGCTGGAGCTCACCGAGGACGAAGAAGGCCATGATGAGGACCAGGTCGACCAGCGCGAGGCCGACGGTCGTGGCCGAGCGGTCGAACCGGGACGAGAGAGCGGCGGCAGTGCTCATGTGCCGGGCTTCGGGACGCGGTGACTTGTGCGCCTCGCTCCCAGCGGGAACCCGCCAGCGAGACAACTCGTGAAACAAGTCGACACCGGCAGAATTCCGGAGATTATCAGGATACTGGTCCGGTACCGATAGAGATCGCTGGCGATCCCCCGCCGTCGTTTTCACACGGCAGCACCGACGCCCCGTATGGACGAGTCGGCGGTCGCGTACGCGGTGCTCGGATGGCCCGACGACGGCCCGACGCTGCGGCTCGACTACCGGGCGTTCGCCTACGCCGGGAAGTTCGTGATGTCCAGCACGGGCAAGGCCGTCGCGTACGCGCCCGAGCGCGGCGACCCCTCGGATCCCGACGCGGCCCTCGCCGCGGCCGCGTTCGACGCCGACCGCACCGACGCCGACACGCTGAAGCTCCGCTACCTGACCGTCCGGCAGGACACCCGTGGGGGTGGGCTCGGGGCCCGCCTCGCAGCGTTCGTCGCCGCCCGCGCGGCCGACCGGGGCTTCGAACACGTCGCCATCGGCGTCAACAACGCGTTCTCCTACGAGGCGCTGTACAAGGCCGGCTTCACGTGGGCCGGCGAGGAGAGCGGCCTCGCGGAACTGGTGCTGGCGCGGCCTGCCGGCCGTCCCGCGACCGCCGACGGCGAGCGCTACCGCGCGGGCCTGGACCGCTTCCGCGAGCGCGAGAACCTCGACGACGCCGAGCGGGCGTTCCTCGACGACCGCCGGAACGCCGACCCTCCCGCGTTCGTCGGGGCACCGGACGCCTGAGCGCGCCGAGCGGCGACCACCACCGCGCGCTACGCCCGCGTGAACACGGTCGTCCACTTCCCCATCGACAGCCGGAGTTCGACACCGTGGTCGTCCAGCCGGAACTCGGCGACCATCCGGACGCCGCTGGCGTCGTGCGTCTCGAAGACGTAGCGGTCGGCCTCGACGACCTCGTGGGCGGCGGTGAACGAGCGGTCGCCGTCCTCGCCGCCGAGTCGGACCTCGACGGTCCCCGGGAACGACGCCGAGACGGCCACCGACGACCGGCCGCCGTGGGCCTCGTAGGTCCCCGTCACCCGCTCGACGGCCCGCGTGATCCGGAGTTCGTCGACGACCGACATCGGGTCCTCGCCACAGGCCAGCGCCAGCGCGCTCTTGCCCGCCGTGACGGTGGGGTGGCTGCCGCTGTTGAAGCCCAGCGCGACGCCGACGCCCCGCTCGGGGAGCAGCCCGACGTACGCGCTGGCGACGCCGAGGCCGCCACGGTGGGTCACCAGCCGCTCACCGAGGAGCTCGCTCACCTCCCAGCCGTAGCCGTAGCCCGGCTCGCTCCCGTCGACCGTCGGCAGCGGCGGCGACTGCCGGGTCGTCATCCGCCCGACGCTCCCGGGCTCCAGCAGCCGCGTCCCATCGAGTTCCCCCCCGTTCAGGACGCAGCGCAGCAGCCGCGACAGGTCCGTCACCGTGGCCAGGAGGCCGCCGGACGCGCCCGCGTGGTCGATCTCCTCCGGGTCCGGCCCCGCCGCCTTCGGCCCGTCGTCGCCGGGCGCGTACCCCGTCATCACGTCCTCGTCGTCGAAGAGCGCGGACTCGAACCCCGAGCGGTCCATCCCGAGCGGCGCCAGCACCTCGTCGGCGAGATACGTCCGGAACGGGCGACCGTCGACCGACTCGATGACCTCGCCCAGCAGCATGTAGCCCCCGTTCGAGTAGGCGTACCGCCTGCGGTCGGTCAGTCGCCGCTCGGCGACCGAATCCATGTGCTCGCACAGCGCCGCCCGGTCGGCCAGGTCCCTGTGGGTCGCGACGAAGTCCCGCGGCAGACCCGACGAGTGCGAGAGCAGGTCGCCGACCGTGACTGGCTCGCCCGGCGCGTCCGCCAGCACGGGGAGGTGGTCGGCGACCGCATCGTCGAGGGCGAGTCCCTCGCGCTCGGCCAATTGCAGGACGCCCGTCGCGACAACGGGCTTGGCCAGCGACGCGACGGCGTAGCGGGTATCCGGCGTCGCCGGCGCGCGGGGCTCCAGCGAGCGCGCACCGAGGCCCGCGGCGTAGCGCAGGCCGTCCGTGTCGACGACCGCGACGCTGACGCCGGGCACGTCCTCGTCGGCGAGCCAGTCCTCGAGGAAGCCGTCGAGTTCGCGGGCGGTCGCATCGGGGAGGGCATCGCTCGGCATACGCTGTGGTCTCGACCTGCCCGGATTAACGGTGGGGTCGGCGAGGCCGGAGAGGCCGCCCGACAGCCGGCCTCCGTCCGCTCTCCCCTGCGCCCGGGGCGAGGTTCACGCACCCAGGGTCTCGACGGCGACCGACCACTGGAGCGTCTGTCCGTCCTCGGCCGGCCACGCCAGCATACAGGTCGCGACCAGCCCCACCATCCCCTCGTGGCTGCCCTGCCACAGCGGCGCGTAGCCGCCCCCCTCCCCGACCGTCGTGCCCTCGGGGTCGTATCCGACGCGACCGGCCGGGAGTGCCATCGAGACCGAGAGCCCGTCCACGTCCATCCGGGGGGTCGCCACGCCGTAGGCGTCCGTGTCCTCGCTCCGGTAGTCCTGTGCCGGGTCGTAGATCCCCATCGAGGCTCCGTTCGACGGCAGGTCGACGGCCGCCTCGATGCGCTCGACGGTTGCGCCGTCAGCGGCGGTCGGGTCGACCGCGCTCCAGAGCCAGAGCGCGCCACCCGCGGTGCCGTCCTCGCCCCCCGGGAACCGGTGGAAGACCAGCGCGTGGTGGGATTCGAGGCCGCCCTCGTGGTCGAGCGGCTGCGTCCAGCCGCCGCCGAACTCCAGCCCGTGCTCCGGGTCCGGGCCGGCATCGCCGTAGACGCCCAGCGACCCGTAGCGGTCGTGCATCGACGCCTCGAACGGCTCCCACGCCTCCTTCGAGCGGGCGTCGTCCCCCACGATGTCGGCCCCGAACGTGATTCCTCGCCGGCTCTCGACACGGGTCGGGGAGGCGAGGGGGTTCGAACACCCGGCGAGCGCGGCTCCTCCGGCGGCTCCGACCCCCGAGAGGAACGTTCGTCTGTCCATACCCCACGGACGGGCCGTCCATGGAATACGGTCCCGGAATCTCAAACCCCCATTTCACCCTGTGTCGCCGTACCAGTGATGGCCCGCTCCGTCACGCTTACCCCCGCGACCAACCGACTCAGCGTATGCTCACCTTCGTCGGCCTCGGCCTCTGGGACGAACGCTCGGTCACCGTCGAGGGCCGCGACGCCCTCCGCGCGGCGGACCGTGTCTTCGCCGAGTTCTACACCAGCAAGCTCGCCGGCGCGACACTCGCCGACCTCGAAGCCGAACACGATATCGCGGTCGAGGTCCGCGACCGTGAGGGCGTCGAACAGGACCCCGAGCCCATCCTCGACGCCGCCGAGTCGGGGGACGCCGTCTTCTGCACCGCGGGCGACACGATGATCGCCACCACGCACGTCGACCTGCGCCTGCGTGCCCACGAGCGCGGCATCGAGACGCGCGTCGTCCACGGTACCACGGCGGCAGCGGCCGCGGCCTCGCTGACTGGCCTGCAGAACTACCGTTTCGGGAAGGCGACGACGCTCCCGTTCCCGTACGCGCACGGCGGCGACGACGTGCCCGCGAGCGTGCTCGACACCGTCGACGCGAACCGCGAGCGCGGGCTCCACACGCTCTGCTTCCTCGACATCAAGGTCGACCACGAACTCGTCGAGGAGGACGAGTACATGGCCGCGAGCACCGCCGCCGGGTTGCTGACCGAGGCGGGCCGGGGCGACGACCTCGGCGTCGTCGTCGCACGGGCCGGCAGCCCCGACCCGGTCGTCGCGGCCGACCGCCTGTCGGCGCTCGCGGAGCGGGACTTCGGCGACCCGCTCCACCTGCTCGTGCTACCGGGCGAGTTGCACTACATCGAACGGGACGCACTGGTGGAGCTGGCGGGCGCGCCCGTCGAACTGGCCGACGAGCGACTGGCCTGAGTCAGTCCCCGCCGTCGGCACGGACCGCCCCCGGCTCCGGCTCGGGGTCGTCGCTCGTCCCCTCGACATCCAGCGCCGCGCCGAGGTCGTACTCGCTCCCCGTGAGGACGTACAGCACGTCCTCGACGACGGTCAGCACCTCCGGTAGCTCGCGGACGACGAGGTAGGTGACGGCGACCAGCGCCACGACCGACAGCGACTGGGCGAGCACACGGTCGGCCAGGAAGTACGACACCATCCGCGGGTCGGTGGTCCCGAACAGGTCCATCACCTGCGGGACGAACCACTGCATCCGCTGCTGGCCGAACGCGAGGCCGATGAAGACGTTGCGGACGAGGTTCAGCGCGTAGATGACGGGGACCGAGACGGCGAACGCGCGGGCCTTCCGGCGGAGCGGCGCCCGGACGGCGACGATGAGCCCCGCGAAGATGGCCATGCTCCCCAGCCCCGTGCACGCCAGCCGGATGGTGTACGTGATGGGGTACTGACCGTCGTGGAGCCAGAAGAAGGTGTTCCGGTAGTCGTAGTAGCCCCGCGCGTCGCTGAAGCTCCGGGCGCGGGCAGCCGACCAGTCGTACTGGGCGGCGATGCGTTCGGTCGCCTCCGACCACGTCAGCACCGTCGGGTCCTGGCCGAGCAGCGCCATCAGGAACTCCGTCTGTGACGTGACGATCTCGATGAGCGGCCGCCGGAGGACGGCGAGCGCCTCGAACGGCATGAAGACGGCCCCCATCCCGGCGACGGCCCGCGAGAGGACGAACAGCGAGTCGCGGCCCTGGAGGAGGAGGTAGCCGACGTAGACGGAGATGGGGACGGCGGCGAGGCTGCCGATCCCCTCGATGAGCGACTTCTGCTCGAACGCGAAGTGGTGGACCAGCGTGAACCAGAACAGCGCGAACAGGAGCCACGCCCCCACCAGCACGTAGCGCGCGGGCTCGCGGGCCCGGAGCTCGAGAAGGCTGCCGCCGACGAAGGCCGCCACGACCAGCCACGCGAGCGGGTCCGACAGCGCCCCCAGCGCGTCGAGTCCCGACAGGAGCGCCGCGGCCGGTCCACTCATCGCTCCACCGTTGGGAAATTCCACCTATAGCTCTTGCCCGGGAGGACACCGGGGGTACATGAGGCGAGACGGTGCGACGGCCCGGGCATCGTCAGTCGTCGTCGGAGTGGCCGACGGTCTCGGAGTCCCCCGGGGGGGCCGCCGTCGTCCGGTCGGAGTCGGCCTCCAGCCCGAGCGCCTCCGCGGTGTGGAACTCGCGGTAGGTGACGACGTAGAGCGCGTCGTCCAGCACGCCCGCGAGTTCCGGGAGCGCCCGGACGACGGGGTACGTGATGAGCACGAGCGCGACCACGGAGGCGGACTGGGAGATGACCTTGTCGGCGAGGTAGAACGACACCAGCCCCACCTCGTCCGGCTGGATGCCGAACAGGGCCGACACCTGCGGGACCGCGACCTGGAACCACTGCTTGCCGAACGCGACCGCGATGAACGCGTTCCGGACGAGGTTGAGCACCCAGATGACCGGGACGCTGATGGCGAAGGCGGCCAGTTTCCGGCGGAGCGGCGCACGGACGGCGGCGATGAGCCCCGCGAAGATGGCCATGCTTCCCAGCCCCGTACAGGCGAGGACGATGAACGTCTCGTACGTGTTCCCGTCCGTGTTGAAGACGAACGTGTTGCGGAGGCCCTCCTCGCCCGTCGCGACAGTGGGGTCGTAGCCAGCGGCCTCGATGAGCACGTTGGTCTGCGCCGTCGTCGTCTCGATGAGCGACCCGTAGATCCACGGGATGGTCGTCGCGGGCAGGTAGATGAGCCCCATCACCGCGACCCCGCGGGTGAGGACGAGCAGGGACTCGCGACCCCGGTAGAGGAGGTACGCCGCCGACAGCGAGGCAGGGACGGCGAGCGCACTGAGAACGCCTTCGATGGCGCTCTTCTCGACGAGCAGGAACTGCGGAATGAGCGCCAGCCAGAACACCGCGAACAGGGCCCACGCGCCCGCGGCGGCGAGACTCGCCGTCCGGCGGTCGCGCAGCTCCGCGAGCACCGCCACGACGAACGCGGCGATGGACACCCAGGCCAGCGCGTCGGTCAGCGCCTGCGACACGGGTGAGTGGTCGTCGTGCCGGGATATACCGCTTGTGGCTGGCCTCGGGGCGTGTGCACGACCGGCACGGCCCGGTCAGCCGCTGCTCCACCAGCGCAACTCCGTCGCGCGGTGGCGGCTGGTGTAGCCGTTCAGCCCCTCGCCCATGACGCCACGCAGGTTGAGATCGTCGTACAGCGTCGTGTGGGTGTAATCGACGAACGTCATCGGGACGACGAGGTCGCCGTCCCGGCGCGTCACGGTCGCCAGCGCGGTGTAGACGTGCTTGTGGCGCTCGTCGAACACCTTGCACGCGGCGACCGGCGGGGACTGGTCGAGGGCGGGCTGGGCGTGGAACGCCTGCACCGACCGGAAGGTGAACTCGTAGCAGAACATCCCGCTCGTCTCGCCGCTCGCCAGCGCCTCGAACGAGGTGGGCGACTCGAAGTACCGGCGCAGGTCCGCCGCACCCATGATGACGTTGTCCTCGACGGAGCCGGCCGCGTACCGCGGCAGGTCGTAGTAGGTGTGCTCGCGGAACGCCTCGGCCAGCGCCGGGGCCAGCGCCACGGGCTCGGAGGGGTGGACGCCGACGAACGCGGCGACCGCCGCCGGGTCCACCTCCCGGAGGATGGCGCGCATCAGGCCCGTCGTCGCCGGACGTGCCGTCCCCTCGGCCGCGGCCGCCCCGAACTCGTCGAACGGCAGCGGCTCGTACCGCACCGCGCCCTCGCGGAACGCCCGGATGTCGGCCACGGCCTGCTCGGCGGCGTCCGGGTCGACGCCGACCGCCGCCGCGGCCTCGCGCGCACGCTCGGGCGTCGTCTCCCCGACGATGAACGACCGGCTCCCGGCGCCCCGGAGCGACAGCCGCTCCCCGCCGTTGGACAGTTCGATGCGACCGCCCGGAACCTCGACCCACCGGTCGTTCCAGGCGAAGGGCGCCGAGACGAGCGACGCCATCGACTGCTCGGTGAGGTTCGTCCCCGTGACGACACCGTAGCCGACGACGACGTTGTCGAGGGCCTTCGCGGCCCCGACCCCCACGACGGCCGCGCCCAGACGTTTCAGCCACGTCCGTCGGCCGACCCCCTCGCTCCCCGACTCGCCCGGGAGCCACCGCTCGTCGGTCGTCCGCGACCGGTGGAACTGACGGAGGGCCTGCCGCCGGTTCATGTCAGAAGGGGTGTCCCTCGGCGGTAAGTATCTTCCTGGCCGGGAGCCGCTCGACCCGCCCGTTTTTGCGCCACCCGCCCCTCGACTCCGATATGAGCGACCTGCACGACCACGGGTTCAAGGAGGTGACCCGGGTGGCCCCCGCCCGCGAACGGCTCCGCGAGGCCGTGACACCCGTCGACCGGACGGACACGGTCCCCCTGTCGGCCGCCGAGGGGCGGGCGCTGGCCGAGCCGGTCGACGCCCGGCACGCGGTCCCGGACTACCACCGCGCCGCGATGGACGGGTTCGCCGTCCGGGCCGCGGACACGTTCGGCGCCAGCGACCGCGCGCCGGAGGTCCTGCGCGAGGTGGGCGACGACGAGGGGACCGACCCCGAGGACGCCAGCGTCGGCCCGGGTGAGGCAACCCGCGTCCACACCGGGAGTGCGCTGCCCGATGGCGCCGATGCCGTCGTGATGGTCGAACAGACCGACCTGTTCGCCGGGGAGGTGGAGGTGTTCGACGCCGTGGCCGAGGGCGAGAACGTCGCACCCCCCGGCGAGGACGTCGAGGAGGGACAGCGACTCTACGACCCCGGCCACCAGCTCCGGCCGTCGGACCTGGGCCTGCTCAAATCCTGTGGCGTCCGACGCGTGCGGGTCCACGACCGGCCCATGGTCGGTGTCATCCCGACCGGCGAGGAGGTCGTCGAACGCGACCCCGGTCCGGGCGAGGTGGTCGAGACGAACGGCCTCACGGTCTCCCGGTACGTCGAGCGCTGGGGCGGCGCGGCGACCTACCGCAACACCGTCACCGACGACCCCGAGGCGCTGCGTGCGGCCATCGAGCGCGACCTCACGAAGGACCTCATCGTCACGACGGGCGGCTCCTCGGTCGGGGAGCGGGACCTCATCCCGGAGGTCGTCGACCGCCTCGGCGAGGTGCTGGTCCACGGGGTCGCCCTGAAGCCGGGCCACCCGTTCGGCTTCGGTGTGGTCCGGGACACGCCGGTCCTGATGCTCCCCGGGTATCCGGTCGCCTGTATCGTCAACGCCGTCCAGTTCCTCCGGCCGGCCATCAAGTGGGCTGGCCAGATGCCGCTCCGCGAGCATCCGACGCGGACGGCGACGCTGACACGGAAGCTTCCCAGCGAACCGGGCGTCAAGACGTTCGCGCGGGTCACGGTGGCGGAGTCGGGCGAAGGGGAGGCCGGACTGGAGGCGACGCCGACGCGCGCCTCCGGGTCCGGCGTCCTGTCCTCCGTGGCGCTGGCCGACGGGTGGGTCGTCGTCCCCGAGGAGACGGAGGGGTACGCGGAGGGCGCGACGGTCCCCGTCGAGGACTGGGAGTACTACGCGTAGCCGCGGCCCCCTTCTCCGGAATCGGGAATCGGGTCGTTGGTATATCTCCGAATAGCGCCACTATCCGGTGGTGATATAGATGAACCTCCGCGCCGTCGGCATCGCCGCGGCGACCGTCGTGGTCGCCCTCGCGGTCGTCGCCGGTGGCTTCCTGTTCCTCCTCGGTGCCCTCGGTGGATTCGGCATCGCCGGCAGCTACAACAGTTACTACCAGTACGACGGGACGCTCGCGACGAACGAGACACTGACCAACGTCACGCTCTACCTCCCGGTTCCCGTCGCGAACGGGACGGCCCTCATCGACGCGGCCAACGTCACGGTGGAGACCGAGGACGGCGCGGCCGACTGGCGGGTCGAACTCGTCGAGACACCCGAGGGCCCGATGCTGGCGCTGACGGCCGACCGCGTCGAGGGTGAGCTCTACTACCTCGTCCACGAGTTCGCCGACAACGGTACGCACCTCGGCTGGGAGAAGGTCCCCGAGGACGAACTCCCGGCCGACATGAGCAACAAGCGGGCGTACGCCGAGCCGACCTACTACCGGTTCTCGGTCTACGTCCCGGTCGAGGACCGCGTCGACGTGGTCGACCCCGTCGCCGGCGCCGCCGTCCTCCGACCGGTCGAGAACCTGACGGCCGACGCCTGCGAGCCGTACTGGCCCGACGACGAGAACGCCGCCTGCACGACGTTCGAGACGCCCGGCTACGTCGCCTACGAGACGACCGACGCCAACGTCGCCCACCTCACGGTGGAGCTCCGTGGCCTGAACGAGTGGGGGTTCGGCCTCAGCAACGGCTTCAACGAGTTCGTCCAGGAGGCGACCCTGCGGATGGCCGGCAGCCAGAGCGGCTGGGTGGCGATGGACGGCGAACTCTACACCGGGATGGGGGACGAGACGCGCTGACGGAGGGCTTCGGGCTCAGCCCTCCAGCCGCAACCGTCGCACCACGAACTGGCGGTCCAGCGCCGCGAGGAACGGCCCCAGCCGCGGGCCCTGGTCCTCGTCGAGGAACAGCCGATAGCCCGCGGTGAAGAAGTCGCCCACGTCCACGTCGTTCCCGCGTGCGGTCTCGTAGACGGCCTCCTGCAGGGCCTCGCCGTCGGGCTCCTCGGCCTCGATGAACTCGGCCAGCTCCGAGAGTGCCGCCTCCGTGTTCGCGTCGAACTCGACGTCGGGCAGGTCCTCGGCGAGCCGGTAGTTGTACTCGTTGTCCGTCCGCACCGCCCAGTTCCGGGCGAGCGGGACGCGGTCGAGCGCGTCGTCGGTGGCCCATGCGGGCGCGTCGTCGGGGATGTGACCCGAGCGCCGGGCCATCGTCTCGCGCAACTCGGCGTCGTCGGTCATCCCCAGTACCGCGGCGAACGTGTAGGCGATGCGCACCCGGTCGGGCCGGACCTCGTCGACGACGAACGGGTAGACGCGCTCGGCGCGCTCGCGCTCGGTCTCGGGGGCCTCGACCTCGCCGAAGTGGACGCGCTCGAAGCGGTCGAACTCGTCGACGAGCTGGTCCAGCGCGTGGATGTCGAAGTCCCGGGCGCGCTTGGGGTCCTTCGCGAAGAAGAAGTGGACCACCTCCAGCTCCAGCAGGTCCAGTACCTCGCCCGCGAGGACGACGTTCCCGGCCGAGGAGGAGAACGGCTCCCCGTTGAGCGTGAACCACTCGTACACCATCGGCACGGGCGGCTGATCGCCGAAGACCGCGCGGGCGATGTGGTCGCCGGAGGGCCAGGACCCCTCGGCGTGGTCCTTGCCGAACGGCTCGAAGTCCACCCCGAGGACGCGCCACTGGGCCGGCCACTCGAACCGCCAGGGGAGCTTGCCCTCGCGGAACGTGGCGATCCCCTCGTGGCCACAGCCCTCGATGGTGTTGTCGCCGGCCTCCATGTCCGTACAGCGGTAGTCGACCGTGCCCGCGTCGAGGTCGATGCTCGTGACGGTCTCGGTCACCTTCCCGCACTCGGCGCAGATGGGGTTGAACGGGACGTAGTCGGCGTCGACCTTGTTCTGGTAGTTGGCCAGCACCTCGCGGGCGGCATCCGCGTTCGCGAGCACCTCGCGCGTGGCGGCCTCCAGGTCGCCGGCCTCGTACAGCTCGGTGTTCGAGACGATCTCGATGTCGACGCCCAGCTGCTCGGCCGACCGCCGGATGAGCTCCGAGAAGTGGTCGCCGTAGGAGTCACAGCAGCCGAACGGGTCCGGAATCGCGGTGTAGGGCTTGCCGAGATTCCGGCCCAGCGCGCCCGCGTCCTCGACCTCGCCGAGGCCGACGACGTTCCCGTCGAGGTCGGCCAGCTTCCGGGGCACCTTCCGCAGCGGGTCACGGTCGTCCGTGGTGAACACCTGCCGGACCTCGTGGCCGCGCTCGCGGAGCACCTCGGCGACGAAGTACCCCCGCATCACCTCGTTCATGTTGCCGAGGTGGGGCACTCCTGACGGCGAGATGCCGCCCTTCACCACGATGGGGGCGTCCGGGTCGCGCTCGCCCGCCTCGATCGCCGCCTCGACCCGTGCCTCGACGGCATCCGCGACCGCGTCGGCCCAGAAGGCGTGCTGACGGTCGCTCTCGGCCAGCGTGTGGGGCGAGCGCGCCTCGAACGACTCCGCGTCGAGCGGGACGTCCACGGTGCCGGTTGGGGCGTCGACCGCGTCGTCGCCCTCGTCGCTCACGACTCCACCTCCGCGTCCGGGACGATCTCCGTGCCGTCGAACTCGCCCTCGGCGACGGCCTGGCGGACCCGTTCGGGGTCCTCGCCGTCGAGGACGAGCGTCCGGGTTCCGGAGCGCTGGACCAGCTTCGCGGCGAGCAGGTCGATGGGTGCGTTCGAGCCCGCCGAGCCCAGCGAGCCGCCCGAGGCGACGAGTTCCACGAGGTCCGCCGCAGGCAAGCGGTCGTAGCGCTCGGCGTCGGGGTCCTCGTTGGGGTCGGCGTCGAACACGCCCGGGACCGACGTGGCGTAGACCAGCAGGTCCGCCTCGACGTACTCGGCGAGGGCCGCGGCGACGGCGTCGGTGGTCTGGCCGGGAACGACACCGCCCATCACGACGAGCCCATCGCGGCGGAGCGACTCCGCGGCCGCGTCGTACTCCTCGGGCGGCTTGACGGGCCCCTCCATCGCGGCACCGAGGAGGCGGGCGTTCAGCCGCGTGACGCCGATGCCGAGCTGGTCCAGTTCGATCTCGTTGCCACCGAGCTGACGGGCCGCGTCGATGTACTCGCGCGCGACGCGCCCGCCACCGACGACCGCGGCCACCTCGTGCTCCGCGGCGAGGGCCCCCAGCACGTCGCCGTACGCGGCGACCCGGTCGGCGGCCAGGTCCGGCGCGAGGACGCTCCCCCCGACGGAGACGACTACCTTCATATCCCGGCCTACCCCCGGCCGGTCGGTTAACCTTCCGCTTAACGTCCGATTATCCCGTGGATACAAGCCCGCAGCCGCCCTGGCATCGAGTATGCAGGCAGTTGCCATCTGTGGGCCCGGCGCGGACCGGCTGGCCGGCCGGCTGGCCGACGCGCTTGAGGGTCGGGTCGGTGTCGTCCGGCAGGTCGTCGAGGACGGGGGAGCCATGACCCGCGCGGAGGGCGCCGACACCACCTACCGCCTCGGCGCCGAGACGTGGGAGGCGACAGGACCCGCCCCGTCCCTGCGGGACGCCATCGAGCGCCTCGCCCCCGACCACGACCACGCGCTCGCCGTCGGCTTCCCGGAGGCCGACCTCCCGACGGTCGTCGTCGGCGACGACGAGCCACCCGGCGAGGTCATCGCCCGGGTGGCCGAGCCGGACGGCCCGACCGCGGACCTCGTGGCCGCCATCGAGGACACGGAACCGTTCGAGACGCTGGAATCGCTCGTCGCCGAGGTGAAGCGCGCCCCCGACGCCGACCGGTCGGGCGCCATCGCCACCTTCACCGGCCGCGTCCGGGCACGCGACGACCCGGACGACGACCGGACCCAGTACCTGGAGTTCGAGAAGTACGAGTCGGTCGCCGAGAAGCGGATGCGCGGCCTCGAGGCCGAACTCGCCGAGCGCGAGGGCGTGTTCGAGGTCCGCCTCCACCACCGGACCGGCGTCATCCCGGACGGCGAGGACATCGTCTTCGTGGTCGTCCTCGCCGGCCACCGCGAGGAGGCGTTCCGGACCGTCGAGGACGGCATCGACCGCCTGAAAGAGGAGGTCCCGATCTTCAAGAAGGAGGTCACCGAGACGGAGACGTTCTGGGTCCACGAACGGGAGTGAGCAGCCCCGCCGAACCGTGCGAAACGTTGTCATATAGAGCACCGTCCCGGCGCGCGCGGCCCGCCTGTCGGGCATAAATTCCAGCCATTTTCACCAGAATTCATACGCACGAGAGAACATAACTGATCTACACACTTTTTCGGATATGAAGCGTTCAGAGGCGTCGATAAAAGGTCTCGTCCGATCTGAAAAGATGGTAAAACGAACTCTTTTCGGAATTCGGGGGGCGAAACGAGCCGAAGCAACGGCAAGCGACTCGCCTTTATATGGAGGTGTGGTCGCAAGGCGGGGATGAGGTGTCAGAGATGAGCGCAACCACGCAGTCCCCCTCCGACGACGCGGAGACCGAGAGCAAGTACGAGCGCCTCCAGGCGTACCTCAGCGAGCGCGCCCAGGACGGCGAGCTCTACTTCAAGAGCAAGTTCATCGCGGACGAGGTCGGCCTCTCCGCGAAGGAGATCGGCGCGCTGATGGTGCAACTCCGCGACTCCGCGACGGACCTCGAGATCGAGAAGTGGTCGTACACGAGCGCGACCACCTGGCGCGTGGAACCCGCGTGACAGACGCCTCGTAGTCTCCCTACCCCAACACAGGAGCCCCACCGCCAACACACACGCCCGACTGGTCCCCCACCTCGGGTCCCCGCTGCACACGCGCCGCCGCCGCGGCACACACCCGCGGCAGCACCGGAACTCACAGTTCCCCATGCCGATTAGATTCCTCTATACCCGATTCCCACGATAAATTCGACATTTTGAACGAAATTTCGAGATTGGGAAGTAATGAAGCGATGAGCAAGCGGTCGCAACGGGGATCGGTCGCCCGGGTGACGGAGAGACACGTCGCAGGGCTTCAGGCGTCGAAGTAGAGGTCCGCGATGCGGTCACCCGTCCGCATCGCGAGCGCCTGGCCCGTGTTCGTCGGGTTCGGGCCGCCCAGCCCGTTGGGCAGGACGGAGTGGTCGGCGATGAACAGCCGGTCCACGTCGTAGGCCTCGCAGTTCTCGTCGGCGACGAACCCCATCCGCATCGTGGAGTGGATGTGGATGGCGCTGGGGCCGGCGTCGAGCCGGTGGACGTGGACGTGCTCGTCGGGGGCCAGCCCATCCGGGACGGCGCTGCGGAGGATGTTCGCGCAGCGGCGCGACAGCTCGTCCCGCTTGCGGATGTCGTCCTCGCTCGGGGTGTAGGTGACCTTCGGGACGGCCCCGTGTTCGTCGACGTACCCACCCAGTTCCACGCGGTTGCGCTTCTGGGGCTCGTCGTCGGTCATGATCTGGAGCGAGAGCATCCGGTCGTAGCCGCCCATGAACCGCTTCAGCTCCTCGCCGGCGATGCGTCCGCGGGTGTCCCACGGCTCGTCCGGGTCGGCCTCGATGCCCACATCCTCGAGGACGTCGCTGGTGAACGTCTGCGCCGAGCCCGCGACCGACGAGAGCGCGGTCGTACCGGGGGCGCCACCGAACGTCTGGACGCCGCCGTAGCCCGGCCAGTCGAAGCGTGCGGCGATCTGCTCGCCCGCCCAGGGGTCGAGTTGTTCCTGCCCGATGGCTCCCTTCAGCGCCTCCCTGCTGAACTGGCCGACGATGACCTCGCCGAAGTGGATGGTCAGGCCGCGACCGACCCACTCGCTGCGCGGGAGGGGGGAGTTCAGCCACAGCCGGGGCGTCTCGATGGCGCCCGCGGCGAGGACGACGGCGTCGGCCTCGACGATGCGCGAGTCGCCGCTCCACGTGTCCCGGAAGCGGACCCCACGTGCCTCGATGCTGCCGGGGCCGCCCTCCGGGAGCACCTCCGTCACGAAGGCGTTCGGTCGGATGGTGACGTTTCCCGTCTCGAGTGCCTCGGGGACGAAGCCGATGGCGCTTGACTTCTTGGCCTTCTCCGCGTAGTCCGCGCCGCGCGGGTGTGGGTTGCCGGGGATCTCGGTCCCGACCAGCGTGTGGCCATCGACGCTGTCGGCGCTGTAGTCGTCCGTGTTCCGGCCCTCGTTGGCCCGGAGTTGCTGGTCGGGCCGCGTGATGGCGTTGGGCTGTGGCCGGTAGCCCTCGCCCTCCACGTCGCGGCCCTCCAGCAGGTCGAAGCCCATGTTCGAGGCGCCCTGGTAGTACACCTCCTCCTTCGGCGTCGTCGGGGCGGGCGAGACGTCGAGCTGGTCCTCGACGGTCCGGTAGTACGATTTGTCCGAGCCCACGGGTCCGTCGGCGGCGAGGTCCTCGTAGTCGATGAGCCAGCCCTCGCCGCCCGCAGCGACGCTGTTCTCGTCGAATGCCGCGGGGTACGCCCGGGGATGACAGCCCGTGTAGTGCAGGGTCGTGCCGCCGACGCCGGCGACCTGCAGGATGAGGCCGTCCTCGGGCTGCTCGCGGTACCAGAGCGGCCGCTCGATGTCGGCCGGCCCCCAGACGAGCTTCTCCAGCATCTCCGCCTCCCGGGTGGTGAACTGCTCGTCGAGCAGCTCGCCAGAGAGGTCCTCCGGGTCCGAGGAGACCTTCGCCGTCCCCCCGCTCTCCGTAGGTCGCTCCCACTTCTCGTTGCCGTACCAGGGGCCGGCCTCGAGCACCAGCACGTCGAGGCCGCGCTCGCCCAGTCGCTGTGCGCAGGCGGGACCGTCGCCGCCGGCACCCACCACGATGACGTCGAAGTCGCTGCTGATGTCCGTGCTCATCAGAATCCACCCCCCGTGAACTGGTCCGCAGGAGTCTCGGGAAGCAGGCCGCCCCACGGTCCCTCACTGCCGTCCGCGTCGTCGGACGCCGTGTCCGGCCCATCGTCCCCCGAGTCGTTCCGGGGCCCCGGGCCCCGGGACCGTTGCTTGCCGTAGCCGGTCGCCTCGAACGACTCGTCCAGTTCGTACCCCAGCAGCGCGTCGTGCCCCTCCGTGATACCGGGGTAGCCGGTCTGTGCCCAGCCGAACAACGTGTCGGCCCCCTCGGGCGCGCTGGTGTGCTCGGCGGGGTCGAAGTCGCGCTCGCTGGGCGCGGTGTCGATGAAGTCGTCGTAGGCGTTCATATCGCTGTAGTAGACGATGGGCGGGAACACGACCGCCAGCGCGACCACGAAGCTCCCGGTCCGGCTGTACCGCCCGTTCTCGATGCCGACGGTCTCGCTGACCTGTGCTTCGCCGTCCCCGAGCTGGTTGGCCCGGTTCTCGACGTCGTACAGCGCCCGGAAGCGGTCCTTCCGGGAGAGGCTGGCGAAGGGCCCGCCGGCAGGGCCGAACCGGCCTGGTTCCGGCGTGTCCTCGTTCCCGCCGCGGGCGACGAGTTCGCTCGCCGCCACGTCCAGGATGGCCGCCAGCGCCTGCGAGAGCGGCGCCGTCTCGCCCGTGTTGGCCACCTTCGGGAGGGACACCTCCGGCGACATGAAGTCGTTGAGGATGTCGATGCACATCCCGGTCATGTCGGCGTCGAGCCCACCGTACTGGTGGATGTCGTCGAGCGGCTCGCCGACCTTGTCCCCGGTGACGGGGTCGTCCTGCGTGTTCGGCACAACCGCGTCGATGATGGCGTCGAACGTCGCCACCGTGTGCGGGTCGTGCGGCGCGTCCGTAGTGCCGTCCGGCAGGTCCTCCTCCTCGACCTGCGTCAGCAGGTCCTCGACCTGCTGGAGGACGGGCCCGGGCGTCACCGTCCCTACACCGATTCCCATGCCCGCCAGGCCGCCGAGGAACCCGCGTCGGCTCTGGCTCCGGCGCGAGGGGTGTGCCCGGCGGCTGTCCGTCCCGTCCCCGGTGGCGTGCTCGGTCCGCATCCGCTCCGGCGGAGGGCCGCGCCGTTCGTCCGTTCTGTCGTCGTGCTGTTCGGTCGCCCCGTCCGTGTCCCCGTCGTTGGCTGGTCGTCCTAGCATTGTTCGTCCGGCCCGTCGACCGTCCCACCATCGGCGCGCACGCCGCTCGTGCCAGGGCTCGCGTACGCCGACGCTCACCACCGGCGGCCGACGGGTCGCTCGTACCACTGACATGGGAGAACGACGGCTAACGACTGTCGCCGTCTATGTGGGGACGTATATACGTGGGCCGGCGGACGCCGCGACGGACCGACAGGCGGCGGGCCGACGGCGACCGCGTCCCGCAAGCCTTATGCACAGATGAGTCCGTCAGTGTACAGTAATGGATACCACCGAGGAGCTGGCCCCGGCCGTGCGCTCCATCCTGGCGGCGGCCCGCGAGCGCGGGGGGAGCGACGAGCGGGTGTCGGTCGAACCACGCTCGCTCCCGGACGCGTTCGCCGCCGCCGAGGCAGACGGGCGCGTGCCGGTCATCGCGGAGGTGAAACCGACCTCCCCCACCACCGAGGGCGAGCGCCGCGAGGACCCCGTGGCGCTGGCCGAGGCGATGGTCGAAGGGGGGGCGGCGGCGCTGTCGGTCCTCACCGAGCCCGAGCACTTCGGCGGGTCGACCGAGTCGCTCGAACGGATCCGCGCGGCCGTGGACGTGCCCGTCCTCCGGAAGGACTTCCTGCTGCACGAGGCCCAGCTCGATGCGGTCGAGTCGGACGTCGTGTTGCTCATCGCGCGCTTCCTCGGTGACGACCTCGAACCGATGCTGGAAGCGGCCCGCGAGCGCGGCTTCCAGGTGCTCGTCGAGGTCCACGATACCGAGGAACTGGAGCGGGCGCTCGCGGCCGGCGCGGACATCGTCGGCGTGAACAACCGCGACCTCGCCGCGCTGGAGGTGGACCTCTCCACCTTCGAGGGCGTCGCGGACGCGCTGCCGGCGAGCGAGCGGGCAAACGTCACCCTGATTGCGGAGAGCGGCATCGGTACCGTCGAGGACGCCGCGCGGATGCGGGCGGCCGGCGCCGACGGGCTGCTGGTCGGCTCGGCCATCATGGACGGCGACGTCCGCGCGAACACGGCACGACTGACGACACCCGCCGAGGGTGCCGATCCATCATGAGCGAGCAACAACGACGCGGCGGCGACGGGAAGTTCGGGCGCTACGGCGGCCAGTACGTCCCGGAGGCACTGATGCCGGCCATCGAGGAACTGACCGACGCCTACGAGCGCTACGTCCTCGAGAACGAGGACGGCTTCATGGACGAGTTCCGCGAGCGCCTGCGGGACTTCGGGGGTCGACCCACCCCGCTGGGCCGGGCCGACCAGTTGAGCGAGCGCTACGGCGTCGAGGTGTACTTAAAGCGCGAGGACCTGCTCCACGGCGGCGCACACAAGCTCAACAACGCGCTCGGGCAGTGTCTGCTGGCGAAGTACATGGGCAAGGAGCGCATCGTCGCCGAAACGGGCGCGGGACAGCACGGGACCGCGACGGCGATGGCGGCCGCACACCTGGATATGCCCTGCGAGATCTACATGGGCCGGCGCGACATCAACCGGCAGCGACCCAACGTCTTCCGGATGCGCATCAACGGCGCCGAGGTCAATCCCGTGGACATCGGCCGCGGGACGCTGAAGGAGGCCATCAACGAGACGATGCGCGACTGGGCGACGACGGTGGAGACGACCCACTACGTCATCGGGAGTGTCGTCGGCCCACACCCGTTCCCGTCGATGGTCCGTGACTTCCACCGGCCCATCAGTGCAGAGACGAAGCGCCAGTCCGTCGAGGCGTTCGGGCAGCTCCCGGACGCCGTCGTCGCCTGTGCGGGCGGCGGCTCGAACACGATGGGCATCTTCTCGGAGTTCGTCGACCCCGGGGGACTGCCCGGCACCGACCCGGCGAACAACGAGCCCGGCGCCGAGGACGACGTCGACCTGTACGCCGTCGAGGCGGGCGGCTCCTCGCTGGCAGTCGACGAGGCACGCGGCGTCGCACCCAACTCGGCGTCGCTCTCGACCGGCACCGAGGGGGTGCTCCACGGCGCCCGGACGAAGGTCCTGCAGGACGGCGACGGGCAGATCATGGAGTCCCACTCCGTCTCCTCGGGGCTGGACTACGCCGGTGTCGGGCCCGAACTCGCGAACCTCGTCGACGAGGGGCGCGTCGAGGCCGTGAACGTCGACGACGACGCGGCGCTGGAGGCGTTCCACCGGCTCTCACAGGACGAGGGCATCATCCCGGCCCTGGAGACCGCCCACGCGCTGGCCTATCTCGAGGAACACGACGACCCCACGGAACTCGGGGAGTACGTCGTCGTCAACGTCTCCGGGCGCGGGGACAAGGACCTCGAGTCGGCCATCGAGGAGACCGCGAAGCGCGACCTCCCGAACGCCCCGGAGATGGACGTGTTCGACGAGCACGGGGGCCTGCGATGAGCGACGAGCCGATGGGCGGCGCGGGGCAGAGCCGCATCCCCGAGGCCTTCGACGGCGAACCCGCCTTCGTCCCCTACCTCGCCGCGGGCGACCCGAACTACGAGGCCTCCCTCGAGTACGTCGAGGCGCTCGCCCGCGCCGGCGCGGACTGCATCGAACTGGGGCTGCCGTTCTCCGAGCCCATCGCCGAGGGGCCGACCATCCAGCAGGCCGTCGTCCGGTCGCTGGAGGGCGGGATGACCGTCGAGCGCTACTTCGAGTTCGTCTCGGACCTCGACGTGGACGTGCCGCTGGTCTGCATGACCTACTACAACCTCATCTACCGCTACGGCGAGGCCGAGGGGCCCGAACCGTTCGTCGAGCGCGCCGCCGCAGAGGGCATCGACGGCTTCGTCGTGCCCGACCTGCCGGCCGAGGAGGCCGGCCCGCTGCGCGAGGCCTGCGACGAGCACGGGCGCGATCTCGTCTCCATCGTGGCGCCGACGACGGGCGAGGAGCGGCTCCAGCGACTCGTGGACCTCGCCTCGGGCTACCTCTACATCCAGGCGCGACTGGGCGTGACGGGTGCCCGCCAGAGCGTCTCCGACCGCACGGCCGAGTCGCTCGCGCGCGTCGCGGAGACGGGCACCGACCTCCCACGCGCCGTGGGCTTCGGCATCTCCTCGTTCGAGCAGGCGCGCGACGTCATCGCGGCGGGCGCCGACGGCGTCATCGTCGGGAGCGCGCTCGTCGACATCGTCGCCGAGGGCCACGAGGCGGACCGGCCGGTCGCGGAGACCGCCGACCGACTGGAGGAACTCGGCCGGGAACTGAAGGAGGGTGCGCTGGCGGGCGCCGGGACGGAAGCGTCGCAGGCGGACTGAACGGCCTGGTTCCGTCCGAAGCGTTTTCCGGGATGACGACCAACCACGAGCCATGAGCACTGGCCGGCAGATCCGGCTCACGCAGGACGAGGAGGGCTGGTGGACGGCCCGGGACCTCGACGCGGAGGTGACCTCACAGGGCGAGACGCGGGCGGAGGCACTCGACAACCTCGACGAGGCCGTCGCCCTCGCTGCCGGTGAGATCGGCCACGAACCGACCGACGAGGAGTTACGCGAACTGGGCATCGACCCCGCCCAGAACGAGTCCGGCGGCGAACTCCCGGACGTGCTGGAGTGACGCGTGTCGCGGTCGACGTTCTCCGGATACGACGTGGTGAAGGTGCTGGTCAACGTCGGCAACTTCGTCCACGTTCGGACCGCTGGTGACCACGCACAGCTGGTCTACGAGCATCCGACGAATCCCGAGGACACGCGCCGGGTGACCGTTCCGCTGCACGACGAACTCCGACCCGGGACGCTCCGCGACATCGCCGACGACGCAGGGGCGAACGATTTCGACGCGTTCTGTGAGTGGATCGACCGGAACCGGTAGCCTCGGGAATCAGGACGTACACACCTGGGTTTCGGCGTGCGTCACTCGGTGGAACCAGCAACAGGGTGGGACTGAAAGGGGCCGGTCGCTGAGCGGTTCCCCGGCGAAGCAAGCACGCGAGCGAAGCGAGCGCGCGTAGCGAGCCGCGGAACCCTCAGCGGCCGGGGGCTTTCGAGAGGGTATCGGTGTCGACTACACTGTCTACTCCGTGTAATCTCTCTCCGGCGACGGCGGGTCAGTTATCGTGCAACGTCGGCCCCGACCGGAACGCCCTTGTCCGTACCTGCCACACCTACGGGTAACATGGATGCAGGGAAGGCGGCCCGTCTGGACCGTATCGGGACGGACGGGCGGTACGTCGTGGTGCCGATGGACCATGGCATCACACTGGGCGCAGTGACAGGGCTGAAGGACATCGAATCGACCATCGACGCCATCACGCGGGGTGGCGCCGACTCGGTGCTCACGCAGAAGGGCATCGCCCCGCGGGTCCACCCCCACAAGAACGGCGCGGGCTACATCGTCCACCTCAACGGCTCGACCGTCGTCGGGCCGGACACGAACGACAAGCGCACCACGGGCAGCGTGAAGGACGCCATCCGGGCGGGCGCGGACGCGGTCTCCTTCCACATCAACGTCGGCTCGGACCACGAGCCCCACCAGATCGAGGAGCTCGCCGAGCTGACGACGACGGCCGCCGACTACGGCCTGCCCGTCCTCGCGATGACGTACGCCCGTGGCCCGGGCGTGGATGAGCACGACCCCGAGGCGCTGGGCCACGCGGTCCGGCTGGGCGAGGAACTCGGCGCGGACGTGGTGAAGACGGCGTACTCCGGGGACGCGGAGAGCTACGAGCACGTCTGCGAGTCGACGCGGCTGCCCGTCGTCATCGCGGGCGGCGAACCGGACACGGACCGAGAGACGCTCGCCGCCGTCCGCGGCGCGATGGACGGCGGCGCGGCGGGCGTCTCGATGGGCCGGACCATCTTCCAGCACGACGACCCCGAGGCGATGACGCGCGCGGTCAGCCTGGTCGTCCACGAGGACGCCGACCCCGACGAGGCGCTGCGCGAGTCCGGGCTGGCCGTCGAGGCCTGAATCCGCGGACGAGCAGTATAACCGAATTGTCCAGCCCGTCCACCACTTCAGCGAGATGTGTCTGTAATGTTCCGCCTGGGCGGAGCTCTGGCTCCTCAGGAGACCGTGTAGCTCGCGGTCGCGGTTCGGCCGTTCCCGTCCGCGACGGTGAGCGTCACCGTATCACCGCTGGAGAGCGAGCGCGACAGCGTCGGCTCGTTCGAGACGAGGTTGCCGTTGACCTCCCAGCGGTACTGGTAGTCCTCGCCGGACTCGTAGAGGCGGACGTTGCGGATCTGCGTGTCGGTGTCCTGGTCGCCATCATCCTCGTCAGCGATGAAGACGAGCCGGTTGATGCGTTTACTGCTCCCGGCGGAGAACGCGCCGAGTTGCGATGCCTGGATCCGATAGGTCCGCCAGCCGTCGCCGGAACTGTACGACTGACCATCCACGTCCTGGACACCGGTTCCCCAGCCCTGTGTACCCCAGGCCCGGATCCCCCTGCTGGTCGACTGTGTGTTGTCGTTCTCGAGCGCGAGGCCGTTGATCTCTCCCTGGTCGTCCGACCGGAACTCGAACTCGACCACGGTGTCACCGGTCACGTAGTAGTCGTACGGGCGCTGCTGCCACCGGTTGCCCTGGAGACGGATGCCGTTCCCGCCGTCGGTGAACGTCACGCTTCCGGTCCCGGGGTTGTCCTGGTTCACGTCGAACGCCGAGACGCTGCTGGACGACAGCGACACCGCTGGGGCCCCGGGCGTTCCACCGCTGACGGTCGGCATGAAGCTGTAGGTGCCGCCGCTCTCGCTCACCGAGAGCGAGACGGCGAAGGCGTTCTCGATGGTCCGCTTGACCCGCACGAGCACGCCGTTCGTCGGCTCATGGACCAGCCTGATGGTCACCTCACCGTCGCCGAGGCCGTGCGGGAAACTGACGACATCGCCGGCACCGAGCGCCCCGCTCGCCACCGTCGAGAGGGCAACGCGCCGCTCGGTGTCGCCCTGCCGGAGGACCGCCGTCAGATCGGCCGCCTCGACCGTTGGTCCGGAGGTGTGGGCGAAGGTGATCGTTCCCCCTTCGACTTCGGTCTCGAAGGCGGCGCTGGGTGGGGAGTTGTCGAGCGAGTCCCCGACGGTTCCGAACGTCAGGAACAGAGTCACCCCCAGCAGCAGCGTGAGCCCGACCAGGAGGAGCACCCCGAGCGACTCCGACTGGCCCCGTCCTACGCGCATACGCTGTACCGTATCGGTACGGATACAAGTAGTTGTGTGACAGGAGCGGCGTTCGCGACCCGTCACCTCCCTGCCAGCCCTTCATTACGGGCCCCGCCCAACCCCGACCCATGAGCGAGCGGAAGGAGTTCAGGGACCTCGCGTCGCCCGACGAGGCGCACGACGCCATCGCCTCCCTGGACCTCACGCCCGACCCCGAGACGGTCCCGTTGCGCGAGGCGCGCGGCCGCGTCCTCGCAGAGCGCATCGACGCCGCCATCGACGTGCCCGGCTTCGACCGGGCGTCGGTCGACGGCTACGCCGTCCACGCGAGCGACACCTTCGGCGCGGACGAGGCCGACCCCGCCCGTCTCGAACTCGTCGGGGAGGTCCACGCGGGCGAGGCGCCGGATGTCGCGGTGCCGGAGGGTTCGTGTGCCGAGATATCCACCGGCGCCGTCGTCCCCGAGGACACCGACGCGGTGGTGATGGTCGAACGAACGGACAGGGACGGCGACGACGTGCTCGTCCGCACGTCGGTCGCCCCGGGCGACCGCGTGATGTTCGCGGGCGCCGACGTGGCTGCGGGTGAGCGCGCGCTCGGCCCAGGTACCGAACTCGGACCACGGGAAATCGGTCTCCTCGCGGCGCTCGGCGTCGACGAGGTGCCTGTCCGGGGGCGGCCGACCGTCGGCATCGTCTCGACGGGCGAGGAACTCGTCCGTCCCGGTGACGAACTGGACAGCGACGCCGGGCAGATCTACGACGTGAACTCCTACACGACGGCGACGGCTGTCGAGGCCGCAGGCGGCGAGGCGCGGCTCTACCCCCACGCCGGCGACGACTACGACGCGATGGAGTCGGTCCTCCGGGAGGCCGCCGCGGAGTGCGACCTCGTGCTCTCCTCGGGGTCGACCTCGGCCTCGGCGGTCGACGTCATCTACCGCGTCGTCGAGGAGCGTGGCGAACTCCTCCTCCACGGCGTCGCGGTCAAGCCCGGGAAGCCGATGCTCATCGGCCGGATGGACGGGTCGGCGTACGTCGGGCTGCCGGGCTACCCCGTCTCGGCGCTCACCATCTTCCGCACCTTCGTCGCACCCGCCATCCGCGAGGCGGCGGGGCTGCCGGAGGCACAGACGGCGACCGTCGAGGGGAAGATGGCTGTCGCCGAACGCTACGGAGAGGGGCGACTGCGCTACATGCCCGCCGGCCTCGTGACCGACGGCGATGGCGAGACGCTCGTCTACCCGGTGGACAAGGGGAGCGGCGCGACCACCTCGCTCGTCGAGGCGGACGGCGTCGTCGCCGTCGACCCGGACGTGGAGTACCTCGACGAGGGCGAGTCGGTCGACGTGCAGCTGTTCTCGCCGGACGTGCGCCCGCCGACCCTGTTCGGGGTCGGTGAGGACGACCCGCTGCTGTCCGAGCTGCTCGACGACGTGTCTCGCACCCAGCGCCCCCGTTACCTCGGGGTCGGCTCGCGCGAGGGACTCCGCCGGCTGCGGGACGGCGTCCCCGACGTGGCCGTCACGAGCGCGCCCGGCGAGGTCGGTATCGAGGCCGAGGAACTCGGCGCGTGGACCCGCGAGTGGGGGCTGGTCGTCCCGGCCGACAACCCGGAGAACGTCGAGGACCTGGGCGACCTCGTTGACCGGGACCTGCGGTTCGTCAACCGCACGTCGGCCTCGGGACTGCGCACCACGCTCGGCAACGCCGTGGCCGACCTCGCCGAGGAGCGCGGCGTCGACCGCCACGACCTCGTCGACGCCATCGACGGGTTCGACGCCGGGACGCGGGCCCACGAGAGCCCCGCGCGACGAGTGCTCGCGGGGAAGGCCGACGCAGGACTGGGGCTTCGCGCGACGGCCGACCGTCTCGACGCGGGCTTCGTCCCGGTCGGCGAGGAAACGGTCCGCGTGCTGGCGAACCCCGACCGCGTCGGGAAGGGGGGCGTGGCGGCGGTCCGCGAGGCCATCGCGGACGCTGACGAGAGCATCTCGGAGCTAGCTGGCTACGGCCGGCCGGAGTGACAGACCGAGCGACGACCAGCCGCGTCAACCCCTGACCCGCCCGACGACCCTGCCGACCGCACCACCGACCCGCTCGCGGACGTTGCCACGGTTGTTCAGGTAGAAGCCGACGAGCGCCGGCACCGCCGCGATGACGAGGAAGATGAGCAGGAACACGAGGTCCATCGGCTGGAAGAAGGAGAGCGCGCCGCCGTTCGAGACCATCCCCCCGTTGAGTACGTACGGGAGCTGCAGTGCGAACGGCGTCAGGACGACGAGCACGGCGAGGCCGTAGCAGCCGGCGGCCGCCACGGAGCCGCGGTCGGCGCGCCGATAGCAGGCGAATGCCCCCACGAGCGCCGGGAGCGCGAACCCGACGGCACGGGGGAGGAAGTCGGCGAACATCCACGAGCCGTACAGCCCGAACAGGACCGCGAACCCGGCGATGAGCGCGTTCGTCGCGGTGTCGTGGCGGTTCTCGACGAGTCCCTCGGTGGCGGTGGAACCCGCCATCACCGGTCACCTCCGTCGGTCCGCGCCGCTCCCCGACGTGGCTCGGAGCGTCGCTCCTCACCCCCCTGGGCAGCGCCGGGACCACGACCGGGCGTGAGCCCGTACTGGACCTCGGCCTTCTCCGCGACGGCCTCGCGCGGCGGCGCGGACTCGGCGTCGGGCATGGTCGGCTGGTCGTCGGGGTGCGGGTACGCCTTCCAGTCGCCGCGGGGCGGCTCGCCGAAACCCTGGAGGAACTGCTTGCCCAGCACGAGCGTCGGCCAGATGTCGCTGCCGAGGAGGCCGAAGCCGTCCTGCAGGCCCGCCGGGCGCGAGGAGTCGTACTCGTTGGCCTCGAACCGGTTGCCGCCGCCCGAGGGCGCCCCGACCGCGAGGTCCGCGCGGCCGGAGCGCTCGACCGTGTTCTCGCGGAAGACGTTGTCGGCGGGCTTGTAGAGGTTCTCCGAGATGTTGATGGAGGCGATGAGCCCGAAGTTGACGTGGTCGCGGACCACGTTGCCGACCACCTCGTTGTCGACGCCGCCGGCGATGTTGATGCCGGTGCCGAACGCCGGGTACGCCAGTTTGCGGGCCGGCGCGCCGACGTTGTTGTTCCGCTCGACGACGTTGTTCTCGATGCGGGCGGTGCCCTGCGGGGCGAGTTCCTCGCTGTCCAGCGAGTTCGGCAGGATACCGGACATGTTCTCGCGCCAGACGGAGTTCTTGATGGTGAGGTAGCCGCCGGCGTTCGTGCCCGAGTAGCCGACAGCGTTCCCCTCCGAGACGATGTCGTCGATGATGGCGTGACACGGGTAGCACTGCCCGATGTAGAAGCCGCTGTCGCGGTGGCCCGAGGCGTACGATTTCTCGAACTTCCCGTTCACGGAGTCGAACGCGTAGATGCCGTACATCCGGTTGTTGTGCGCCGTGAGGTACGAGCCCCGCCAGCCGTCGACCCCCGTCCAGTAGAAGCCGTTGTACTGGTAGTTCCGGGCGGTCATGTTCTCCAGCACGATGTCCTCGAGGCTCCCGTTCGTCCCGATGGCGGTGATGCCGTTGCGGCGCTGGAACTCGCCGTCGAGGACCACCTCGTTCCGGTCGGTCCCGCGGATGGTGAGCCCGTTCGTGTCCTGGATGGTGACGGCCTCCTTGTAGACGCCCGGGCCGACGAGCACGAGGTCGCGCTCCTCGGCGTCGTTGACGGCCGCCTGGATGGTATCGTACTGCTCGGGTACCCGGCGGACGGTGTAGTCCTCGTACGCGGCGGGGTCGCCGCGGTCGGGCTGGTTCGCGGGCACGTCGCCCCGTTCCTGCGTGGGGGCCGCGACGGCTCCACCGACGGCGGCGACGGTGCCAGCGGCGGTCGCCGACCCCGCGAGCTTCAACACGTCGCGGCGCGGGAGGCCACCGCCGGACCCCCCCGACCCGTCGGACGTGGCCGGCGAGTCGGGCCGTTCGCCCGGTTCGTCCGCCACGGGCTTCGATTCGTCCGTCATGGACGCGGAAGGTCGCTACGTTCGCTTAAGGGTACTCCCTGTCGAGATGGGGGGTTGATAAGGGCTGCTCCGAGGCGGCCGGTTCCACCGTGGTTCCCGGGTCGAGCGACGGCCCACTTAACTGTCCGACCCAGACAGGAGTCACGCTTATCCCCGGATAGGGGGGAGGTGGGGATATGGAGCGACCGACGAGAACGGACCGACGTGGGTTCCTCACACGAGCGGCCGGTGTCGGCACGCTCGCCGGACTGGCCGGCTGCCTGGGGCTCGGTGGCGGCTCCGGCGGCGAGGGGTACGGTGACCACTTCGCGGACGTGGAGGACGCCGGCGAGCCGGTCGACGCGACCGGCGAGGCCGCCGTCACCGTCGCCGTCGGCGCCGGTGACGGCTTCGACTTCGACCCGATCAAGATGGACGTCTCCCCGGGGACGACCATCACCTGGGAGTGGACCGGGAACGGTGGCCAACACGTCGTCGACTTCGAGGACCGGAACTGGGAGAGCAGCTACTCGAAACGGGCGGGCCACACCTACGAGAGAACCGTCCAGCAGGCGGGCTACTACAAGTACTTCTGCGAGCCGCACCTCTCGCTCGGGATGAAGGGCGGGTTCCGCGTCGTCGAGTAGGCCGATGCGACGACGCACGTTCCTCCGGGCGGGTGCGCTCGCGGGGAGCGCCGCCATCTCGGGCTGTGTCTACGGCGGGATGCCGTTCCAGCGGCGCTCCGGTGGTCGGATGCCGCCGGTCGTCGACTACCGGCCCGACACCGTCTACCGGCCGACGCTCGCGACCGGGATGGAACTGGTCGATACGACGACGGCGGGGCCGTTCGGGCTGGCGGTCACGTACTCCCATCCGGGCCGGTTCTGGAACGTCACGGGCACCCGGAGCCAGCTGACCGGGGTCGAGGCCGACGACGATGTCCACCTGATGGTCACCGTCTGGGAGCGCGAGTCGGGGCTCGTGCTGCCGGAGGCCGGCGTCACCGCCGAGCTCACCCGGGACGGCGACCTGGTCAGCGAGGAGGTCGTCTACCCGATGCTGGCCCAGCGGATGGGTTTCCACTACGGCGGCAACTTCTCGCTCGCGGGCGACGGCCGCTACACGGTCCGTATCCGCGTCGGCGGCCTCCGCAACCGGCGGGTCGGGGCGTTGGAGGGGCGGTTGTCGGCTCCCGCGACGGCGGCGGTCGCGTTCGACTACAGCCGCCGCGAGCGCGAGCGCATCGAGCGCCGGCGCGTCTCGCGGGCGGGCGACCCCGGGGCGCTCGCCCGCGCCGTCCCGGACACGGTTCCACCCTCGACGGGGAGGCCGCCGGCCGACCTCCCGGGACGGCACCTCGGAACCGCACGGACCGGAGGACTCGACCTGGCGGTCCTCGCCGTCTCGCGGGACGACCTCCCCGGCGACCCGTACCTGGCGGTGTCGGCCCGGACGGTCCACAACCGGCTGGTCGTCCCGTCGATGGGGCTGGCGGCGACCGTCCAGCGAGACGGAGCGACCACCTTCGACGGGAGCCTGACACGGACGCTCGGTCCCGACCTCGGGTACCACTACGGCGCCGGGATGCCGTCGCTCCGGGACGGGGACCGGCTGCGGCTCCGCGTGACGGTGCCGCCGCAGGTGGCCCGTCACGAGGGATACGAGACGGCGTTCTTCGACCTGCCGGCGGTGAGCCTCCGCGTCGAGACCGGCTCGTGAGACCCGACACCAGGTCGGGAGTGGTCAGAGCGCCCGGTCGTCGTCGCCGGTGGAATCCGCGCCGCCGTCGTCGCCGGTGGAGTCCGGTCCGTCCCGGTCGAGTCGCTCTGGGTTCTCGAGCAGGCCGTTCCCGCGCCGGAGGATGCCACGCAGGGTACGGGCCTCGCGTCCGGTCGGGTGCGCGCGCCCCAGCACGCGCCGGAGGAGTCGCCGGGCCTTCGCCTGCTTCTCGTCGGGGTGATTGACGTTCCGGAGGTAGCGCGCGAACTCCTCGTGGAGGCCCTCGAGTTCGGATTCGTCGGCGCGCTCGATCCCGTCGGGGACCTGCGTCTCGGAGACGGTCAGCTCGCGGAGCTCGTAGATGACGACGGTCGCGGCCTGCCCGAGGTTGAGGACGGGGTAGTCCGCGCTGGCCGGAATCGCGCAGACCTCGTCCAGCCGTCCGAGTTCCTCGTTCGTGAGACCGACGCGCTCGCGACCGAAGACGATGCAGGTGTCGGCCGACACGTCGCGGAGCGACGCCGCGAGGTCCGCAGGCGTGCGGAAGGGGTATCGGACGTGCTTGCGGGCGTCCTCGTTCGTGACCGCGGTGCAGCCGACGGTGTGGTAGGTCTCGACGAGGTGATCGAACGTGACCTCGCGGGCGTTCGGCAGCACGTCCTCGCGGGCGTGGCCGGCCATCCCGTAGGCCTCGCCCTCGGGGTCGAGTTCCGGCGGGTCCACGAGGAGGAGGTCCGAGAGCCCGAAGTTCTTCATCGCGCGGGCGACGGTCCCGACGTTGCCGGGCGTCTCGGCATCCACGACGGCGACGGAGATGTCGGGGGGCACGCCCGGGGGTAGCCGGTGGGGGCGCAAAAGGCTCGCGTCACGCGGTCGGGACGGCGCGTGAGGTGTTCTCACCGTCTGAAAGCACGCGAGCAACGTTTGAGTACCTGGTACCTCGGCACGGATATGGACGAGGAACGAGCCGTATCGCCGGTCATCGGCGTCATCCTGATGGTGGCTGTCGTGGTGCTACTCGGAAGCGTCGTGTTCGTCGCCGCCAGCGGGATGGCCGATGACGCGATGGACACCAACGAGCGACCGGTTCCCGTCAGCGACAACCTCCTGTTCAACCCCGGGTTCGAGAAGGGCGCGAACGGGGTCTGGGAGGACGGCAACGACAACGGTGGCCTCGAACCGGACGCGTCGATCGGCACGGCGGAGGCCTATTTCGGTTCCTACGCGCTGAAGATGCACGGGGACGCCGAGTTCACCGGGCAGACGGTCACCGATACCATCGAGCCGGGGTACACCTACCGGCTCTGTGCCCAGTCGAAAATCGCAGACCCCGACGACACGAGGGCCTGGGTCGGTGCCCAGTACTACGATGCCGACGGCGACATCATCGCGAAGAACACCTACGAGGTCACCTGGACCTCCTACCGGGAGGAGTGCGTGCTGACCGAGATCGGGAACGACGCGAACGCCGAGTCCGCCGAGGTGTGGGTCTACCGGGAGACCAGCGCGGGCGACGCCGCCATCTACGTCGACGACGTCTCGCTGAAACAGATGCGCTACTTCGCAGACCCCGAATCGAACGAGAACGAGGTGTAGGGCCGGCCGGCCTCACCGCCGGACGTACAGCACCGCGCCACACAGCGCCGCCAGCCCGCCGAATCCAGCGAGCACCGCGAACAGCGCGGCGTCGTTGGCGTAGGTGAGGACGCCGCCCGCGACGGCGCCGCCGAGCGCGCCGACGCCGAACACGCCGAGGTAGGTGTAGCCGTACGAGAGTCCCCGCGCCCCGGCGGGCGTGTACTCGGCGACCGTCGCCTGGTAGAACGGCTGGACGACGAACAGGAAGAAGCCGACCAGCGCGCCCATCACGATCAGGGGGGCGAGCCCGAGGGTGGCGGCCGGGAGGAAGAGGACGGCGAGGACGGCGAGTGCACCGTAGCCGCCCAGCAGGCCGAGTTCGACCGGGATACGGTCGGTGAGGCGGCCGCCGGCGTACTGTCCGGCGACGCCGACCATCAGCAGGCCGACGTAGAAGTACCGCTCCGGTTCGAGCGAACGGCCGGCGAACTCGATGGGTGCGAGCGACGGGAACCGCCCCAGGATCTCGGGTAGGAACGTCAGCAAGCCGCGGTAGTAGAGCCCCGAGAGCATCACGACGGCGAAGACGAGGACGAACGCGCCGCCGAACAGGAGCCGCGAGTCCGCGAGGAACTCGCCGAGCGAGGCGACGGAGCCGGAGGCGCGGGCGTCGCCGCTGGTCCCCTCGTCGTCCGCGTCGTCGCCGGTCCCCCCGTCGGTCGCGGCCTCGGACCCGACGGCGGCCGTCTCGTCGACGTCGATGCGGGCGGCGAGGACGGCCGCGACGAGCGCCGGGACCGCGAGGATGCCGACGACGAGACGCCAGTCACCGAGGCCGAACAGCAGGAGCGCCGTCGCGAGCGGGCCCAGCGCGATGCCGAGGTTCCCGGCCACCCCGTGATACGCGAACGCGGAGCCGCGTGCCTCGACGCCCTTCGAGATGAGCGCCAGCCCGGACGGGTGGTAGACCGACGCCGCGACGCCCCAGACGAACAGGGCGAGCGCGACCGCGATGAGCCCCGGCGAGACCGCCAGCAGGAGGAACGAGGCCCCCATCCCGACGAGACACGAGAGGATGAGCCGGCGCGAGCCGTACGCGTCCGCGAGGACGCCGCCGGGGAGCGCCCCCAGCCCGAACGGCGCGTAGCCGATGGTGAGGACCACACCCATCACGAAGCCCGTGACGGCGAGCGTGCCCGTCGGGAGCGTCACCGTCGAGAACTCCGCCTGCCAGACCGGGAGCAACAGCGGGAGCGACAGCTCGTAGGTGTGGACCATCGCGTGCGCGACCATCACCAGCCCCGTGATCGCCCGGTCGTTCCGGTTCACGTCTCTGCCTCCGACGCCACAGGTTTCAACACGTCGCTTCGACCGTGGGGAACCGACCGTCCCAATCCCCGACTGGTTCCAGCCGTATCGGGCAGGCGGGACGAACGACTCGGGACACGTGCGAAACCAGGGCTACCGCCAGCGACGGTCGCCGGCGGCGGAATCGGGTTTACGTCACCGGATCTCTGATCGCCGTTATCGAACGGGATCAACTTCATAAGTTATGGAGAACCCATCTATTACTCACCCAGCAAGTTCCTGTCGCTCTTCAGCGGCTTACTGGTTGAATCTGGAAAACGCTTATTTCAGCGACGGCCGAAGATCATGATAGATATGGCAAGTTACTACGACTTCGTTCTCGGGGCGATTCCGCTCGCGGCAGCCAGTATCGCCACCGCCCTGTTCCTCGGTGGCATCCTCCTGACGACTGCGGTCTCGCTGGGTTGTCTCGTCGCCGCCGGGCTCGTGGGCCACGCCATGTTCGTCCGCACCCCCGGCCGCTCGACGGACACCCCTGCCAGCGAGTCGAAGCCCTCGTTCGACCTGGCCGACTGAGTCCTCCGCGGGCCACCCACGCTTCCGATCTAGCGTTGCCCCACCCATATTCGATTAATTCACCCATCTAGATGCATATATCGCAATTTCGGGCAAGATACCCGACATTCTGCCAGGAACAGAGAGATAGGCACGATATGTTCGATGGGGCAGCCGTCCGACGACGGGGCCGCGTTCGGGGCCGCAAACGCCAAACGGTGGCCGTGTGAATCCCGAGTATGACCGACACGGAGGTGCTGTTCCTGCGGAGCGACGAGCTGTCCGGGCTCGCCACGCCGGCCGAGTACGTCGACGCCGTCCGCGAGGGGTATCGCGATATCGGCGAGGATGGGACGGCCGAGCCACGGACCAAACTCGTGAACCAGTCGCCGCCGGGGATGCTGACCGGGTACATGGCCATCCTGCCGGAGACAGGCGCGATGGGGGGCTACACCTACGCGGCCGGGTTCGGCGACCGGGACGCCCACTTCTTCCTGCCGGTGTTCGACGCCGAGACCGGGCGCCCGCTCGCGTTGCTCGACGGCGCCTCGCTCAACCCCTTCAAGACCGGCGCCGCGGGCGGCGTGGCGGTCGACGAACTCGCACGGCCGGACGCGACCGACCTCGCCCTGTTCGGCTCCGGCGCCCAGGCCCGCGGCCAGTTGCGCGCGGCCGCTGCGGTGCGTGACCTGGAGACCGTGGAGGTGTACTCGCCGACGAAGGAGCACCGCGAGAGCTTCGCGGGCGAGATGAACGAGGCGCTGGACGCGTCGGTCGCGGCGGTCGCCTCCCCCGACGCCGCCGTCGAGGGGGCCGACATCGTCGTCACGGCGACGAACGCCAGCGAGCCGGTGTTCGACGGCGAGATGCTGGAGGATGGGGCCCACGTCACCGTGATGGGCCAGTACGACCCCGACAAGCGCGAGGTCGACGCGACGGCCGTGCAGCGCGCGACGTACGTCCCCGACCTCCGGGCCCGGGCCCACCAGGACGCCGGCGCGTTCCTCCAGGCCGTCGAGGAGGGCGCCGTCACGGAGGATCACATCCACGCCGAACTCGGCGAGGTCGTCGCCGGCCACGCCGAGGGCCGGACCGACCGCTCGGAGATCACCATGTTCGATTCAGGCGGGACGGGCATCGAGACCGTCGCGGCAGCGTACATGCTGTACCGGAAGGCCCAGGACGCCGGACTCGGCGAACTCATCGAGTTCGCGCCGGCGAGCGACGCGCTCACCGGGGAGTGACCTCGCAGGGAGTGTTCGAGGACGGGTGCAGAGACGTGACCGAGAACGGCCGGGGGTGGTGTGGCACGCGGACACCCCCGGCAGAGGGGGATCAGTCGGCCTCGGTGGCCCCGCCGGTACTGCGACGGGTCCCGGAGGACGGAGCCTCCGCACCGCGGGCATCCGTCTCGGGCGGCGCCGGTCGGAAGGGCAGACCCCTCCCGTCGACGAGACGCGTCGTGACAAGCACGACGGCGTAGAGGGAGCAGACCAGCGTCAGCGGGAGCAGCGTCGCCAGCGCGACCGCGCCGAGGATGGCCGGCGCGACGAGCGCGACCTGGCCCAGCCAGCCGGCGACGAGCAGAGCGGTGCCGCCCAGCAACAGGCGGCGCATGTGTGCAGATTTCATCGGGACCACCGGGGGAGTTCCCCGCATCCATCGCGATGGACCGGGACGTAAAAAGTATAATCTGAAGGACATTTCTGTAGACGAAGTTACTGAAATTCGCTTCAGCAGATGTGCGGGGGGCCGCCGGGGACGGCGCTCAGATGTAGGGTGCCAGTCCGAGCGCCCGGACGAGCGGGATGCCGGCGGCGACCGCGCCCACGAGGTAGCCACCGATGGCGCCGCCGTTGAGTAGCGGCAGGCCCGCATGGGCCCGGCCCTGCATCACGAAGTACATCAGCGCGAGCAGCCCGAGGTTCGTCCCGATCATCGCCGTCAGTGCGGGTAGCGTGAGCGCGATGCCCGGTACGAGCGAGGAGACGCTGACGGGCGCGAAGAAGCCCGCCGACGCGATGAGGACCGCCGGCATCACGGCGTCGCCGAGGCCGATGAAGAAGGCGTCGCGGGTATCGTCCCCGTCGTCGATGCTGTCCGCGGCGGGCTCGTCGGGACCGTCGGGGGCGCTCCCGGAGGTACTCCCGGTGGCATCGGCCTCGCCGCCGTCGGCGACCGCGGGGTCCTCCTCGTCACCGTCCCCGTCGCCGCTCCCGCTCGCCTCCGGGGACTCATCGAGGAACGAGTACGACAGCGTCAGCGGGACGACGAGCACGACGGGGACCTTCAGGTCCATCACGCCCTCGGCGAGCGTGAGCATGTGCTCGGTCCCGTAGACGCTGATCGCGTCGTACACCGCCAGCACCACCAGCAGGACGAGCGCCGGGAGGATGCCGAAGTTGATGCCGAACAGGCCGGCCGCCCCCGCACCCATCACGACGCCGGCGGCGTCGATGACGTACCACTCCGGGTAGACCCAGAGCGCGCCGGTGACGAGCGCGGCGAGCGCCACGGCGGGAGCCAGTGCCGCCAGCCCCGGGAGCGGTGCGGCCGGGACCAGGACCGCGAACACGTAGAACGAGAGGTAGCCCGACGAGAACACGAGCACCGCGCGGATGACGCGGTCGCCGCCGTACCTGAACGCCCCGAGCATCACGACCGTCGCGACGAGGATGGCGCCCACGTACAGCAGGCTGTTGGTCGGGTCCGACGGGTTCTGGACGTCCTGGAACCCCGCGGACTTGAACGGCTCCACCAGTGCGAGCGCCCCCAGCTGTACGAGGACGAAGATGCCCACGATGGCGGCCACGGCGACGTACCGCCGGTCGGCGTTCATGCGTGTCCGTGGGGGTGGCCGGCGTTTGGGCGTTGCGCTCCGTGGTGGGGACCGAGCGTCACCTGCCGGTGGCGGCTCGCGCCCCGTGTCCGGCCCCGGAGAGTTATGCTTCCCCGGCCCCGAACAATCGATATGAGCACCGACGCCGACGCGGGCGAGGCGACCGACGCGACCGACGCCGACCCGACAATCACCCTCTACCGGCTGGAGGGGTGCCCCTTCTGTGAGTTCGTCGTCGACCGACTGGACGAACTCGACCTGGCGTACGACAGCGTCTGGGTCGAGGGGCTCCACTCCCGGCGCAACGAGGTCCAGCGCGTCTCCGGCCAGCGGCAGGTCCCCGTCATCGTCGACAGCGCGACCGGCGTGACGATGAGCCAGTCCTCGCGCATCCTCGAGTACCTGAACGCCACCTACGCGGGCGAGTCGGGCGCGGTCGACGCGAACCCGACCACGGAAGCGAACTGAACCCCCGCCAGGGCCCGACCGACACCGGAGACCGCCGACCCAGGTCGGCAGCCGGTGGTGGTAAGGGTCATGTACCGGTCACCCATCTCCCGGGTAAGAGCATGTTATGTTGCTCACATCCCGGCTGTTCGTGGCGGGCCGTGGCACCCTCGCGGGACGCTGCCTGGGACCAGTACGCCGAGCATCTCGTGGGGGAGCACGCCCGGACCGTCGACGCCGACATCCCCGAGGGGATGGTCCAGGTCCGCTTCGGCACCGACGAGGAGTGGGTCACGACCACGCCCGAGGAGGCCCACCGGTTGCACGACGACATCCACGGGGAGTGACCGCCGGCGGGTCGGTACGGTCGACGTTCGGGGGACCGAACGGACCCAGTACGGTCGACGTTCGGGGACCGAACGGACCCGCATGAGGGGGTACGACGGGCCTGTCCAGCGACGGCCGAAACCGCGGCGCGCTATCCCGTCTGTAACAATGTACACCCGGGCCCTGCCGTTCGCCGGAGGAACCACAGATGGCCAAAGAGCTATCCTGCCGAGAGGCGGGCTACGACTGCGACTTCATGGTACGGTCCGAGAAGGAGGACGAACTCATCGGGATGGTCCAGCAACACGCGCGGGACGTCCACGACACGGAGATGTCGCAGGCCGACATCAGAGGTGCCTGGAAGACCGTCTAGGCGACGGCCCCACACATCGTTCTTCGGAGCGCTCCCGACCGGCAGCTCGGGCGCCGCGTCAGTCGTCGGACTGGGCCGCCTCGATCTCCTCGTCGGTGATCTGGTGCGGATCACGCCCGGGGTCCGAGACGTTCGGGGCACCCAGCGCGAGTATCTTCCCGGTCTCGCTCACACAGCGGTGGCCATGCCCGATCATCGGGCCGGCGGCCCAGAACGTTCCCGGGCCGACCTCGCGGAACTCCTCCTCGCCCGAGCGCCCGAGCTTCAGCGAGAACCGCCCCTCGAGGACGTAGAACAGCTCCTCCTGCTCCCCGTGGGCGTGGTAACCGATCTCCTCGCCCTCCTCGAAGTGCCAGATCTTGCAGAGCATCTCCTCCAGCCCGAGCGCCGAATCGATGGACTGCATATCCAGGTCCGGGGGGATCTCTTCGACCTGCGAGAGGTCGGTCACGTCCACGTCGTCCGTCTCGACCACGCTGTATTCCATGCCGAGCGTTGCCACGGCCGGTCGGGACAAGAGGGTTGCGGCGACGGCGGCGGCAGCCCTCGACCGGCGAAGCGGTGGCTTCTTTCGCTCGTCGCGGCACGTGCCGGGTGTGAACCGACGACGACGACTGCTCCGGGCGACGGGCGGACTCGCCACCGGCCTACTGCTCGCCGGCTGTACGGAGGACGACGGGGACGGGTCGTCCTCCCCCACGCAGTCGGCACGGGAGCCGCCCGACTCACCGGCGCCGAGCGACGCGACCGGGACGGCACGCTCGACCGTCGACGGACTCGCCCTCGAGGGCCCGGCGCCGTTCGTCGCCGACCCACAGTTCGGGGCCGAGGTCACCGTGACGAACACCGGCGACCGGGAGACCGACGCCCTCGCCTACGAGTACGACCTCGCGCTGACGACCGGAGAGGGAGGAGAGCCCGGAGACGGCGTGATGGTCTCCGGCGACGGCAGCCCCGAGATCGCCCCCGGGGAGTCGCTTCGACTCACCGTCCGGCGGCCGGTCGACGGCGACCCCGCGGCCGTCTCGGAGTACGACCTCACGCTGACCTGCGGGGCGACCAACGAGGGGACCTACTGCGAGAACTAGCCCCGTCGGGCGCTCAGGTCCCTTCCTGCACGGCGTCCCGGATGGCCGGCAGCACGTCGGTGACGTCGGCGCGGAAGTCGTACTCCGCGCGGTCCGAGAGGCCCGTCCGGTCGAGGTTGACGATACAGAGGGTCGCGCCCGCCTCGGCCGCGGTCCGGGGGAAGGAGGCGGCGGGTTCGACGGTGAGCGAGGAGCCGACGACGAGGAACAGGTCGGCCCGCTCGGCCAGCGACTGCGCGCGGAAGAGCGGGTACTCCGGCAGCTGCTCGCCGAACAGGACCACGTCCGGTTTGAGGAGCCCCTCGCAGTTGGGACAGCGTGGCGGGACCGCACCCGCCCGCACCCGGTCGAAGACGACCTCGGCCTCGAACGTCCGGCTGCAGTCGTAGCACGCGACCCGCTGGCCGTTGCCGTGGATCTCGATGACCTCGTCGCTGCCGGCCTCCTGGTGGAGGCCGTCGATGTTCTGCGTGATGAGGCCGTCGAGGTGGCCCTCCTGCTGGAGTGTCGCGAGCGCCTCGTGGGCGGGGTTGGGCTGGAACTCGTCGCCGAACAGGTCCTCGACCATCTCGGCGCGCTCGGTCCAGAACCCCTCCGGGTCGGCCTCGAACCGGGAGATGTGGAAGTCCATCGGGTCGTACTCCTGCCAGATACCGTCCTCGCTCCGGAAGTCGGGGATTCCGGAGGCGGTCGAGACGCCGGCGCCGCTCATCGCGACGACCGAATCGGCATCCCGGATGGCATCGGCGGCGAATCGGATCTCCTCGTCGGTCATGTGGTGTGGGAAGGGATGGCAGGACTAAAACGACTCGGCGGGGCCCGTCCCGGCCACCGCTCCGTCCACGCCCGGCGGTCACTCCAGCGGCCGGTCCAGCTTCAGCCGCCGCGGCTCGAAGCCACGCCGCTCGTAGAACGCCCGGGCGCGCTCGTTATCGACGTTGACGCTGAGGGAGATGCGCTCGCAGCCCTGGTCGCGGCCCCACGCCAGCGCGCGGTCGAGCAGCCGGTCGGCGAGGCCCTCCCCGCGGTACCGCTCGCGGACGTAGAGTTCGCCGACGTTGACGCGGTCGCCACGGGCGAACACCGGCGGAGACCCCTTCCGCTCGGCGGTGACGTAGCCGACCGGGACGGGCCCGCCGTCGCCGTCCGCGGCCACCGCGAGGAAGATACGCTGGTCGTCGTCGGCCAGCGCCTCCCGGCGGTAGTCGTCCTGCACGGCACGGAGGTCGCCGTCGGCGACCTCGTTGTACGGGTCCATCTCGGCCATCTCACGCGAGAAGTCGGACCAGAGGTCGAAGAGGGCGTCGAGGTCGGCCTCGGTGGCCGGCCTGATATCGAGGTCGGGGTCGGACATGCTCGCGTGGGTGGCGGCGGCACCGGCAAGTGTCTTTCCACGCTTCGCGAGACGCTCACAGGACTCGTGAGGGAGCGAAGAACGGGTAGTGGAAGGTGGACCGCGCGAGCGACGGGCTCAGGCCGAGGGGTTCCCGAAGGTCGGGAGGTTGGCCAGTTCGCCCTCGTCGTACTCCATGTCGAAGGCCTCGCGGGCGATGACGCGCTGGTGGACCTCGTCGGCCCCGTCGACGATTCGGAACGCCCGGACGGCCTCGTAGAAGTCCGCGAGCGGGAGTTTCCGGGAGATACCGGCCCCACCACAGCACTGGACCGCGAGGTCGATGGCGTCCTGGGCGGTGTTGGCGGCGTACACCTTCGCCATCCCGACCTCGACGCGGGCCTGGTTGCCCCGGGTGATCTCCTCGGCGGCGTGCCGGACCATCGAGCGCGTGGCGTGGAGCCGCGTCTCCATGTCGGCGATCTCGTAGCGCTGGTTCTGCTTCTCGGAGAGCTTCGAGCCGAAGCCCTCGCGGTTCTGCATGTACGTCTTCGCGATGTCGAGGGCACGCTCGGCCATCCCGGAGAAGCGCATGCAGTGGGTCAGTCGGGCGGGGCCCAGTCGCTCCTGGGCGTGGGCGAAGCCCATATCCAGCCCGCCGAGGAGGTTCTCCTCCGGGATCCGGACGTTGTCGTAGCGGATCTCGGCGTGGCTCTCGGGCAGGAGCGTCTGGCCGAGGTGCGGCGTCGGCTCGACGATGTCGACGCCGTCGGCGTCCGTGGGCACGAGGAACAGCGAGCAGCCCTGGTACGGGTGCTTGTCCTCGTTCGTCCGGGCCATCACGATGAGGACGTCGGACTCGTCACCCTGCGTGGTCCACCACTTGTGACCGTCGACGACCCACTCGTCGCCGTCCTTCTCGGCGGTGGTCTTGATCATCTTCGGGTCCGAGCCGGCGCCCTCGCGGGGTTCCGTCATCGAGAAGCCCGAGCGGATGTCCCCGGCGACGAGCGGCTCCAGGTACTCCTGTTTCTGCTCGTCGGTTCCGACGAGTTCGATGGTGTGCATGTTCCCCTCGTCGGGCGCGTCGACGCGCATCGCGACCGCACCCAGCAGCGAGCGGCCGGCCTGCTCGAACAGCGGCAGCACGTCGCGGAACGACTCGCCCATGCCGCCGTGCTCCTCGGCGATCTGCGGGCAGTAGATATCGCGCTCGCGGGCCTGCGCGCGCAGGTCCTCGATGACAGACATGTCGACGGGGCCGTGTCCCAGGTGCTCGCGCTCGGTCGGGATGACGACCTCGTCCATGAACTCGCGTGCGCGGTCTGCGAGCTCCGTCGCCCGCTCGGAATCGTGGTAGTCGATATCCATGTACCGGGCGTTGCCGGGCAACCATTGTAAAGGAATCGTCGCCCGCCATCCGTCGGCGGTCAACCTGGTGACGGACGACCCCCATCTATACGTACCCGCAGGGGGAACCCAAGCTTACAATGTTAGCAGACGTGTGGCCGTGGCGCTCGCCACGCCGGGTGAGAGCATGAGCGAGGGCGAGTCAGACTACTTCCGGCGCATCGTCGACCGGGACGCGCTCGCGACCTACCTCGAGGACGAACTCGGGCCGCACGGCGGCACCTACGAGGTCGAGCACCACAAGGAGGGCCACTCCAACGAGACGCTGTTCGTCACCTGGGGCGACGACGACCTCGTCATCCGGCGGCCGCCGCCGGGCGAGACCGCCGAGAACGCCCACGACGTGCTCCGCGAGTTCCGCGTGATGGACGCCCTGCAGGGGACGGACGTGCGCGTGCCCGAGACCGTCCTGGCGTGCGACGATCACGACGTCCTCGGGGCGGACTTCTACGTGATGAAGCGGATGGACGGTGTCGTCCTGCGCGACGACGAACCCGACCGCTTCGCCACGCCCGAGCGCCGCCGGCAGATCGGCGAGGAGCTCGTCGATGGCCTCGCGGAGATCCACGCCGTCGACTACGAGGCCGTCGGGCTGGAGGAGGGCGACTTCGGATACCCACCGGGGTTCACCGAGCGCCAGGTCCGGCGCTGGTCCGAGCAGCTGATGTGGGCGTTCGAGGTGACGACCGAGGAGCGCGAGGTCGAGGCGCTGTACGACGTGATGAGCTGGCTCCAGGACAACGTCCCGGAGGACCCACCCGCGACGCTGATCCACGGCGACTACAAGCTGGACAACGTCATGTTCGCCACCGACGACGAACCCCGCATCAACGCCGTCTTCGACTGGGAGATGTCCACGCTGGGCGACCCGTTCACCGACCTCGGGTGGATGCTGTCGTACTGGTGGGACGCGAAGGACCCCGACCCGCCGGAGTCGACGGACTCGCTGTCGAGCACGTTCATGACCCGCGAGGGGTACCTGACCCGACAGGAGCTCGTCGAGCGCTACGAGGCGAAGACGGGCCTGGAGTTCACGAACGAGAAGTTCTACCGGGTGCTGGCGGTCTACAAGCTGGCGGGGCTGGGCGAGATGTTCTTCCGGCGCTACCTCGAGGGCAACTCCGACGACGACATGTACCCGAAGATGCGCCGCGGCGTCCCGGCACTGGCCGCACGGGCCCAGCGCATCATCGACGGCGAGGAGCCGCTGTAGCCGATATCGTCGGTCCCCGAACAGGGGGCGACGATCGCGGAATCCGGCCGCGACACTCGCTCGGCATCGACCTACGGAACGTACTCGATCCTGGTGTCGGCCGCGCCGTCGTCGTCCGTGACGACGAGACGCACGAGCGCGCCTCGCGGCACGTTCGCCTTGTTCACCGTCTTGCCCGTGTAGTCGATGGAACCGTCGTTGCCGACGTCCCACCGGTAGGTGACGATGGTGCCGTCGGAATCCGTCGACGGGGAGCCGTCGAGGTCCACGTTGGAGGATTTCCCCCTCCGGTCGGTCGTGAAGTCGGCCGTCGGCCGCTGGTTCCGTGGCGTCGTGGTGGGTGTTGTGGTGGGCGTCGGCGTCGGCGTCCCGGTGGGCGTGGCTATCCGTGTCGGTGTTGGCGTCGGCGTCGGCGTGGCTGTCCGTGTCGGTGTTGGCGTCGGCGTCGGCGTGGTCGGGTAGACGATGGCCTCGCAGATGATGACCCCGTTCGTGACGACGAGCACCTCCGTCCGGTCGGTGAGCGGACCGAGTCGGGCGGTCTCGTCGACCTCGAAGCGGCCGTCGCCGTCCCCCTCGTCGACGACGAACGGCAGGCGGGTCGAAGAGCCCGTGCCGTCGCGGAGGACGACCCCGAGTTCGGACGCGTCGACGCTGTGGCCTCCGCCATGGGTCACCAGTAGCTCCCCGTCCTCGAAGTTCGGCTCACAGTCGACGAGCGGTGTCTCACCGGACTGGTCGGTGATGCCGGTCGTGATCGCCATCCCGGCCACCGACATCGTGAGGACGACGACGGCGGTCATCAGGATGCCCCCGAGGAGTTCCGAGGCGCCCCGCTGGTCCCACCACCGCGCCCCGGAGCCGGGTGTCATGGCAGGAGGAACCGGGCCCGGGCACATCACGGTTGCGCCGAGCGGTCGTGTCCAGTCCGGCCCAGGCTTATGGCGGTCCCCCACGACCGGTCGAGGTATGGACACGAAGCACTCCCTCGTCGGTTCGCCGGCCACGGCGCTCGTCGGCGATATGGCGTCGCAGGTCCAGCGTGCGGGCCACGAGATCCGCTACGATAGCGAGACCGAGGCCGACGTGGAGATGGCCGAGCGGTTCGTCGAGCCCATCGGCCCCCGCTGCGAGCACGAGGGAGGGGCGGTACCACTCATCAGCTCCCAGAGAACCCGCACAGACCCACAGACGATCGCTTCGTAGATGAAGATGATTGATTCCAGACACTTCCTGTTCATCTCAGCCGACGCCGCACTGATCACCGACCTCGCGTGGCAGGTCCACCGCGAGGGCCACGACGTGAAGTACTACATCGAGGCCGAGAGTGACAAGGAGATCGGCAACGGGTTCGTCCCGAAGACGGACGACTGGCGTGCCGAGGTGGAGTGGGCCGACGTCATCGTCTTCGACGACATCTGGGTCGGCTCTGACGTCGGCACCGGCGCGCTCGCTCAGGAACTCCGCGAGCAGGGGAAGGCCGTCGTCGGGGGGACCCCGAACACCGATCGGCTCGAAGAGGATCGCGGCTACGCGATGGAGATCCTCGAAGAGCACGGAGTCAACACCATCGAGCACCACGTCTTCGAGGACTTCGACGCCGGCATCCAGCACGTCCGGGAGAACCCCGCACCGTACGTCATCAAACCGCTCGGGGAGGTGCAGAACGTCAAGCGGCTCCTCTACGTCGGCAACGAGGACGACGGCAGCGACGTCGTCGATGTCCTTCGCGCCTACAAGAAAGCGTGGGGCCACCGGATGAAGGGCTTCCAGCTCCAGCGGAAGGTCGAGGGCGTGGAGATCGCCATCTGCGGGTTCTTCAACGGTGAGCGGTTCATCGACCAGGTCAATTTCAATTTCGAGCACAAGAAACTGTTCCCGGGGAACATCGGCCCGTCGACGGGCGAGATGGGGACATCGATGTTCTGGGGCGGGCGGAACAAACTGTTCGAAGAGACGTTCGGCAAGCTCGAAGGCTGGCTCGCCGAGGAGGGCTACGTCGGGAGTATCGACATCAACTGTATCGTCAACGAGACCGGCATCTACCCGCTGGAGTTCACCCCGCGGTTCGGCTATCCGACCATCGCGCTGCAGGAGGAGTCGTTCGAATCCCCGGCCGGGCAGTTCTTCTACGACCTCGCCCACGGAACCGACCCCGAACTGGAGGTCCACAACGGCTACCAGATCGGTGTGCGGGTCGTCCTCCCGCCGTTCCCGTTCGACGACGAGAAGACGTACGACGAGAACTCCCGGAACGCTGCGGTCGTCTTCCAGACCGAGAGCCGCGAGGGGATCCACCTGGAGGACACCAAAAGGGTCGATGGACAGTGGCGGGTCGCTGGCGAGAGCGGTATGCCGCTCGTCGTCACCGGGAAGGGGGACACGATGCAGAACGCTCGCCGACAGGCCTACGAGCGCGTGGACAACATCGTCATCCCGAACCTCTACTACCGCGATGACATCGGCGAGCGTTGGGTCGATGGTGACGGCGACCGGCTACAGGCGTGGGGGTATCTCGGGCCGCAATAGGTGCCAGCACGGGACGGACGCGGCTCCGGTCCCGACGTCGCCGATGACCGGGACCGAGGGGGCGTACCACGTGAACACCGTGCCGGGGAGTACCACGACGGCCGCACCGGAACGTACCGGTCGACGCAGAGATACCGGCTGTTTTTGCTCAGTAACACATATTTATCAACCTACACCTACAACGTCCCCGGCTCATACTTGCACTATCTATAAGACGTTGACGACCGTACAGTGTGGTATCGAATGGTCGACGACGCGCAGCTCTCTCGGAGCAAGGCCATCCACCGGCGGACCGGGCGGACGTTCTACTACGCGACGCGGTTACTCCCGGAACGCGTCCGGCACGCGACGTACGTGCTGTACGCGTTCTTCCGGGTGGCCGACGAGGTGGTCGACGACGCCGAGGGGGTTCCTCCGGCCGAGCAGCGGCGGCAGCTGGAGGCGATCCGGCAGGCCGCGCTGACCGGCGAGACCGACGACCCTGTGCTGGCGGCCTTCGCCGAACTCCGGGAGCGCTACGGCATCCCCGACGAGGAGGTGGACGTCTTCATCGACGCGATGCTGACTGACATCGAGACGTCCCGATACGAGACCTACGAGGAGGTCGAGGACTACATGCGCGGGTCGGCCGCCGCGGTCGGCGTGATGATGACCTACGTGATGCGCGAGGACGACCCCGAGGAGGCCATCCCCGCGGCCCGGAAGCTGGGCGAGGCGTTCCAGATGAGCAACTTCCTCCGGGACGTGCGCGAGGACGTCATCGAGCGCGACCGCATCTACTTCCCCCTCGAGACGCTGAATCGATACGGCATCACCGAGGAACAGATCGAGCGCCTCGAGTACGACGAGGCGTTCGCCGCCGCCGTCCGCGAGGAGCTACGCCGGACGGAGACGCTCTACCGCGAGGGCGTCGCCGGCATCGGGCTCCTGCCGCGGGACTGTCAGCTCCCGGTGCTCATCGCCGCCGTGCTGTACGCCGACCACCACCGCCTCATCCGCGAGCGCGACTGCGACGTGCTCTCGGAGACCCCGTCGCTGTCGGCGCTCCGGAAGCTCCGGCTCGTCGCCGAGACCCGCTGGCACTGGTTCTGGAACAAGGACCCCGAGACGGTGTTCGCGAAGGTGAGCGCCGTGCCGTCGGGGACCCCGGCCAGTCACGACCACCCCGGCGAACCGATGCCTGCACGGTAGGACATCAGATATCTATTCCCTGCTGGCTCTATCCGCTCGACACCAGCATTATTCATCTATTCTGAACTTTATAGATTTATTACGGCACTTCTACAGATAATCTGGCGAGAACTATCCACCGGCACATCCTGTCACGGGACCAACTCCGGTCGAACCGAGAGTCCACCCAGCCACGTACACCACCTCACCCCCGGACCGAGGGCCAGGAGGGTCGCACGTCGAAGTCGAAGCGGTCCGTCGCCAGCAGGCCGGCGCCCAGCACGCCCGCCAGGGCCACGGGGACCAGGTTGCCGAAGTAGGCGTTGACCAGCCCCCAGAGGACGACGAAGGAGACGAGGTCGTCGAGCATGAACTCGCAGTCGCGGAGTCGCTCGCGGAGGCCGGACCGGTCGAACGCCGCATCGAGCGTGACGACCGCGACCGTCGCCGACAGCACCCAGCCCGCGTAGTTCGACCACGGAACCCCGTAGTACGGGCCGGCAGGGTCGTACTGCCAGAACGTCAGTGCCACCGCACCCGGGTCGAGGACGAGGTCCATCAGCAGGACGACCGCGATGACCGCGGGCAGGCGGACGAGCGCCCGCTCGGTCCGGGGCCCCAGCAGGAGCAGGCAGAGCAGGTACGCGTTCACCACCAGCGGGAAGAAGAACACCGGCAGCCCCAGCGGCACCGTGTCCAGCAGCATCGGCCCCAGTTCGACGCCGTACTCGAAGCTCCCGTACGGGAAGCCGGTCAGGACGCCGACGTACTCGATGCCGTACGAGTACGCCGTCAGCAGGAGGAGGCCGGCGGCGGCCCGGCGGTCGACCAGGGGGGCGAGGCCGGCCACCAGCGGCAGGCGCATCACGAGCGTCCCGAAGATGATGAGCCAGGGGTTGAAATCGAGGGGTCCCAGCAGCCCCTCCCGCGAGGCGACCAGCAGGACCGCCCCCATCAGCGGGAAGACGACGGCGATGGTGAACCGGTTCTCCCGGACCAGGTCGTCCAGCCCTGCCTCCACCCGTGCCCGTCCCGGCAGGGAGGTAGTATCCGCGCTCACTGTCGCTACGGAGGGTCGGCTGGAGGATATGGGTTCGGATGTCGGCAGCGGCGTCCCGGCTGCCCAGGGGCCGAGCTGGTTCCATGAAGCGTTCGTTTGTGTCTCCGTGGAGACTTTGTCGTGCTACGATGTACCACGGTCCGTGGACCGACGCCGACTCCTCCGTGCCGCGGGCGCGGCACTCGTGGGCGGGCTGGCGGGCTGCTCGGACGGGGACCGGACGGGTGGGCGCGGCCGCACCGCCACGACGACCGGCACGCCGCGGGACGCACGGACCGGGACCAGCGACCCGGCCAGGTCGGGGACGCCGACGGACCATCCGACACCGACGGACCATCCGACGCCGACGGACCATCCGACACCGACGGACCATCCGACACCGACGGACGGTCCGACACCCACCGACCAGGAGACGGTCGAGCGACCCCTGGACTGGTCGCCCGGGGTGGCGGTCGACGCCGCTTCGGTGACGGTGGCCGACACCGCGCCGGACCAGGCGGCACCGGTTCGATACGAGGTGGGCATCGACCCTGGGACGGCCGAGCGGCCGCCGGTGCTCCGGACGCACATCACGAACACGGCCGACCGGACGGTGTCGGTCGGGGAGGGGACGGTCGCACGCCACGACGGCATCCGGTCCATCGAAGAGGAGCTGTTCCTGCTCGCTACGGGGATGGCGCGCTCGACGGATGGGGACTGCTGGGGTGTCGAGGGACCGATGGCGAGGGACACCGAGTACGAGGTCATCGACCTCGGGCCGGGCGAGACGGCCACCGCGCGCTCGTACGTGCTCGGTGCCGACCGGGAAGCGGGCGACTGCCTCCCGGTCGGGCGACACCGGTTCGAGCCCCGTGTGTTCTGGAGCGAGCCGGAGGACCTGCCCGGGCCCGGCGATGGCACCCGCATCGACTGGGCGTTCACCCTCCGCGTCGAGCGGCGCGGATGATCACAGCCCGGTCGGGTGCTCGATGTACGTCGTCTCGATACCCTCGTCCCACCCGGCCACGCGGTCGGCCAGCGCACGGACGCCGAACGTCTCCGTGGCGTAGTGCCCGGCGAGGAAGACGGTGATGCCGGCCTCGCGGGCCTCGTGATAGGCGGGCTGTTTTCCCTCGCCCGTGATGAGCGCGTCCACACCCTTCTCGCGGGCCTCGTCCAGCCAGTCCGTGCCGCTCCCGGTCAGGATGGCCACGTCGCGGATCTCGTCGGGCCCGAAGTCGAGCACCTGCACGGGCCGGTCGCCCGTCGCGAGTTCCGACAGCGAGTCGCGCAGGTCCGCGACCGTCCGCGGGTCGTCCGCGCGGGCACGCTGCCCGACGTGGACGCCGCCGAAGTCGCCGAACGGCTCGACCACGTCGAGGTCGAGATGCTCGGCCAGGAGCGCGGCGTTGCCGACCTCGTCGTGGCCGTCGAGCGGCGTGTGGACGGCGTACAGCGCGAGGTCGTTCTCGACGAGCGCGGCGACGCGGTCGTACTCCTTCCCGGTGACGGCGTCGATGCCGCCCCAGGAGATTCCGTGGTGGACCACCAGCACGTCCGCACCGCGTGCAGCCGCCTCCTCGAAGGTGGCGACCACGCCGTCGACGGCGAACGCCGCCGTGTCGACGGTCGCGCCCTCGGGCCCGACCTGCAGGCCCTGAACCGCGGCGTCGGCCGCGTAATCGTCGACGTCGAGGAAGTCGTTCAGTCGGTCCGCGAACTCCGAGAGCGGGATGGACATGGCTCGTCCGTCGTGGGGCGGACGCTTCAGGGTTGTCGCTCGTGCCGCGCCGCCGCCGCGGGTTCGCGGGCTCCCGGAATCGGTGTGTCAACACCGTACACACCTGGTTTCGGCCACCGGAGTTACGGGGTGGCCCCGAGTCCGGCCGGGCATGACGAGTCTCCAGATGGTCGCCGCCCTCGCGGCGGGGTCGCTGGCGGCCGTGTGGGCTGGCGCGACGGTGCTGGAACGCTCGACGGAACAGCTGGCCGACCACTTCGGGCTCCCGAGCGACGTCCGGGGCGCGGTCGTGACGGCCCTGGGCTCCTCGTTCCCGGAGTTCACCGCGACGGTGGTCGCCATCGCGCTCCACGACCGGGTCGAACTCGCCATCGGCATCGTCGTCGGGTCGGCGGTGTTCAAGGTACTCGTCGTGCCCGCCGTCTCGGCGCTGCTCTCGCCCGGAAGCGGCCTCCGGACCGACCGCGAACTCGTCTACCAGGAGACCGGGTTCTACGTCCTCGCGGTGGCCTCGGTCCTCCTCGTGCTCGCGCTGTCGGTCATCTACAACCCCGTCGAGACGGCCGCCGGCGGCGCCGGGCAGGCCGGCGAACTCACGCGGACGCTGGTGCTCGCGCCGCTGGGGCTCTACGTCTTCTTCCTGTTCCTCCAGTACGCCGACGCCGCCGAGCACGGTGCCGGGCGCACGAGCGGGGACCGGTCGGCGCTGGAGTACCTGACGGGGCTGGTCGTCGCGCTGGTGTTCGTCGGCGTCGGGGTCGAGGGACTGGTGCGGGCGGCCATCGAGTTCAGCGAGGCGTTCGGCACCTCCGAGTTCCTCTGGGGACTGACCGTCGTCGGGGCCGGTGCCTCGGTGCCGGAGGTGTTCGTCGGCGTGCTGGCGGCGCGCAACGACGAACCCGGCGTCTCCATCTCGACGGTACTCGGGTCGAGCACGTTCGATCTGCTGGTCGCCATCCCGGTCGCGGTGCTGGCGGTCGGGGCCGTGACCGTGAACTTCGGCACGGTCGTCCCGCTGTTCGCGTTCCTGGTCGTGGCGGCGCTGCTCCTGCTGACCGTCGTCCGAACGGACCTGAAGGTGTCGACGGCCGAGGCGGTCGGACTGTTGCTGGTGTACGGCGGCTTCCTCGGGTGGATGGCTGCCGAGAGCGTCGGCCGGCTGGCGTTGCTTGCCTGACCCCGCTCCCGGCTCCCACCCCCGACGTTCAAGTAGGGAGACGGGACCAGCCCCCCCGTGACCTGACGTATCGAGTCGCGCCGACGGGTTCGCCAGCCCCGCGAGCGCCGCGGCCGGGGGCCACCGCGCCGCTTTCGGGGACACGATAGCCGCCAGCCACGGGGCCACCGCTGGAGCGACATCCCGGACGCTTTTCGCCACGGGCCGCCCAGCCACAGGTATGGACTACGACGGACCCGTTCTCGACGACCACCTCCACCTCGACCCCGTGAACGGTCGGGACACGGAGGCGGTCGAGGAGTTCGCCGCGGTCGGCGGGACCCACCTGCTCGTGCTGAACAAGCCGTCGTGGAGCCTCGGTGTCGAGGTCGAGTCGGCCGAGGACTTCCGCGAGGGGTTCGACCTCACCGTCGAGGCCGTCGAGCGGGCGACCGAGGTCCTCGACGGGCGTGCGTGGCCCGTCCTCGGCGTGCATCCCGCGCTGATCAGCCAGCTCGTCGACCGTGGATACAGCCCCGAGGAGGCGCGTGACCTGATGTGCGGGGGGATCGACGTGGCCGCCGAGTACGTGAGTGACGGCCCCGCGCTGGCCATCAAATCCGGGCGCCCGCACTACGATGTCGACGAGGCCGTCTGGGAGGCCTCGAACGCCGTGATGCGCCACGCGTTCGAGCGCGCGGCCGAGGTTGGCTGTGCCGTCCAGCTCCACACCGAGGGCGGTGAGGACTTCTCCGAGATCACGGACTGGGCCGAGGAGCGCGGGCTCCCGCCCGAGCAGGTCGTCAAGCACTACGCCGGGAGCCGGACGGTCGGACCGGTGCCGAGCGTCATCGCGAAGAAGCCACAGATCGAGGGCGCCATCGAGCAGGGCCGGCCGTTCATGCTCGAGACCGACTTCATCGACGACCCCGACCGACCGGGCGCCGTCCTCGGGCCGAAGACGGTCCCACGGCGGACCCGGTGGCTCGTCGAGGAGGGCCACGGGGTGGCCATCCGAACCGCACACGTCGAGACCCCCGCGCGGGTCTACGGCATCGACACCGAGGCGACGCTCGGGGAGTGAGCCGCGGCCACGGGGGGTGGGGAGTGCGGCGCGGCACCACTGCCCAGGGAGTACCCTCGAGAGACACGGCAGTAGCGCCCCTGAGGTAGGCGATGTGCCGAGTGTATTGAGTCCATCGGGTGGCGGCCGAGGGAAAGGCCTAACCCCGGGCGCACGTACGGCGGCAACATGAGCACGCCCCCGGACGAGTACTACACGGCGGAGCGCTGGCAGAACTGGGTCGGCCGACTCCGCGAGGAGGACGTCAACCCCGAGGAGGAGGATTCGGCACGCTTCCTCTGGAACCTGCGCGACGACACGGCCATCGCGGTCGCGAAGATCGTCACCGACGCCGACGACGGCGAACTGGCCGAGGAGAGCGCCGTCGAGAAGCTCGGTGAGATGCGCGACATCGTCTTCGCCGAGGTCGAGTTCGAGGACGAGGACAAGACGATGCTCATCCAGAGCGTGCAGGCCTCGCTCGAACCGGTCATCTCGGCGGCCGAGGAGTACGTCGCCAACGCGCCGGCCGACGAGGCCAGCGCCGCCGAGTACGTCAACGCCGCCATCGACGCCGGGAACGAGCAGGAACTCGACGCCGCCTTCGCCTACTGTGCGCAGGCGGGAACCCGCATCTTCGCGGGCGACGAGATCGACACGAGTGTCGTCGAGGAGATCGAGAACGCGCTCGTCCTCGACTGGGTGAACGGGCTCGACAGCCTCCAGTCGGCACTCGCGGACCCTGAGGTCGTCGAGGAGGAGGACTGAGCCCGACCGCCGGTGCCCGCCGGGGGCGCGGGCGACCGGCACGCTTTGATGGTTCTGTCGGAAGCCATTTTTATCGCGGCGCCAGTACTCCGGTAGACTCACATGAACGGTCCGAGCGGACGGGGGTGGGGGCGGGGACAGCCGGTCCAGATCGGGGTGCTGTTGCTGTTCGCCTTCCTCGTCATCGGTCTCGCGCTCTTCCAGGCGGTGCTCGTCCCGCAGGAGAACGCCCAGGTCGAGTTCAACCACAACCAGGCTGCACAGGACGACATGGTTGATCTCCGCAGCGACCTCCTCCGATCTGCCGCGACCGGCGAGGGGAGGACGACCCGGGTCCGGCTCGGGACGACCTACCCCTCGCGAACGCTGCTGCTGAATCCGGCCCCGCCGGGCGGAACGCTCAGGACGGTCGATCGAGGCGGATTCAACGTCACCAACGCGACCGCGACGACCAGCAACGGCGCGCAGAACTACTGGAACGGGACGACCCGGAACTTCTCGACGAACGGCGTGGTCTACGAGCCCACGTACAACGCCTACGATGGGGGCCCGGAGACCGTGCTCGAGTCCTCCGTGCTGTACAACCGGTTCGAGAGCGGTGAGCGACTCGCGCTCTCGAACCAGTCGTTCATCAACTCCCGGACGATCTCGCTGGTCGGAGTGATGGGTGAGTACGACACGGCCGGGAGCCGCGCGGCCGCCGTCGATCCGCGCGTCGTCTCCGCGACGAACCGGACCGTGAGCGTGACGAGCGAGGGGGGTCCGATCACGCTCCGACTCCCGACACAGCTGTCGGAGTCGGAGTGGGAGGAGCTGTTGAGCGGGGAGATGGCGGCCACCAACCCCGACGGCTACGTCGAGGACGTCGAGGTCCGGGCCAACCCCGCGGCCCCGGGCGACCTCGTCGTCGTCACGCTCGTCCAGGGGCAGAGCTACAACCTCCGGCTCGGTGCCGTGGGCCTCGGTAGCCGGACGGCTGCCGAGCGAGCGACGGATGACGTCGCCTACGTCGTCGCCACGCGGGGGGGCGGTGACAGCCTCGACGAGAGTGACCGACAGCAGGTGACGGTCGAGGCCCGCGACCGGTTCAACAACCCCGTCGTCGGGACGGAGGTGACCGTCGAGCAGCCGGACACCGGATGGGTAGTGGGCGACGGGGGCGGCGGTACGGCGACGGCGACGACTGACGCCAGCGGGCAGGCCACGTTCGAGTACCGCGCCCCGCTGAACGTCCGGCAGAGCCGGGAGGTGACGCTCAATGCGACAGGGCCGGGCGGCGACCCGGACGACCGGGGCGATCCCCGGACCGTGGCGGTCAACCTCACCGTCGAGGACGACGCCGAACGCGTCGGGAACGACGAGTACGGCCGTCCGCTCATCACCGCGGTCGAACCGGACACGTCCGGGAGCGGGTCGGCGACCGCCGAGTTCGTCCGCGTCTACATCCCGACGGCGGGGGAGTACACGCTTCGGGGGCCGGGAGACAGCGCGACGGTCACGACGACCGGCGAGGAGGTCGTCCACTTCGGGACCGTCGGCGACGACCCGCTTCCCGACTGCCGGGACACCACCGTCGACGCGTCGTTCGCGGTCCCCGACCAGGGCTCGCTGGAGCTCGTCCGGGCGGATAGCGGGACCGTCCGGGACAGCCACGTCTACGAGGATTCCGACTATGACGAGCGGATCGGACTCCGACGGGTGGAGGACGGGGCGTACGTGGACACGAACCGCTCGGCCGACTGGCGAGCGGCGGGACGGGCCGACGTCTGCGAGGCACGGGCAGGCGACCAGCCGCCGACCGTCCGCTCGCTGAGCGCGAGTGCCAACTACGCGGGCGGCGGCAATCCCGGGATGGGAGGGGGGAACCCGTCACAGACCGACCGCGTGACGTTCACCTACAGCGCCACGGACGACCTCGACGTGCCGGAGGTCACGGTCGACGCCACCCCGTCGGGCACCACGACGACCGTGCTCACGGAGCCAGCGTCCGGGCCGTCCGGCACCGCCGTCATCGAGTTCGACTCCAGCGTGGCCGGGGACGGCACCTCGGTCACCGCGACGTTCGAGGACGACGCCGGGCAGCGGGTCGAATGCACCGGGACGTTCGACGAGGCGGGGCAGACCCTGACACCGGCGGCGGAGGGGCTGGACTGCGGGCCGCCCTGAGTGCGGACGCGAGAGCGCCGGGCCCCGGGCCGCCCCGCGCCGACGCGCCGTCCGACGTACCCGCCCGAGATCGGGAGCGCGGGGACGCTCCGACCCCGACGAACCCGGAGGCCAGGACCCCGACTGGCGTCGTTCACGACCGGGGACGGCGCCGGGGGTTTGGATGGCGCTGTCAGAAGCCCTTTTAGTCGTACTGACCACTTTCGGACCAACCAAGATGTATTTCCGGGGGTTGGGGTCCGAGACAGAGCGGGCCCAGGTGGCGGCCATCGCGGCGGTACTCGCGCTGGCACTGGTGGTGGTTTCGGTGGCGCTGACACAGGCAGTCGTCGTGCCACAGCAGAACGAACGCGCCGAGATCCAGCACCAGCAGGCGATCGAAGAGGACATGCTGGACGTGCGCGCCGCGGTTCTGGGATCTGCCGAGACGGCATCAGGGCAGACCGCCACCGTTCGGCTGGGAACGACCTACCCGGAGCGGACGATCCTGCGGAACCCACAGCAGCCACAGGGGTCGTTGCGGATCGAATCGCTGGGCGCCGGGTCGCTGTCGAACGCGGTCGCGGCCAACCCCGAGACGACTGACTTCTGGAGCGGAACGGTGCGGGGCGGGTACACGAACAGCCGGGTGCTCTACGACCCCGGCTACAACTACTACGAGGACGCGCCGCAGTCGGCCTACGAGAGCTCCGTCCTCTATCGGGGTGGGGGCGACGGGATGACGATGCAGAGCGGCCAGCGGCTGGTCGACGGGAAGCAGCTCTCCCTCGCGTTCGTCGACGGCGAGCGGGACCTCAGCCGGACCGGGACGACGACCATCGAGCCCGAGACCCTGTCGGCCTCGGAGGTGAACGTCGACCTGCGGAGCCCGAACGCGGAGCCGGTGACGGTCCGGATTCCGACGCGGGTCCCGGAGTCGGCCTGGGCCGACCTGCTCGCGAGCGAGCTGGACCCGGCGGGGACTGACCCGGACGCCTACGTCCGGTCGTACAGCTGCACGGCGAGCAGCCCCGACGCCCCGTGCGGGACGCTCACGCTGAAGCTGGAGCCGGGCGTGACGTACGACGCCAAGCTGTCGAAGGTCGGCCTGACCGGCTCGGTGTCGGAGCCGGCCGCCTACGTGACGGCGCTCCGGAACCCGGACCCGATCGACGAGGGGAAGCAGCGCCAGTTCACCGTGCAGGTGCGTGATCGCTACAACAACCCGGTCAGTGGCGTGGACCTCGACATCATCCAGCCGTCTGTCGGCCGCGTTGTCGGGCCGGTGAACAGCGTCGGCGAGGTCGGCGCCGTCACCGACGAGAACGGCCGGGCGACGTTCACGTACCGGGCGCCGGTCAACGTCCCGGTCGAGGGGGCCACCGCGACGCTCGGCGTGGAGGCCGGGAGCATCCACGGCGACAAGGGGCGGGTGACCTACGACATCGGCGTCGAGGACACCGCCGAGCAGGTGTCTGACGACCGGATGCCGCCGCTCGTCACCGCCGTCAGCCCGAACGTCGAGAGCGCCGAGAGCGGCGACTTCGTCCGGGTCGACGTCACCGACGCGGACGGGCTCGACCCGTCCAACTACACGCTCGATCTGGTGAACCGCGACGGGAGCGTCCGGAACACCGTCGCGCTGTCGGGCAGTCTGGACCGTGCCGGGGTAGCCGGCGGCGACGAGGAGATCTACTTCGCCGGCGAGAGGAACCGGGTGCTGCGCGACATCGCCGACGCCCGGAACGTCCCCCTGACCGGCCTGACGAGCGTGACCGACGTGACCGTCGACGAGGTGACCCGAGGGCCGGTCGACATCTACGTCGTCGGTCCGAACGCGGCGGATGCGACGTTCACGCCGGAAGCCCCCGGAGCGACGACCCTCACGGGACTGGAGGCGTTCGCCGCGCGGAACGGCCTCGACGGAGACGACGTGGTCGTGCGGTCCTCGGCGCTGGCCCCGGACGCCGGCGCGTCGCTGGTGGACGGGACGATCCGTGACGAGCTGTCGGACGCCGACCCCGGGGACGGCGACGCGTTCACCGACGTGCTGGACGACCAGCGCGGGACGGTGCTGCTCCGCCAGGACGCGGCCGTCGTCGACACGTTCGCCTACCGCTCGGAGGGCGGACAGATCGCCGGCGTGCAGCCGGCAGGTCCGGGTGGGAACGCCGCCGACGAACACGTCGAACTCCGGTTCGAGCGGCCGACCGACCTGCTCGACGGGGCGAACCACACGCTGAGCGTCGTCGCCGACGGGCACCGCGAGACGGTCGACCTCGGAGGGGTCGCCGATGGCGGGCCGGTCACGGGCTCGGTGTACGTGATCGGGGACGACGTCGACCGGGTGACGTTCGCCACCGAACAGGGGGTCACAGCCGATCGAGTCGTCTACGCCTCCGCGCTCGCGCAGGCCGGTCTCGCCGGAGACGAGTTCGTCCCCGACAGCGGCGGGACCGTCCGACTCCACGACGGGCCGCCGGACGAGGGTGAGCTGGTCGACGAGCGGCCGTACGACGGCATCCGGCGGGCGGACATCGGGGCCGTGGTGCCGCTGGACGCGACCGGGAGCGGGTCCCCGAGCGTCTCGACCGACGAGTACGCGCGACTCGACTTCGGGACGACCGTCGACACGACCGGGTGGCAGCTACTCGTCGACGACGGCGACGGGACGACCGAGCGGCTCGACCTGACACCGCTGGCGGACACGACCGGCGCCGCACCCGGGCCGGTCTACCTGGTCGGCGAGGGGGTCGACCCCGACGCGTTCGCGAGCGCTCGCGGCATCGCGGCCGACCGGGTCGTGTCCGCGGCCACACTTGCCGAGGGTGACCTCGCCGATTCCGACCTGTTCGACGACGACGGCGCCTCGCTCACGCTGCAGGACGTGGCGGGTGACACCGTCGACACCTACGCCTACGGTACCGGGCCAGCGTCGAGGATCGCCGACGTGACCCCCCGCGACGCAACCGGTGCTGGGGGCGCGACCGACGAGTTCCTGCGGCTGGACGTCGACCGGGCGTTCGACTCGGCCGGCTGGACCCTCGCCATCGACGGACCGGGCCGCGTCGGCCGGCTCGACCTGGGCGTTCCGGCGGCCCGAGACACCATCGCGGCGGGCGAGGATGTCTACCTGGTCGGACGGGCGGTGGACCGGGACCGGTTCGCGGCCGACCGCGGCGTCGACCCGTCGCAGGTGGTGCCCATCGGGGCGGTCGCCGAGCCGGGACTCGGGATGAACGCGCTCCCGGAGCCCGGCGCGACCCTGCGGCTCCGCGACGCGAGCGACCGGCTCGTCGACCGGTACGAGTACGGCAGCCCATCGACGGGCGGCGGGCCGTCCGCAGCCGGCGCCGTGACGACCGTCGACCCGTCGCGTGGCGGCGACCCGGGTGCCGAGTTCGCCCGGCTCGACTTCACCGGGCCGGTCGACACGGCCACGGGCTGGTCGGTCGTCGTCGAGCGAACGACCGCCGGACCGGGCACCGCGACGGCGACCTACGCCCTGACGGACCCGTCGGTGGCGGACGCCGCACGGACGGGCGGGACGGTGTATCTCGTCGGCAACGGAATCGACCCCGACACGTTCGCGGACGAGCGGGGCGTGGCTGCGTCCCAGGTGTTCCGCTTCGACGACGCCGCCGTCCCGGTGACGGACGGGGACCCGACGCCCGAGGACGTGCTCTCGGACCTGGGCGGCGAACTCCGGCTGCAGGACGCGGGCGGCACGACGGTCGACAGCGCGGCTTGGACGGGGAGAGCCAACGGCCGCATCGACGCCGTGACCGCGGACACGGACGGCGACTTCCCGGGCGGCAACGGGGCGACCGGGGCGGACCGTGACGGCTGGGTCCGAGTGGGCTTCCCCGGCGGCACCGACACCACCGACTGGACGCTCACGGTCGATGGGGCCGGGGCGGCCGGTGACGCGACGACGCTCGACCTCGGAGCGGCGGACGGGCCGGCCCGCGACGGCGACGCCGTCTACGTGGCCGGTGACGTCGACGGCGACGGCGACGTGGACGCGACCGACGTCGACCGGCTGGCGGACGCCGAGGGCGTGCCCGGGGACCAGGTGTTCCGGGCGGGCGCCCTGGCGTCCGGCGGGCTGCCCGCGTCGTTCCTCGCGGACGACGGCGGGACCGTGACGCTGCGCGACGCGACTGGTGCGGCCGTCGACACGTACGCGTACGGGAGCGAACTGCGGAGTGGCAGCATCGCGACCGTGGAGGCCCGCGACGCGACCACCGCCACGGGCGACGAGTCCAGCGACGAGTACGTCCGCCTCGACTTCGAGCGCCCGGTCGACACGACCGGCTACGAACTGACCGTCCAGCGGCCCGGAACCGACGGGGAGCGTCGGGTGGCTGTCCCGCTGGACGAGGCGAGCACGACGGTGGCCGTCGCCGGCGGGCCGATATATCTCGTCGGCGAGACGGTCGACGAGACGCGGTTCGCCGCCGGGCACGGCGTCACGGCCGACCGCGTCGTCGTGATCGACGGCCGGGACGGGCAGCTGGGTGCGCTCGCGGACTCGGACGTGCTGACGGACACCGGCGCGACGCTGACGCTGCGGGGCGACCTGGACGGCGACGGCACCGCCGAGACGGAGCTGGACCGCTACGCCTACGGAACGGAGGCCCCCCGCACGGGCGACTGGGAGCACACCTTCACCGGCGGGACGGAGGACACGACCGCCTACCGCGAGCGCGACGACGCCGGCCAGTACATCGACACCGACACCGCGGACGACTGGTACGACACGGGGACGCTCCCGGGCGAGGACCCGCAGCCCGCGAGCGCGAACGTGACCGTCGACGAGGTGGCGACGACCGGCAGCGATGTCGACGGCGACGGCGTCGAGGAGACGACCGGCGTGACGGTCGACCTCTCGAACGGCGACGGGACGGCCGAGGTCGTCGGGTTCGCGACGGAGACGGACCTCGCGTCGGCGGTCGACGCCGGCGGTGACCGCGAGGTCGACGTGCCGGTCGACGGCGGCGACGACGGCTTTGCGAACGCCGGGAGCTCCGGGGACGCCGACGCGTCGTTCGCGGCCGACGGCACGCGGTACCGGTTCGCGAACCTCGACAGCCTCCCGGGGTACGACGCGGAGAACGCGACCGTCCCGGCCGACGCGACGTTCGAGTTCGAGGTCGGCGAGTACCGGACCGACGACGGGTCGGCCGCCGACCTGGGGACGCTCGTGCCGGCGACGGCCGGCGACGCGGACCTGTCGGTGACCCTGGTGTTCGCGGACGGCTCGACCCAGCGCGTCCACCTGCGCCAGCGACCGGCCGACATCGACGTCGACGTGACCGCCGACAAGCCGGCGGTGGGCGACGGGTCGGAGGTCACCTTCAGCACGACCGTCGAGAACCTCGGCCCGGGGCGGACGACCGGCCCGATCCGTGTGTCCGACGGCTACGACCCCGCACAGTTCGAGATCGTGTCGAGCAGCCCGGCGGGCGGGGCCACGTACGACCCGGGGAGTGGGACCTGGACGATACCGGACGGACTGCCGGCCGGGGAGAACCACACGCTGAACGTGACGATGCGCGCCAGCGGGAGCACGGGCGAGGCGCTGCCGTACACGGTCGCCCGGACGGAATCGGCGGTCGAGGACCCGAACGTCGACAACGACGTGGACACGGCGTCGGTGACCATCGGCGGCGCGGACCCGTACCTGGAGATGACCTCGCCCCAGGACCCGGACGGCGACGGCATCGCGCGTGTCGACAGCGGCGACACGGTGACGTTCGACCTGACCGTCGGCAACCGCGGCCCGGGGGACATCCCAGGCGGGCTCGTGGTGCGCGACGAACTGCCGGCCGGGTTCGTGCCGCTGTCGCACGAGGCGACCGCCGGGACGTACGACCCGGCGACGGGCGACTGGCGGCTCTCCGGCGGCCTCGCGGAGGGCACGACGGAGACGCTCACCATCAGGGCCGTCGCCAGCCCGGTGCCCGGCCCGCTCGACAACACCGCGACCATCGCGGACGTGGGCGCGGCCGGCGACCGGAACACGTCCAACAACGAGGCGACCGTGACGGTCGCGGAGCTGGAACGGCCGCCCGGCAGCGGTGATGGTGGCGACGACGGAGATGGCGGTGACGGTAGCGACGGCGGCGACCCACCGGCCGTCTGTTCGGACCCGACGAACCTCGACGGCGACGAGACGGTGCTGCTGTGGTCGACGTTCGAGACGCGGGGCGACGACGACGCCGAGCGGCTCGCCAACGCCAGCTGGAGCGCGAGCGGCGAGGGGATCGCCGGCGTCAACGACCTCACGAGCGAGAGCTGTGGGCGGTCGGCCTACACCGCCGACGGCGAGCGGAACGTCACCAGCCCGACCGTCGACACGGACGACTACGACCTCGTCGAGGTCGCCTACTGGGTCCAGAACGGGTCGGCCGACTACACCGCCGACCTGCCCGGTGCCGTGAGCCCGAGCGAGGCGCCCGGGCCGACCGCGTCGGAGGACCTCGCGGTCGAGTTCTACGGGGCCGATGGCGAGTGGCACCGGGTCGACCGCATCGAGCAGGACGACCCCGCGCTGGCCGACGGCGCGCTCGAACGGCGGGTCTACCTGCCCGGCAGCCTCGCCAGCCACGACGGGTTCCGGCTCCGCTTCCACCAGCTCGACGGCGACCAGGACGACGCCGGCACGGACGACTTCTGGCACGTCGACAACGTCCGCATCGTCGGCGGGCCGGATGACGACGGGGGTATCGAACCGATCGTGACCGGGACCACGCCCGTGGATGGGGGCGACGGTGACGACGGGAACCAGGCCGACGACGAGGAGGACGACGACAACGGTCACGGGAACGACTGTGACACCGACCCCAGCAACCCGAGCGGGAACGACCCACCCGGCCAGGAGGAGGACTGCGAGAACGACGGGGGGAGCGATGAGGAAGACGGCGATGAGGAGAGCAACGACGATGACGGGGAGTGCGAGGTCGAGGAGGACGACGGCTCGCCGGGGACGGACGACCGCGGCATCGGGAACAACGCCGGCGAGACCGACCCCGACAACCCCGCGCTCGGCTCGTCGTGGGAGGGCGAAGCGGACGATGGCTGCGAGGAGGGTAGCGACGGAACCCGCGGTGGCGGGATAGTCGACGCCACCTTCGGCTACGACAACACCTATCCCGGCGCGGTCTACCTGACGCCCGGGCCGGAGCTGCCGACCCGCCTGTTCGAGCCCGGAGAGCGAAACGACGTGCGCGTCAACCGGACGAGCGACCCCGTCGGTGATGAAGGCCCCTCGGTGGTCGAGACTTCGGGCGTCAGCTTCGGGGTGTCGGACACGGACCGGTACGTCCTCGGCGGGGGGACCGGCCTGCCCGGGCGGTTCCCGGCCGGGTCGCCGGACGACGTGGTGACGGTGTCCGGCCTCGACGGGGAGCAGCTGGTGTCGTGGTACCTCGGCGACGACGTAGCAACCGCGGGCGGCGCGGGCGAGGGCGGCGGGGAACACGGTGAGGACCGAGACGAGTGTGAGGACGACGACGGCGACAACGGGCACGGGAACAACGAGGGGGACGACTGTTCGAATCCCGGGAACGACGACGCCGACGACAGCGATGGCGACAGTGGGAGCGGAAACGACGACGATAGCGACGACAGCGACGACGGGACCCGGCGGGCCATCAGCTTCGTCGCCGCCTGTCCCGCAGGCGACGACATCGACTCGTTCGACATCACCGTGACGGAGACGAAGGACGGTGGCGAACCGGTGGCCATCGAGTGGACCAGCGACGAGCCGGTCGAGACGGTGGTTCTGAAGGCCGGAACGTCGATGGAGACCTTCGACGCCGGCGGCGCGACCAGCGGCACCGCCGCCGTCGGTGGGGGGACGGCGGCCGGGAGCACGCGGACGCCGTCGTCGCCCTGCCCGGATGGTGACGGGCTGAAGTACGAGTGGGACGGCGGAAGCTTCGACGCGGCGTCGGACGGCGAGGAGGACGACGACTGAGCCCGACGGCCGCGCAGGACCCCCGACCGGGACCCGGATGTGCCCGCAACTACTTAAGCGAGCCACGGAAAACGAGGGCAAGGAATGGACCGTGGTGGACCCCAAGCCCGGTGGGACGGGCGGGCGCAGGCGATACAGCTCGGCGCATTGCTGCTGTTCGCCATCCTCATCATCAACCTCTCGCTGTACCAGGTGTTCGTCGTCCCGAACCAGAACTCGGAAATCGAGTTCAAGCACAACCAGCAGGTCCAGGAGGAGCTGAAGACCGCCCGGAGCCTGGCCCAGCAGGCGGCGGTGACCGACAGCGAGCTCTCCACCTCCGTCCGGCTGGCGCCGCAGTACCCCAGCCGGACAGTGTTCGTGAACCCCGCACCACCGGCGGGCACGCTGGAGACGGTGGACCGCAGCGACCTCGTCGTGGCGAACGCCGAGCCGCTGGACGCCGAGGCCCGTCAGGCCTGGGACACGAGCGGGGAGGCGTTCGCGACGAAGGCGCTCGTGTTCCGCCCCGGCTACAACTACTACAGCAACGCCCCGACGACGGCGTACGGGGGGTCGGTGCTGTACAACATCCAGCCCGACGGGGCGACCGTGCGCAACCGAACCGGGCAGTCCCTGGTGAACGGGAACCGCATCACGCTGGTGACGATGACCGGGGCCGTCTCGACGAGCGCGTCGGGAGCCGAGACGGTGGAGTTCCAGCCGACGAGCGCGCCCACACAGCGCGTCCCCGTCCGGGCCAGCGGCGGGGACCTGACGGTCCGGGTGAAGACGCGCATCCCTGAGGACGTCTGGGAGGACGACCTGCTGGCCGGACAGATCGACGATCCGACCGCCGACGAGAACGGGGACGGCGACAACGACGAACCGGGCCGGTACGTCACCGACGTGACGATGGTGAGCGGCTCGCCCCCGTCGAGCGTCGGGACGCTGGAGATCACGTTCGAGAGCGGGCCCGACAAGACCTACAGCCTCCGGATGGGACAGGTCGGCGTCGGGGACAACGTCGCGGACGAATCGGCCTCGTACATCACGAAGGTCGACCCGACCGCGGACTCGCTCTCGGTGACCGAGGACGAGGAGCGGGAGGTCGTCGTCGAGGTCCGCGACCGGTACAACAACCCCGTCAGCGGGGTCCCCGTCTCGGTGACCGACCCGTCCGGGGCGGGCGACGTCACCGCGACCGAGGACACCACCGACGAGCGCGGCCGCGCGAGCTTCGTCTACGAGGGCTCGAGTACCGGCACAGAGGACCTAGAGTTCGCCATCTCGGACGACTCGTTCCAGGGGACCGGGAGTACGAGCGGGCTCGACGACGCGGAGGAGGTGACGTACACCGCGACCGTGAACCCGGCGCCGGGGAGCGGCTCCGGTTCAGGTGGTGGCGGTGGCGCGGACTACGATCTCGTGTGGGAGAACCCCTCGGACACGGCCGGTGTGAGCACGACGAGCAGCACGGACTGTGGCTCGGCGCCGTGTCCGCGGGACGTCGACCTGGCGGCACTCACGACGGACACGGACGGGAACTCGCTCAGCACCGACGGCGCCCCGGTCTCGTTCGGGACCAGCAACGACGCGGTCGGGACGTTCACCACGACGCAGACGACCACCTCGGCCGGGCGGGCGGAGACGGCACTCGACCTCGCGGACCCCCGGACACTCGGCGAGGCGACCCTGCAGACGTTCAGCGGCGGGAATCGGGACACGCTGGCGTTCGACATGCAGGTGACCGACTCGTTCGACAACGACGGAGCCCTGGGCCCGACGTGGGAGAACATCGACAGTAGCGACGCGGTTGCGGTCGACTCGACGGCGAGCAACAGCGGCTCGAACGCCGTCCAGATCGGCGACGTGGGCGAGCAGGGGACGGATTCGGACCCCGGCGGTGGGTTCGTCCTGGCCGACAGCATCGACACGACCGGTGCCGACACCATCGTCGTGGAGTACTGGGCGCAGGAGGGCGCAGGGAGCGGTGGTCCTGAAACCGGCGAGGGCCCGGAACAGCTGGAGCTCCAGTACAAGAGCGGCCCGGACGCCGACGACTGGACGACCGCCGACACCCTCAGCGTCCAGAACAGTCCCGGGACGGAGTTCAGCCGCCGGGTCCGCATCGCTGCGGCCGACGCGAAACGGTCGGACTTCAAGATCCGCTTCGTCCAGCCCTCCAGCACCGGCGACGACGAGTGGTACGTCGACGACATTTCGCTGTACGTCTTCGGGACGACGATCAGCGGCGGGACCGACGGGAGCGGTGGGACGCCGGCCGACACCACCGCACCCTCGGTGAGCAGCATCACCGTCGAGGGCGCACCCATCGACTACACCGAGGCCGGTAGCGCCTCCAGCCGGGACGTGACAATCACGTACGACGAGCCGATGGACCAGACCGTCCAGCCGACGGTGTCGTTCTCGGACCCGAACACGGCCAAGCAGACCATCTCCGACCCGTCGGGCGACGGCTGGACCAGCCAGACGGAGTACGTGAAGACAATCGACGTGCTGCAGAACGACGAGGACGTGACGGTCACCGTCGACGTCACCGGCGCCGAGGACCAGGCCGGGAACACGCAGAACGCCGGCAGCGACACGTTCCTGGTCGACACCCAGCGTCCCGGCGACGTGCAGGACGTGGTGACGAAGCCGGACATCAGCCAGAGCAACGAGAACGTCGTCACGTACGGTATCCAGAACCCGTCGACGGTGTACGGCGACGAGGACATCCGCGTGACGCTGGAGGGACCGAACGGGAACACCGTCTCCCAGCGGACGGCCATCCAGGGCAGCGGCGGTGACACGACCGACGTGACGCTGGACGCCTCGGGCCTGGCCGACGGCGCGGTCAGCATCGAGGCGGTCGCCATCGACGACGTGGACAACACGGGCGCGACGCTGACCGAGTCCGGCATCACGAAGGACACCGTCGCGCCGCAGGTGAGCAACTACCAGGTCACCCGCGAGGACGACGACGAGTTCACCGTCACGTTCGACGCGACGGAGGTCACGACGAGCATCGAGCAGGTCGACCTCTCGGTGACCGGTCCCGGCCAGCGCGTCGCGAAGACCAACACTAACAACAACACGAACGGTGACACGACGAGCTACGAGATCACCTACCGCGTCGATCAGGCCGGTGCGTACGACGTGACGCTCGCCAGCGTCCTCGACTCGGTCGGCAACGACGGCGCGGGCGGCGAGACAGGGACGGTGGTGCTGGGGACCGCCGCAGAACGGGTCAGTTACAACGGTGACGGGACGGCGGACGGCCCGGGCGGGAGTACCGAGGGAGTGAGGTTCAGTATCAGCAGTCTCGGTGGCCCGGACGTGACCATCACGGATATCGCGGTCAGCTCGTCGGGAGCAGCAGGCGAACTGCGGGAGCAGAACGGTGGAACCGGGACGTGGAATCACGAGGTCTTCATCGACAGTGGGACCGACGGGTATCTCGAGACCGGAGAGGGGCCGAACGACGTGTACACGCTCGGCAGTGGCTCCACTGCACTCACGAGTCAGGCGATTATCACCGACACCGGAGACGCGACGCTCTACCTCTATCAGTTCAGGACGTCCGGGGCCGGAAACTCGGGTAGTTCCATCGATATGCAGGATCAGAGCGTGACGGTCGAGCTCACGTTCGCGGACGGTACCACGGAGACCGTCACGTTCACCGGCTAGTTCGACACCTGACGAACCCACTGTCGACAGACCCATAAGGTACCGAACGGACACGGAACCATGAGCGAGAAAGCCGTCGGCATCGACGCGGTGGAGATCCACACCGGGAAACTGAGACTCGACCTCGCGGAGACGTACGCGCCCGCGAAGGACGACGACCCGGGCAAGTACACGAAGGGGCTGGGGCTGTTCGCCTCCTCGTTCCCGGACGTGTACGAGGACATCGTGACGATGGGCGCGAACGCGGCCCACCGGCTGATGGAGCGTCGGGGGCTCACCCCGGCGGACATCGGGCGCATCGACGTCGCCACGGAGTCCTCGTTCGACAACTCGAAACCGGTCTCGACGTACATCGCGGGCTGTCTGGAGCAGGTGTACGACGAGGACTTCCACCACGCGAACAAGGGCGAGCGGAAGTTCGCCTGCATCTCGGGCACGCAGTCGCTAGACGACGCGTACAACTGGATCCGCGCGGGGCGCCACCGCGGCCGGAAGGCGCTCGTCGTCGCGACGGACACGGCGCTGTACGCCCGTGGCGACCCGGGCGAGGCGACGCAGGGGGCGGGCGCGGTGGCGATGCTCATCTCCGAGGACCCGGACCTCGTGGAGCTGTCGACCGAGCAGGGGTACGGGAGCGCCGACGAGACGGACTTCCTGAAGCCCAACCAGCAGTTCCCGAGCGTCGACGGGAAGCGCTCCGTGCAGGTGTACCTGGCACGGATGCGCGAGGCGCTGGTCGACTACGAGTCCGTCGCGGGCGACACCCACCCGGACGACTTCGCGCTGGCGCCGTTCCACACGCCGTTCCCGGGGATGGTCCGGAAGGCCGCGCTGCTCGGCTTCCGGCACGTCTCGCGTGACACGGAGTACGAGGACCGGCTGGCCGAGGAGATCGGCCGCCAGCCCCGGCAGGAGGAGTACGACGACCTCGAGACGTTCCAGGACGCGCTCAAGGACTACACTGACGCGCTCTCCGAGACCGAGATCTACCAGGACTGGTACGCACGGACCGTCGACCCGACCCTGGAGCTGTCGCGCTACGTCGGCAACTGGTACACCGGGAGCGTCCACGTCGCGCGGGCGTCGGGCCTGCTCCAGGCGGCCGAAGCCGGCGAGGACCTCGCGGGCGAGCGCCTGCTCGTCGGCTCGTACGGCAGCGGCGCGCAGGCCGAGATCCACCACGAGGTCGTCCAGCCGGGCTGGGAGGAGAACATCCGCGCGCTCGGCGTGAAAGACCGCCTCCGGGACCGCTACGAGCTGACCTTCGAGGAGTACGAGCGCATCCACGATGCGCACAACCACGAGAAGGAGACCGATGTCGACGAGCTGACCACCCCCGAGGACGAGTTCGTCTTCGACGGCTGGGGCCGGATGGGCGAGCGCAAGTACCGGTACGTCTGAGCGCGGACCGCTACGGATCGTCGAGCCGTTATTCGACGTTGTTGACGGTCGTGGTGTCGGATGCGAACAACCCTGCCTCGTCCTGGACCGTTACCCGAATCGTGAAGATCGGCGTATCTGGGAACGGATTGATACTGTTAGACCGGTCGACCAGTTCCAGGGTAACGGTATCTCCGGATTTGTCGAAGCTCGTGGTATCGTCCTGGTCGACGGGGTTCTGCTGAATCTCGGGGCTGGCCAGCCGTGCGGTCACGTCGACGAGATTCCCGTCGGGGTCATCGACGGTGGCCTGCACCGTGTACCGGTCGACCTCGTCGTCCGGTCCGGAGGTCCGCCAGACATCGACGATCTCCACGGAGGGCGGGCGTTCGGCCGTCTCCGGCCCCGGGCTGACCTGGACAGTGAACGAGGTGGTGCGGGCGGCGAGGTCACCGACGCAGGACTCGCACTCGGCGTCGACCGTCACGGTGCCCTCGAAGTCCTCGTCCGGGTCGAAGACGACGGTGGCGAACCCGTCCTGGTCGGTTCGGACGTTGGGCTGTGGCGTGATATCGCCCGGGTCGCCGCCGCTCGCCGACGCCTGGAAGTTGACCTCCGCCCCAGTCACGGGGTTGTGGAGCTCGTCCCGGACCTGGACGGTCAGCGAGGCGGTCTGCGAGTCGAGGATGGAGGCCCCGTCCCCCGCCGTGGCGACGAGGTAGGTCGGCGCGGCCCCCGGCGCGACGGCCTGGTCGGCGCGCTTGCGGAGTTCCAGTTTGGCCATCCGGAGTTCGTAGACGACCGGCCGGGCAGCGGCGTCGTCCGTGACGCCACGGAGGCGGATATCGACCGTCCCGTCGCCGTTGTCGGTGACGGCCTCGACGTTCTCCTCGCCGGCCAGCAGTTCGGTCTCCCACACGTCGGCGGGGATGTCGGTGGGGAGCGTCAGGACGACGTTGGGGCGACCGTCGTTATCCGGGTCGACGGCCCCCGATGCGACGATGGCGACCGGCTCCTGGCCGGTGCTCACCGGATCGACCGACAGCGCGACGGTCTCGCTCGCGGTCGCGAGTTCACCGTCGAGCAGAATCAGCGAGATGCGGTTCTGCCGGACCAGCGACTGGCCGGTGAGCAACACGACGTCGTTCTCCTCGGGCTGACGGTACGCCAGGTAGCCGGTCGAGACGACGGGCGGCACGTCGAGTCGGTTGTAGCCCGGCGTGAAGACGGCCCGGTGGGTCTCGTGGGAGACGGTGGCGCCGTCCCAGAAGTCGGCCACGTCCGCTGACTGCCCGACCGCCCCGCTGACGGTGACGGTACCGGGGGCGCTGAGCCGCAGGCTCCCCGTCCCTGGCGGCGGGTTCGGCGAGAGCGGTCGGAACGGGTAGCTGACGCCGGTCTTCACGTTCGCACCGCCCTCACCACCCGTCCTGGCGGTCCGGAGGAGTTCGTTGTGGAGCTCGATCATGTCCACGTTGGCTCCCTGGTAGGCGTCGAACTCGGCGTTCCGGTCCTGCTGCGGGACGGCGTTCAACTGGTAGAGTGCGAGCATGGCAACGGCCAGGGCGAACACGAGGATGGCCCCGAGCACGACGGCCTGGCCCCGGTCGAACTCGACCGACGTCGATGAACCGGGGAACGATATCATGCACGGTGTATGGGCCGAGTAATAATAAAGCAACCGAGAGAATCGTTTTTCATTCCCCTTGGGAGAACTAATCTGACATATTGACGAAGACTTATCTATCTTTCCGACTTCTAAGTAAAACAATAATGGATTCGAGGGGGGATTCGGAGGTGCTCGGGACGCTCCTGCTGACGGTGGTCGTCGTCCTGGCCGTCTCCACGACGGCGGTGGTGTACGTGTTCCCGGAGGTCTCGGGGACCCGGGACGCGCCGGTCGTCAGTCTCACGGCCTCCGTGGATTTCACCAGCGCCGCCGTCGACCACGACGGCGGCCAGTCGGTCGCGACGGACGAGCTCGTCCTCGTCCTCCGGCGGCCGGGACTCGAACAGCGGTTCCCGTTCACGGACGGCCACGCCGCATCCCGGTTCGAGGACGGCGACACCGCGATGTTCCCCATCGACCCACCGCTGACCGAGGGTGAACGGGTCACCCTACTCGTCGTCCACGAGCGGTCGAACACCCTGCTGTTCGACGGGCGCAAGTACGCGGGTGGCGCGTCGGGCGAGGCCGGCGACCGGCTGGTCTGGTCGACCAGCGGCGACTGGGACGCCGGGACGGACGACCAGGTGGTCCACGATGCCGTCGGAGGCCGGTCCCCGACCCGGCTCCAGCTCGGCTACGCCGCCGCTGGTCCCGGCGCCGACGGGCTGGTGGGCTACTACCCGCTCGACGAGCCCGACGGGACGCTGGTCCACGACGGGACCGACCGTAACGACGGCGTCCTGCGGGACGACTCGCTCCGGAACCACGTCGCATACCGGCAGGGCGAGCCGGGCGTGTTCGGAACCGCCTACGAGTTCACTCCCCAGAAGTCGGGACTCGCCTTCGAGAAGGGCGCCTACGTCGACCTCGGGACCGGGACCTCGCCGGCCCTCGCGGACGGCTCGTTCACCTGGATGGCCTGGGTGAAGGTCGACGAGGTCGGCGGTGGGAAGGAGGCCATCGTGACCGCGAACCTGCGGAACCGCGAGAACAACATCCTCTGGTTCCTCTGCAAGCGCGGGAACAGCTGTCCCGCGGGCGAGGACACCCCGGAACCGGCGTACATGAGCGTCTGGACGAACGGCAACTTCAACGTGGACAGCAGTGGCGACGGCCGCCGGGTCCGGGTGAACGACGACGCCTGGCACCACGTCGCCGTCACGCTCGACGCGGATAGCGGCCGGGTGACCTACTTCGTGGACGGCCAGCGGGTCCACTCCTACACCACCTCGAGCCGGGTCAACGCCGACGACATCATGAGCATCGCCCAGGACACCGACGACGAGGACTACGGCTTCGGGACCGGCACCTCGGACTTCTTCGAGGGCTCGCTGGACGAGGTCCGGCTCTACGACCGGGTCGTGACCGAGGCCGAACTGCAGCGGATGACCCGACTCGACGGGACCCACACCACCGTCGCCAAGCGCTTCCGCGGGAGCGTCGACGGCACGGATCTGTCGCTGGCGGGTGTCCAGGCGGACCCCGGAAGCGGGAGCATCATCGTCTACGTCCAGGCCGACACCGACGCCACGACACCCGGATTCGAGGCGGAGAGCCAGCCCATCACGCTGACCGCGGGCAGCACGGATTACGAGGTGGAGTTCGACACGCCCGTCGGAGCCGCGAGCTACCGGCTCCGCGTGGAGATGACGGCCGGGCCCATCGGCTCGGCCGACTCGGGGCCGACACTGGACCGGATCGACCTGCGGCGGTCGGCGGACTGAGTTCCACCCGAACGCGGAGCGGGCCGTCAGGCCGTCCCCGCGTCACGGCTGACTCCCGTTCTCACGCCCAGTAACTGCGCGCGCCGATTCAAGTACGGTGTGGCCGATACGTCGACCATGCGAACGGCCCGAGTCCGTCGTGGGGTTCCGGGGCGAGCCGGGAGCGTCGCGGCCGCCCTGGCGACGAGCGTCGCGGCCGTGACCGGCGAGGCGGCGGCCCACGACTGGGGCACCCGGAACCGGACCGAGGCCGCGGAGGTGTTGGCGGGGGCCCGAGTCAACGGGAGCGCCACCACGCTCGGCGAGGGGCGACGGGTCGCGGCCGCCGGGTCCTCGGCCGACGCCGGCCTCCTGCCGGGCGTGAGCGGCCCGGTCGAGTGGGCGCTGTTCGCGCTCGTCGGGTTGCTCGTCGCCGCCCTCGCCTTCGGGCTGCTTGTCGGCGTCGCCAAACTGACGTACGGCCTCGTCACGGGGACGGCGGGCTGGCTCTCGCGGGCCGCCGCCGTCCTGCCGCTCTCGGAGGGGCAGGTCCGGGTCGCGGTCGTGACGATGCTGGCGATGGGGGCGGTGCTGTTCGTCGGCGTCGAGGTGCAGGACAACACCACCTCGCTGTGGGACTCGGAGGAGGGTCCGGCCGGCCGGGCGAACGACTTCAAGGAGCAGGGCCTGAAGGGCGACCCCGTCGGGAGCCTGGAGGCCGACGCCATCCTGACGGGCGACACCTACAGCGGGGCGCCGTACGACCGACCGTCGCCGGACACGGACGGCGACCGGCTGAAGGACTCCTGGGAGGAGCGCGGGATGACACCCGGCGGCGCCCGCCTCCCGGGCGCGGACCCCGACCACAAGGATCTCTACGTGCAGGTGAACTACGGGGCCGGGGCCGAGGCGTACACCCCAGCGGAGCGGGCGGCGCTGAAGCGCTCGTGGGCACGGATGCCCGTGGACAACCCCGACGGCGAGACGGGCATCACGCTCCACTTCGTCGAGGGCGACCGCCTGGAGACCATGCCGGCGTTCTCCGGGGCGGAGGGCGAGGAGGTCGACCGCTTCTACACCCGGGACGTGATGGGGCCCCGGCAGTGTGTCTACCACCAGGTCGTGGTCGGACGCATCGAGATGGACGCCATCGGCGTCGCGAGCGTGCCCGGGTACGCGAGCGCCGTGTCGGCCGAGCGCGTCCCGTTCAACGGGAGCAACACCACCCGCCGCGTCCACGTCACCAACCACGAGCTCCTCCACAACGTGGTCGGCGGGGTCGGCGGCGGTGACGGCGCCCACACCGCCCAGGGATGGCTCGTGCCCGCGGTCCGCCCGGACGCGAACTACCTCTCCCCGGCCGCCGAGGACATCCTCGACGAGCGCATCACGGGGTCGGGATACTACCAGAACGAGGTCTGTATCGCCGGGACGCCGACGGGGACCGCGAGCGGCTGACGCCGGAAGCGACCGCGGCCCCCGACTCCGCCCGGCCTACGCGACCTCCCGGAGCGCACCGAGCAGGTCCTCCAGCGGGCCGTCCGCGACGGCCAGCGAGAACCCGTCCGCGCGGGCCAGTTTCGGGGCGTGCTCCCAGCACTCCTCGGGCGTGATGCCGTGCAGGACCACCGCCGACGGTGTCGGCGTCACGACCCGGAGCGCGACCAGCGGCGACTCCCCGCGCGTGACCTCCGTGAACACCAGGACGCGGTTCGTGGACTGGCCGTACAGCCGGTAGAACTCCTCGCTGGAGAGGCGCGTGATGGCCTGGATGGAGTTGATGACGGTGTGGCCCGCGACGGTGGTGTCGTCGCCGGGCGCGAGTTCTGTCGCCCCGACGGCGTCGTACACCCGCGAGATGGGGACCCGTGCGGGGTACTCGCGCAGGTCGTGGACGATGTCGCGGTCGAACCCGGCCTCCACGACGCGGGCGTGCTGGCGGACCCGCCCGCCACCGCGTGCCTCGTCGATGGCGAGGAGGCCCTCCACGACCCGCCGGACGATGCCGATGCCCGGCGAGTCGCGCCGCCCACCCTCGTAGTCCGAGACGACCGAGGGGGAGACGCCGAGTTCGTCGGCGAGGTCGGTCCCGCTCACGTCGAACTCGGTCCGCCACTTGCGCATCGTCGCGCCCGGGTCGTCGCTCAGCGTTATCTCACCGGCCATCCGCTCGGCGAGGCGATGGCGTGCGTCCGTGTCGTGGTCGCTCATCGATTGCCTGGGGTTCCACCCGCGGGGTGTTGAACCAGTCGGTCGCTGGGGGTGAGAGCTCAGCCGCTCTGCCCCATATATCTAGAATGTTCCCGACATACACCACTTCATCTGTCAATTGACGATGTAATATGGGATTTAGCATGGTGGTCGAGAAATCGAACCGGGGCAGTGGTCGTTACCGCTCGCGCTGCACGAGTGCCAGCACGCCGAGGACGGCCGCGACGAGCGCGGTCACGGCGCCGAAGCCGGGCTGACCGCCCGAATCGGTGGTCCCCGCCCCGGGGGTCTCGTTGGCGGGCTCGACACTGCCGTCACCGCCGTCGTCGGTCGTCGCCTCCGTGGGTGTCTCCCCTCCGGTCGGCGTCCCGGTCGACACCTGCTGGGTCGACTGGAACGCCTCGGACATGTTCCGCATGGGCTGGACCACCCGCGGTCCGGGCTGGCTGATGAGGTTGTTGTTCACCGTCAGCGTCTGATCCAGGCGGTAGGCGTCCGTCGAGTCCCAGGGCGCGCCGGACGGGAGCGGCGAGCCGGCCGGTCGGACGACCCACTGCGGGTTCCGGTCGGCAACGATCTCCGCGTTCAGCGGCTTGAACCCCTCCACGCCCGCATTCGCGGCGATGTTGTCGCCGCCGGCGGTCTCGATGGCCTCGTGGATGAACGTCCCGCTGCCGGTGGTGAAGTTGTAGAAGAAGTACGCGACGCGCGGGGATTCGGCGGGCGCGTCCGCGCGAATCTCCTCCATCGTGGCGTTGAACTCGCTGTTGACGGTCGCCGCCCGGTCACAGGCGCCCGTGAAGCGGCCGAACAGCGACACTTTCGTCGTGATGGAATCGAGCGACTTGCCGAAGCCGACCTTGTAGACCGTGAGCCCCGCACCACGGAGCTGCGAGATCGTCTCGTTCGGGACGATGTTCGGCGCGAGGACGAGGTCCGGTTGCAGGCCGACCACCCGCTCGCGGTTGACGGTGCCGTCCTGGTTGGTCACGTCGGTCCGGTTCTGCGAGCCCTCCAGGTACGCCGTCGTCGGGCCCGTCGGCAGGCCGACGACCTTCGACTCCACGTCCAGCTCCCACATCGTCTGCGCAGCGCTGGGCGCCAGCACCACCACGCGGTCGGGGACCTCCGAGACGGTGACGTTCGTCCCGGTGGCGTCCACCCTGCTGACGGGGAACGAGCAGTCCGCCTGGGTCGTCGCGGCTCCCGCGGTCGATGCGACCGCACCGTTCGTCGGCGGCGCGTGCGCACCGGCCGGACCGGTTGCCGGCGCCGCCAGCGCCCCTCCAGGCGCGACGGCCACCAGCAGCGCGGCCACGACCAGTGTCGTGAGTGTGCGCATGGATGGGCCGAGACGAGTATGCAACAAGTATTTACCTATCCCAATCACGCTTGCACACAGGATGTACGAGCGGCGCCGGACTGTCGCGTGGTCGGCGGGCCTAGCGGCCGCGCTGGCACTCGTGGCCGTCTACAGCGCCACCATCGGCCCCGTCGCCATCCCCGCGACGGTCGTCGCGAAGGCCATCCTGAACGACGTGACGCTGCCCACGCTCTCGCTCGACGGCGGGCTGACGTGGGTCCATCCGTTCTCGTTCGGGGTCGAGCGCTCGCACGCGGTCATCGTCACGAGGCTGCGACTCCCGCGCATCGCGCTGGGCGCGGCCGTCGGCTTCGCGCTCGCCACCGCGGGCGCGGTGATGCAGGGGTTCTTCCGGAACCCGATGGCCGACCCCTCCATCATCGGCGTCTCGACGGGCGCGGCGGTCGGCGCCGTGGCGGCTATCGTCTTCCAGCCCGCCATCCCCCTCGTGCCGGACCTGCAGGGGATGGCGTTCGCGACGGCACTGGCTGCCGGATTCGCGGTCTACCTCGTCGCCCGGGAGGGCGGCCGGACGCCCGTGGCGACGCTCCTGCTGGCCGGCGTCGCGGTCCAGACGTTCCTGGGTGCGGTCGTCTCCTACACGCTGCTGTTCGCCGGCGACTCGCTGGAGCGCGCGGTGTTCTGGCTCATGGGCCACCTCCACGCCGCGAGCTGGGGGAAGGTCGGCGCCGTCTGGCCGGTCGCGCTGCTGGGGTTCCTCGTCACGCTCGCGTACGCCCGCGACCTGAACGTCCTCCTCGTGGGGGAGGACGACGCGCACACGATGGGCGTCGAGGTCGAACGGACGAAGCGGGTGCTGCTGGCGGTCGCGAGCGTCCTCACGGCAGCGGCCGTCGCGGTGGCGGGCGTCATCGGCTTCGTCGGCCTCGTCGTCCCGCACGTGATGCGGTTGCTCGTCGGCCCGGACCACCGGGTCCTCCTCCCCACGTCGGCGCTCGCCGGCGCGGGGTTCCTCGTCGCCACGGACACGCTCGCGCGCGCCGGGCCCGCCGAGGTGCCGGTCGGCATCGTCACCGCGGCGCTCGGGGCCCCCTTCTTCCTCTACCTGCTACGGGACCGGGAGGTGCATTCGCTGTGAGCGACGACCCGTCCGGTGGGGCGAGCTCCGCCGAGCCGGCCCTCGAACTCGCTGACGTGACGGTCCGGTACGGCGACCGGACCGTCCTCGACGAGGTGTCGCTGTCGGTACGCCCCGGAGAGTTCCTCGCTCTGGTCGGCCCGAACGGTGCCGGCAAGACCACGCTCCTCCGGACTGTCAACGGACTCGTCACCCCAGAGTCCGGGACGGTCCGGATCGGCGGGACCGTGGCCGGGACCCTCTCCGTGCGCGAGCGCGCCCGGCGGGTCGCCACCGTCCCGCAGGAGACGAGCGTCGGCTTCGACTTCCCCGTCCGCGACCTGGTCGCGATGGGCCGCACGGCCCACCGCTCGCGGCTCTCGCGTGCGGACGAGAGCGACCGGGCCGTCGTCCAGCGGGCGCTCGACCGGACCGATACCGAGGAGTTCGCCGACCGCGCGGTGGGCTCGCTGAGCGGCGGTGAGCGCCAGCGCGTCGTCCTCGCGCGGGCGCTCGCACAGGCGGCCCCGCTGTTGCTCCTCGACGAGCCGACCGCCAGCCTCGACATCAACCACCAGGTCCGCGTCCTGGGACTGGTTCGGGGCCTCGTCCACGCGCCCGACGACGAGGCGGCGACGGGTGACACCGGGCCCGACTCGGTTGCCGAACGGACGGCAGTAGCCGCCATCCACGACCTCGACCTGGCGGCCCGCTTCTGCGACCGCATCGCGCTCCTGGCCGACGGCGAGATTCGGGCGGTCGGACCGCCGGAGGCGGTACTGGACGCCGACCGATTACAGGAGGCGTACGGCGTCGAGACGGTCGTCACGGAGAACACCGCGACCGGCACGCCGACCGTGACCGCGCTGGGCGGGCCGACGGCGGACGGGGCGGAGGGTCCACGAGCGCCGCTGGAGGCCGACGACGACTAGTCGTCGCCGACCCGGAGCGGGAGACCCGTGGGAACCATCGAACTGGTCAGCGCCGGCGGTAGAACACGTCGACGAGGGCGGCGCCGACCATCATCGGCAGGACCAGCGACAGGGCGACCACCAGCACGAGCGTCGCCCAGCGGGGACCACCGGGGGGCCAGAGCTGGGGCCACAGCTCGGCCAGCGGCCCCCGGAACCAGACGACCGCCACGACGAGGAAGCACAGCCCCGCCGCCAGGCGGAGCCGACGGCGGCGGCGCTCGTCACCGGCACCATCCTGGCCCTCCTCGTCGAGCACGCCGAGCGGGTCGTCCGGGTCGGGCGTCGTCACGTGGTTCGCTTCGGGCGACGGGCCCTAACGGCTTTCGACGCCCCCGGGACAGTGTTATCAACCCGCGGGACATTCGGGGAGCAACGACATGGCGAACAAGATCGCGCTGCTCCTGCTCGGTGGGATCGTCGTCACCGCGGCGACCGCCGGTGCCGCCATCGGGGTGTACGTCGGCGATGGCGGGCAGCTCCTCGGAGATGGGACGGGAGGCGGTAGCGCGGCACCGACCCCGACGGTCACGCCGGCGACGACCGCCACCCCGACAGCCACGTCCGGCGGGAACGATGGAGGTGGGGACGGGGATGGGGCCGGCGAGACCGGGACCGAGGAGCCGGGAAGCGCCAACACGACGCCACCGCCGACCTCGACCGCGACTCCGGCGGCCACGGCCACGCGGACGCCGGAGGGGACGCCGACCCCCGGGCCGGTGCGCCCGGACTCGCTCAACGAGACGAAGATACAGCTCCGGGTCATCGACGAGATCAACGACCGCCGCGTCGACCGGGGGCTGCAGAAACTCCGTCCCCACGAGGTGCTGACCCGGATGGCCGTCAACCACAGCCAGCGGATGAGCGAGCAGGGGTACGTCTCCCACTCGGCGGGCGGGTTCACGACCGAGGAGCGCTACCGCCGGAACGACATGTACGACGTCTGCACGGTCCAGGACGACACCAACACCGGTCTCAGGGACGGCGAGGCGCTCGAGACCCTCGACAAGGTCTCGGCCGGCGGGACCTTCGACAACCGGACGAACCGCAACGAGCGGGAGATCGCCCAGGACGCGGTCGAGAACTGGTTCGCCCACGAGGAATCGCGGCGGAAACTCACCTACGAGAACGCCAGGCAGCTCGGCGCCGGAGTCCACGTCAGCGGGAGCAACCGCGCGTACGTCACCGTCGACCTCTGTTCCTGACGCCGGGGGCGCTCACCCCATCAGCGCTCCACCCCCACGTACAGGTGCCAGGCACCGAGCTACGGTACCCCCTGGCCCGACCCGGGAGAGGAGACCGGACGCCCAATAATGTTAAGTGGTACCACTACCCATACTACCGCGCCATGGCCCAGCAGAGCCACCCGGCCGACGAGCGCATCCTCGAGTTCTTCGGGAACAATCCCCCGGAGTACGTTCCCATCGTGGCCAACCGGCTGGGCATCCACCTCAGGTACGCGGAGCAGCGAGTGGAGGTTCTGGTCGAGCAGGGGCTGTTGCGGCCGGTCAGCAACGAGGTCGTCTACACCACCACCGAGGCGGGCGAACGGGTGGTCGCGGGTGAGGCGACCATCGGGGGCGTCGCCGCCGAGGCCACGCTCGACGACTAACGTTCAAGTGCCCGTCCGACGAGCGCAACTGCATGGACACCGCGGACCGCTTCATGCTCGTGGGGCTGCTGCTGATCGCACTGGCCATCGGCGCCGGGGTCGTCGTCGCACTGGCCGGACTCTGAGCGACCCGGCTGGCCGGATGGGTCGAATTTAAGCGGTCGGCGCCGTAGCCGACGGTATGGACGAGTTCGACGAGATCGTCTCCTCGTGCACGCCCCGCGAGACCGGCGTCGTCGACATCTACCAGAACACGGTCGGGCTGGCGTGCCCGTCCTGTGAGGAGCCGTTCGACGACCTCATCGTCTCGAAGGAGTTCACCCGCCTCAACCTCTCACGCCAGATGGACATCTGTGCGACGGTCCACGAGGGGAACCCGGTCCTGTTCACCCACCGGAAGTAGCGACGGCCACACGGAGGGTGTCGCCCGACGGGTGTGTCAGGGTGCCAGCGGTTCGAGGTCCCGGAGCCGACGGTCCCCCAGTACGCAGCAGCCACGGGTCTCGTGGCCGTGACGTTCGACGTGGACCCCATCCAGTCCGGCGTTCCACGCCGCCCCCACGTCCGAGGGGTTGTCACCCACCAGCGCCCCCGACGGGTCCGTGCCGGCACCGAGGTCGGCCAGCGCCAGTTCGACGGGGGTCGCATCGGGTTTCCAGCCCGTCTCCTCGTCGCAGCAGACGACGGTGTCGAACCAGTCGTCGATATCCAGGTGGTCCAGGACCGGCCCCGTGAGGTAGGACTGGCAGTGCGTCACCAGCCCGACCGGCCGGTCGAGGCTTCCGACCCAGGTCGCGTCGTCGTAGAGGAACGCAGCCTCGGCGCGCGCGACCGGCTCCTCTACCTCGTGGAAGGTCTCCCAGAACGCCTCGACGTCGACCCCGCGCGCCTCCAGAAGGCCGTTCGCGCCCGCGCCGAAGCCGTGCCAGATGGCCTCGGCCTCGTCGGGCGTGAATCCATGCCCGAGCCGGTCGCCGACCTCGCCGAGCGTCTCGTGGATGTAGGAGGGCTCCACGTCCACCAGCGTCCCGTCGAGGTCGAACAGCCAGACGTCGTAGCCCGCGGCGTGGGTCATCCGGGTCCGATGTAGCTGCCGCGTGGACAAGAACCTGCTGGCCGCCGGACTGTCGCGCCCGTTCGCGGACGGCCGCCGGGTCATCCCCGGACGTGGATGGACGAGCCGAGGTACTTGTGCAGCACCTCGTCGACGTCGTCCGCGTTGAACTGCGAGAGGTTCTCGGCGATGGCCTCCCGGAGCGCCGACAGGTACGCCTCATCGGTCCGGAGCTCCCGGAAGGCGACCGACACCACGTCGACGCCCAGCGCCTCGCTCGCCAGTTCGCACAGGTGCGCCTCGTCGTTGGCCTCGCCCCGCCAGCAGTTGTCGCGGAAGAACAGCCAGCCGTCCGTGCCGGGCGGATCCGCGCGCCGCTCCAGCGTCGTCTCGAACCGCTCGGGCGCGACGTGGACGCCCGCCGCCGGTTCGAGCCGGAACGTGACGCGGAACACGTACGCCGCCCGCCCCGGCACGTCGACGGGCTCGTGGCCCCCCTCGCCGACGGCCCCATCCCCACCCACCGCCTCCTCCTCGCGCATCGGCTCAGTCGGCCAGCTCGTCCAGCCGCTCGGCGAGGTCGGTGTCCTTCGTCGTGACCCCGCCCTCCTCGTGGCTGGTCAGCTCGACGGTCACCTCGCGCCACTCCACGGTCAGCGTCGGGTGGTGGAACGCCTCCTCGGCGAGGCCGCCCGCACCGGCGGCGAAGCCGACGCCCTCGAGGTAGGAGTCGAACTCGTAGGTCCGCTCGATCAGGTCACCATCGGCGTCGTGGGTCCAGCCGTCGGGGAGCTGCGTTGCGATCTCGTCGTCGGACAGGAGGTCAGCCATGTACGAGTGGACGGTCGGCGGGGGCAAAAGGATACGGTCGGTGCGCATCACGAGGAACCAGATGGCACGGGACGGGGCCGGACCGACCGGGGAACCGTGCCGTCCAGGACCGGACGGGACGGGACACGCTGCGCCGGACTCAGCTGAATAGTCTAATCCCGGCGCGATATACCACAGCGTAGGCGGTGGCGTACGCGGCGAGCCATACCGCAGCCTGTGGGACCGGGTCACTGCCGGAGAGGCTCATCCCCGACGCGAACACGAACAGGAACCCGACGAGGCCCCAGCCGATGGCCGACGCGACGAGCACGAACACGTACTCGCCCAGCCGGCCGAGCGACCAGTCACCCGCGACCACGGGGTACGCGCCGCCGAGGGCCAGCACGGCGACGACCACGTCGACCGTGGCTGGCGCGGCCGGCGATCCGAGAACCGCGTTCCCGAGCGAGACCATCGGGTACCAGACGACGGCGAATCCCAGAACCGCCAGCAGGAGGTCGAGTGTCGCGGACAGCCACGAGTCCAGACCCCGCTCCGAGGTCGCCACGTAATCACCGCCCCCGGTTCGCGGGAGTCGGTCGTGGGCCGGGAGATCCGCTCACCCGACTACGGTCCACCTGGCCGAGTCGGGGTCGGTGATGGATGGTGGCGGTCATCCCCTCAGTCGTCGCTCCGACTTCCACGCTCGGTGCCCGGCACGCCGCGAGCACGGCCGGCCAGCGGCAGTTCCCCCCAGTGTGCCGCCCCGAACGCGAGGTAGAAGGCCAGCAGCGACCCGCCGACCATGGCCAACTGCGCGGACGTGCCGAAGACCTGCCGGCCGAGCACCAGCAGCCCGCCGAGGACGACCGCCGCGAGACCGGTGGCCAGCGCGCTCCGCGAGCTTCCCCCCGCCGCCCGGGTCCAGACGGTCGCCCAGCACAGCGCCGCCAGGGCCGCCAGCCCGACCGTGTACAGCGCGACCTGCGCGGTCTCGCCGTAGACGAACAGCAGGCGTGGCGACAGCACCAGGAACGCCGGCAGGAGTCCCGCAGCCGCCAGCGTCGCCCGGCGCGCCGCACCCGGGGCGACACGGTCGGCGAACGACCAGCCGGTCGCCAGCGCCACGCCGGCGTAGATGAGCGTCGCCGTCGAGAAGTGGGCGGTCAGGATGACCCACTCGTACCGCGTGACGGTGAGCGCACCCAGGATGATCTGCGCCGGGAGCAGGACCGTCGCGACGGTCAGGGCACCGCGTACGCGCCGCGAGCGGCCGGCACGCCACGCGTGGGCCGTCGCCCCGAGGATGACGAAGCCCGCCACCATCGCGACCAGCCGGTGGAACCACTCGATGAAGCTCATCCAGTCGGCCGGGAAGAGGCCGAACACCGCACCGTCGCACAGCGGCCACCGCTGCGCGCAGGTCAGCCCGGCGCCCGCCGCCGCCGTGTACACGCCGAGCAGCATGAGGATGCCCGTGAGTGCCGTCGTCCCCGCGAGGTAGTGCCGGAAGCCGAGTTCCGACCGGGACGGGAGGTCCATATCCGCCCTCGGGGTGGTACGGACTTAGGCGTCTCCCTTCGCTCCCGGCCACTGGGAGTCGGACCGTTCCACGCAGTGAGTCTGTCACACGTGGTTGTGGCGGTGGCAGAGCCGACTCAGGTCGTCGTCTGACTCGCTCCACCTGTAGCAACAGTCCCGAGCGACCAGGTAATTAGCAAACCAGACGCATCATGTGCGAAACAGCCAGAGAAAATTCCAACTATTTGAAGTATCCGAGAACAGAGACAGATATCTCTCGGTGTCGGTGTAGCGCGCGAAAGAATGGAACCGCGAAGTCAGTTCGAGAACCCGTGAGGGTTCCGTGCCTTAGTCGCGACGGCGGAGCGCGATGAGCGCCGCGCCGACGAGTGCGATCAGCGAGACGGCCAGGCCGAAGCCGGGCTGTCCGCCGCTCGTGGTCGTCGTCTCGGGCTCGTCGGTCTCCGTCGGCGTGTCCGGCTCGTCCGTTTCCGTCGGCGTGTCCGGCTCGTCCGTTTCCGTCGGCGTGTCCGTCGGCGTGTCCATGCCACCGACCTGGATCTGGGCCGCGTCCAGGACGATCTGACCGTCCGCGTTCAGGTACGGACCGTCGTCGTCACCGTTGGACGAGACGAAGTCGTACGTCTCGTCGCCGTCGGTGTCACGGTGCGGCATGGCGAAGAACTGCCCACTCTCGGAGGCCGGCTCGTCCAGCGTGATGTTGATGTCAGCGCTGGTGCCGGACTCGAGGTAGTTGGACGTGCCACGCACGGAGCCGAACGGATCGTCGGCGACCGTGCTGTCGTGGATCGTCACGAAGCCACCGTTGGGCAGGCGCACGCTCTCGACGAGCACGGTGTCGCCCATCTGCTGCTGGTCGTTGAAGGTGACCGTGGCGACCCGCTCGACCGTGATGGTCGCGGGGTCGACGACCGCGTTGCCCTCGTTCGTCGTGTAGGGGCCGTCGTCGGCGCCCTCGGACGTGACGAAGTCGTAGGTCTGGTCACCGTCGGAGTCCAGGTGCGGCATCGCGTAGTAGGTACCCGAGCCGCTCGGGGCGATCGGCGAGTCGAGCTCGACCGTGACGTTGGTCTGCGTACCCGGCGCGAGGTACGCGGACGTACCCCGGACCGAGTCGAAGACGGCACCGTCACTGACGAGCGTCGAGTCGTGGATCGTCACGAAGCCACCGTCGGAGGTGGTGACCTGCTCGACCTCCACGCTCGTCGCCTGACCCGTGAAGGTCTGGTTGTTGAACGTGGCGGATGCGGTCTCTGCAGCGCCGACACGCGCGGGCGTCTCGGCGTTGTCCTCGAAGTTCTGGCTCGGGATGGTCAGCGTGAAGCTCGTGTTCTCCGAGACGTTGGAGAAGTCGAACTCGGCGCTGAAGCTCCCGTTCTTCGCAACCTCGGTCGGCTGGGTCAGGAGGAACGCGCCCTGGCCGGTCGCCTTGGCGCGGATGTCGAACTCCGTACCCGGCGCGACGTTGGTCGTGCCGCTGATCGTCTCGCCGGAGGCGGCCTCGACCGTCACGACGCTGTTGTCGCCGGTGTCGAAGGTCGCCTCACGCTCGTCGAGACGGAACGTCTTGTTGAACGAGACGGACTCGTCACGGTTGGCGTTGTCGTTGCCGATGTACGGGTTCGACTCGGGAACCGTGAACGTCAGCCGGTAGCGCTCACCGTCCTCGAAGTCGTCACCGTAGCTGTCGGGGTCGAAGACGACGTAGTAGGTGTCGTTGTCACCGTCGGGGTAGACCTCACCGTTGGCGATGGTGAAGTTCGGGGCGTCGGCGTTCGGCCCGGCCTCCGCGTCCTCGAGGTAGAGCGCGACGTTCTGCGTCGCGTCCTCGCCGTCCTTCGTGTCCTCGAAGTCGTCGATGTCCTCGACGTAGCCACCCAGACCGCTCGCGTTGATCTGGAGGATGAAGTGGTTCCCGTCCGCGATGACGCGCCGCTGCGTCGCCGCGTCACGGACGTCGTTGGCGTCACTGTAGGCGGAGCCAGCGTCAGCGGTGCTCGAGAGGCGGCTCGGTGCCGTGTAGATCGAGATGCCGCTCTGGCTGCGCTCGCGGAGGTCGAGGACTGCGACGTCGACCTCGTTGTTGTCGACCAGTGCCGTCAGGTCGTAGTCGGTCGCCTCGAGCGGGCTCTCGAGCCCGTCGGTCTGGCGCCGCGCGAAGGAGACGGTGTCGTCCTCGGAGCTGAACGCGCTGCTCTCCGAGAAGGACGCCTGGCCCGCGCGGAAGGTGTTCATCGTGAACGAGACGTCCCCGTCGTCGTCGGAGTCGCGGACGCGGACGTTCGAGACGTAGTTGACCTCGTCCGAACCGATACGGACGGTGGTCGATTCGGTGTTCGAGAGTTCGAGCGAGATGGTCACCTCGTCACCACGATCCTCCACGTAGGAGTTCTGCTCGAACGTGGCCGTGGTGTCGGCCTCGGTGACGATCTCCACGCTGTCCGTGTCGGACGCCGTGGTGTCACGGACGTTGAACTGGAAGTCGTACTCGCCCGTGTCGAACGAGCTGGGGACGCTCACGTCGATGTTGTCGTCCGTGCTATCCACCTGGACAGTGACGTTCTCGTCATCACCAGAGATCGTGCCTGAGTTGTCGAAGAGGTCGTCCAGTTCGCCCTGGCTGAGACCGTCGGCACCAATGACGAGCTGGTAGTTGCCCCGCTTCGGCGACTTGACGCTCAGGGTGCTACTCGAACCCTGAGAGATTCGGTCGTCGTCGAAGGACGCGTCGAGCGTCTGCGTCACGATGGACGTCGACGGGTCGGTGGGGCCGTCAGCGGCGTTCTGGGTACCACTACGGAAGCCGGTTTCGTTGGTGATGATGTACGTCTCGCCGCCGTTGATGGCGATGACGTAGTCACCCTGCAGGTCCGTCGTGTCGATCTCGAAGGGACCATCGTCCGGAAGGTCCTGGACGAGGTCGCCCTCACAGGTTTCCGTCGTGGCGTCGTAGTCGCACTCGTACAGCTGGTAGTCGGCGTTGGTCGCGCCGTTGGGGTTGAAGTCGAGCTGCTGACCCTGGAACCGCGTCGCGCGGTCGTCCCAGAAGTTGTCAGGCTCCTCGACCTCATCGTCGTCGTCGTCGTCACCGGTCGCCGGGACCGAGAGGGTCCCGGTGGCGGTGTTCGCGTCGGACTGCGGCTGGAGGATGATGTCACCCTCGTAGTCGCCGCCGGAGGACGGGTTGAGGAAGTTATCCTCGATGTCGACTTCGACGTACTGACCCGGGCTCAGGCTGAACGAGCTCGAGGTCTGAACGGTGATCGTCTCCCCGTTGTCCTGCGTTGACTCCACCGTCGCGTCGTTGTTGAACGTGGTGGTGGCCAGAGCCGTGTTACCGGACTCGTATGCAGCCTGGTTCGGGTAGACTCGGATGTTGACGTCGTCGTCCGGGACGTCGTTGAAGCTCCCGTCGAAGCTTCCTGCGCTGAAGCTGATCCGAATCTGCTGGATGTTCTGGTTGTTGTCTACGCCTACACCGGAGGTCAGTCCGGAAACGCTGCCCGCGGGCGCGTTGTCGGATCCGTTGCCGATGGTGCCCTCGGTGTCGAACTGGGCGTTGCTCGCTGCGGCCGCCGTGCCCGCGAAGGCCACGGTGCCCGCGAAGACGGACAACACCATCAGTACGGCGAGGGTAACGCCGCGGAGTTTGTCGTATGTTCCTGTCATGTTTGATATTGCTCGCAAGCGGCAACAACAGTTTCCACCGACACCCGGGGCACGCCGGCGCAGAGCGCCTCGTGCACAGACCCGAGCGGGGTACTCCGTGCTGTCACCATGGGTAGGGGTACGATGCGAACAAGCCGCGGGTATAATAAATGCTTTCTGGTCAAACGCGAGTCCTGACACCGCTTCACATGGCCCGTATCCCCCGGATTCGGCCGGAAAGCATATATCCCGGTCACCGGCCCTCGGGATGACCCCCGACCGACGCTCGTCTGCCACCCGTCGAACGGACGGCTGACATCGGGGCGCCGGCGCGCCCGCGGCGGGTTACTCCGACCTGGCGGGACACGCGATGGCCGGCACGTCACCGGCGAGGTCGGCGACGAACTGCGCCACGTGGTCGCCGCCGGACCGCTCGAACCCGGCCTCCCGGGCCAGCCGATCCAGTTCGCGGGCCGCCCGACTCCCGTACTGGGCCGCCCGCTTGCCCCGGAAGGCCACACGGTCGGGGACGGACTCGCGGGCGGCCCGTCGGAACGCCACCTTCCGCTCACCACGCTCGTCCACCAGCAGGTCACCCGGTAGCCGCAACGCGGCCCGTACCACCCGGTCGTGGAGCAGCGGCGCGACGGGCTCGACGCCGGCCGCCCGGAGCGCGAGCACGTCCCGTTCGAGCTGGTCGGGCAGGCCAGCGAGGAGTTCGCGGGTCGCACCCCGGACGGTGTCGGCGTCGACCCGCGGGTCCCCGGGCGCCCGGGCCACCTTGTCGTAACCACCGAACAGCTCGTCGGCACCCTGCCCGACGGCCAGCCGCTGGTACCCGTCCCCACGTGCGCGACGCGCGACCGCCACCAGCGGCACGGCGATAGCGACATCCATCGCGTTCGTGCGCCCGGTCGCACGCGCGACCGTCGCCGAGAGGTCGCGGACGGCCGCGTGGTCGAGTTCGACAACGGTGAGGTCCTCCTCGCGGTCGCAGAGTCGGGCCGCCTCCCGGGCGGCCGCGATATCGGGACTGTCGGGGAAGCCGGCGACGTACAGCGGCGCGTCCGGAAGGCCGGCGGCGACGGCCGCGGAGTCGACGCCGCCGGAGAACGCGACCGCCACGTCCTCGCCCGCGACCGCGGCGACGGACCCGGTGACGGCCTCGCGGACCGCGGCGACGGCTCGTCGGTCATGGTCGAACGTCGGGGGCTCCGGCAGCGACCAGACCCGCCGGTCCCCGTCGCCCGAACGGACCGTCCCCGCCGGGAGCCGGACCGGCCGGTCGAGGTCGGACGGGTCGGCGCTCGCGGTCCCGGGCGCGTCGCGCTCGGTGAACAGCGGATACCGGCCCAGCACGTCCCGGACGGCGCGGCCGTCGGCCAGCTGCCCGGCGAAGCCCCCCGTCCCCGGGAGCGGCTCGCCGTCGCGGAGCGCCCGCTCGACGAGGTCGGTGTCGGTCCCCTGCATCGGCGGCCGGTCGGGAGCCATCAGAACGGCGCCAGCACGGTCTGTCTGGCCCGGCGGAGGATGCCGCCACCGAACTGGCGGACGCTCACGCGCCACGGAGTACGCTTCCCGACGACGGTCGTCCGGCCCTCACGGACCGCGTCCAGGATGCTCGAGACGTCCTCGTGGCTGGTGTCGACCTCGGTGACGGCCTGTCCGACCATCTCGCTGATGTGGGCGTCGCTCCCCGCGGTCATCGGGAGGTCGTGATCGCGGGCGAACCGCTCGGCCCGGCGGTTCGACCGGCCGGTCAGGAGCCGGGAGTTGTACACCTCGATGGCGTCGGCGCTGGCGAGCTGGCCGCGAGTGATGTGCGCGGCGACGCCGTGGCGGGACTTCTGGAACGGGTGTGGCACGACCGCGATACCGCCCTGGTCGTGGATGCGGTCGAGCGTCTCGTCGTACGAGAGGCCCGGCGGGACGGCCTCCTCGATGCCGAGACCGAGGACGTGGCCGGCCTCGGAGGTGATCTCCATCCCGGGGATACCGACGAGGTCGTACTCGGGGGCGAGGTCCGCCGCCCGGAGCGAGGCGTCGATCTCGTCGTGGTCGGTCACGGCGAGCGCGTCCAGGCCGACGGCCTCGGCCTGCCCCAGCAGGAGTTCGACCGGGTCGCGCCCGTCGTACGAGAGCGACGAGTGGGAGTGGAACTCGACCGACAGCACGGGCGCATCTTCGGGCGACCGGGGCAAAAGTACGCCGGTGTCGGTGCATCCGGGCCGACCCGCGGCCACGGGCGGCCGACTCAGCCGGGCGTGACGACGGTTCCGGTCGGGCCAGGGGGTGCGGTCGGAGTCTCGGCCGAGGTCGGAGTGACAGTCCGGGACTCGGTCGGCGTCGGAGTCGAAACTGTGGTCGGGGTCCCGGGCGGGGTCGCCGTCGCGTTCGTAGCCCGGAGTGCCGACCTGTACCACTCCGGGCGCTCGACCCGGACGCCACCGAGGTCGTACCGGGTCCGCCGGGTCACCCGCGCCGGCTGGTCGTCCACGACGGCGGTGTACGAGAGGGTGTACCAGCGGATCTGTCCGCGCGTGTCGACGAACATCGTGAGGCTGGCGTTCCGGACATCGGTGCCGGGGCCGACGGAGCCGAGCGCCGACGGACCGGTGAACGACGTGCTGGTGAGCCGGTAGCCGACCAGGGTCTGCCCCACCGGTGGACCATCACGCTCGTCGTCGGGTATCGGGGGTGGCGTCCGGACGGCAGTCGGTGTCCCGCCGGATGCCGTGGCCGGCCGGGAGTCCGCGGCCCTGCTCCCCGTCCCGGTGGGGGTGGATATCTCCTCGGGGGTCTCGACGGGCCGGATCTCGAACGCCGAGAGGAGCGCGAGCAGCTCCCCCCGGTTCGGGGGCGGGCTGTAGTACTCGCGCTGGGTCAGGTAGCGGTCCGGCGCGACACGGGCGTACTCCGGGGGGCCCTCGGTCGGGCGGAAGACCGAGAGGAACCGCTCGCCGTCGGTCCAGAGCTCGAACCGCCCGGGTGGGGCCCGGATCCGGGCGGCCGAGGGGCCGGTCACCTCGTTCGAGAAGCGGTAACGCTCCGAGCCGGGACCGACGCGGGCCGTCGTGACCTCGCGACTCCGGAGGCTCCCGTCCGGGTAGCGGACGGTCGTCGTCCGCCGGAGCGCGTACGAGGCGGCGGTGATGCCGGCGAGGTGCGTGTCGACGAGCGCGAACGGGTCCGCGACGCGGGCCGTCGTGACCCCGGGGACGAGCGGCTGGCCGGCCACCGTGGGGGAGGGCGTCGACGACCGCGTCGGCCGGTCGGCGTCGGGCACCGGCACGGGCGAGAGGGTGTCGGTCGCCGGGGGCGCACCGGGCGCCTCGGCGAGGCCCCCACAGCCCGCGAGCAGTACCAGGACGGCGAGCGCGACACCTCTGGACACGACCACCAGTGCGGACCGCCATCGGGTAAATCGGTCGCCCGGGTGCAGCCGAGGTACCAGACGGACCGGGGGGCGACCCACGAGGCGATACCCGGCGCCCCGGGGATGGAAAGCGCTTTCCACGGGCACGACGGACCCGCCGGTATGCCGCTTGCACCCTCGGACCGCGAACTCGTCACCGAGGAGCTGGGTCGGGACCCGACCCCCGCCGAGGAAGCGCTCTTCGAGAACCTCTGGAGCGAGCACTGCGCCTACCGCTCCTCGCAGCCGTTGCTCTCGGCGTTCGACTCCGAGGGCCCGCAGGTCGTCGTCGGTCCGGGCGACGACGCCGCCGTCGTCGCACTCCCCGTCCCCGGCACCGAGGACGACGACGAGACGCGCTACTCTGACACCTACATCACGATGGGTGTCGAGTCGCACAACCACCCCTCCTACGTCGACCCGTTCGACGGCGCCGCGACCGGCGTCGGCGGCATCGTCCGCGACACGATGTCGATGGGCGCCTACCCCATCGCGCTGGCCGACTCGCTCTACTTCGGCGACTTCGACCGCGAGCACTCGCGCTACCTGTTCGAGGGTGTCGTCGAGGGCATCTCCCACTACGGCAACTGTATCGGCGTCCCGACGGTCTCGGGCAGCGTCGCGTTCCACGACGACTACGAGGGGAACCCGCTCGTCAACGTCGCCTGCGTCGGCCTGCTGGACGAGGAGCGCCTCGTCACGGCCGCCGTGAAGGAGACCGGGAACAAGCTCGTCCTCGTCGGGAACGGCACGGGCCGCGACGGCCTCGGCGGCGCCTCCTTCGCCTCCGAGGACCTCGCCGAGGACGCAGAGACCGAGGACCGCCCCGCCGTGCAGGTGGGCGACCCGTACACGGAGAAGCTGCTCATCGAGGCCAACGAGGAACTCGTCGAGGAGGACCTCGTGCAGGCCGCACGCGACCTCGGCGCGGCGGGACTGGGCGGTGCCTCCTCGGAGATGGTCGCGAAAGGCGGCCTCGGCGCCGAGATCGAACTCGAGCGGGTCCACCAGCGCGAGCCGAACATGAACGCGCTGGAGATCCTGCTGGCCGAATCCCAGGAGCGGATGTGCTACGAAGTCCGCCCCGAGGAGGTCGACGCCGTCCGAGAGATCGCCGAGAAGTACGATCTGGGCTGCTCGGTCATCGGCGAGGTGACCGAGGACCGCTACGTCTGCACGTTCGAGGGCGAGACCGTGGTCGACGCGCCCGCGGAGTTCCTGGCCGACGGTGCGCCGATGAACGACCTCGACCACGTCGACCCCGAGCAGCCGGGGACGGACCTGCCCGACACCGACCTCCGAGCGGCGTTCGAGGCCGTCGTCGGCTCGCCGAACACCGCCTCGAAGGAGTGGGTCTACCGCCAGTACGACCACGAGGTCGGCACGCGGACGGCCATGCGACCGGGCGACGACGCTGCCCTCGTCGCCATCCGGGAGAGTGCACCCGTCGACGCCGCGCCGGGGACGGGCCTCGCGCTCTCTGCGGGCGCGGACCCCAACTGGACGGACGCCGCGCCGTACGAGGGCGCCCGCGCGGTCGCACTGGAGAACGCCACCAACATCGCCGCGAAGGGTGCCCACCCGCTCGCAGCCGTGGACTGCCTCAACGGCGGCAACCCCGAGAAACCGGACGTGTACGGCGGCTTCCGCGGCATCGTCGACGGCCTCGCCGACGAGTGTTCCGCCCTCTCGGTGCCGGTGGTCGGCGGCAACGTCTCGCTCTACAACGACTCCGAGGCGGGCCCGGTCCCGCCGACGCCGACGCTGGCGATGGTCGGCACGAAACCCGGCTACGACGCCCCGCCCGCCGCCTTCGCAGGGGAGGGGACGGTCCTCGTCGTCGGCGACCCCGCGCTCGACGGCGAGGACGTGTCGCTCGGCGGCTCGGAGTACCTCGCCCAGTACGGCGGTACGGACGCGTTCCCCACGCCGCCCGAGAACGGCACCGAGTTCGTCCGCGCGCTCGCGGGCGTGGCCGACCACGACGCCACCCGGGCCGTCCACGACGTGAGTCACGGCGGCCTCGCGACCTCGCTGGCCGAGATGGTCACCGACGGGACCGGCGCCGACCTCGACCTCGGCGACGGGGACGCGGCCCGACTCCTGTTCAACGAGCGCGTCGGGCGCGCGGTCGTGGAGACGACCGACCCCGAGGCCGTACGCACCGCGTTCGACGGCGTCGCGCCCGTCCACGAGGTCGGTGAGAGTACGAGCGACGGGGCGCTCTCCGTCGCGGCCGGTGGGGAGTCGCTCTCGGCCACGTTCGAGGAGATTACGGAACTGCGGTCGATTATCGACCGCGAACTGGCCTGATTATCATCGAATCGGCGCAATTATCAGATTATTCCCGGGATTCGGCAGTCATTCTGAGCGTGCACTATCGTCAGTCCACTGGGCGCGCGCTGGCGGCTGTGCCGCAGGCCAGCCGCCGCGCTACGCGTGAGGGCTGAGAAGCACAGGCCGAACGAAGTGAGGCCGAGCATCGCAAGCGGATGGGGAGGCGTGAGGCTCACGACAGCCGACTGACGAACGGCGGACCTGGTGGACTCGAAGGGCGAGGGCTTCGGAGGCAGTTCCCTTCTCGTCAGATTCTCATTCACCATAGGGCCGATCCCCACACGGTCCCGAACGAAGATTGAAACCCGACGCCGACCCAGAACGCAACCAGAAACCCACATACACCGATGAAGACCCCCACCGGAACCTCCGTCGGCGTGGACGACCCGTACGCCCACGTCGAGCGCTGCGACCACCTGACCGACGACGGCCGGTGTCGCTACGCCGCCGAGTACGGCCGGCACGACCCCGAGTTCGCGGCCGAGCGCCGGGCCGACGACCTCCGGTGTCCCGCCGCGGACCCGGAAGGCGAGTGGAACTGGGCCGACTGCCCGCACTTCCGCGCCCGCCAGCGCTCGCGCGAGTGCGTCCGCTGTGGCCTGGAGGAGGTCCGGATGGCCAACATCGAGGCCCGCGACACCCGACCCCTCCTCGAGGAACATCACCTCTCGTATCGGGGCAGAGAGGGCGACCAGCAGGAGCCCTCGGGCGAGCGAGCAGAGAGCAGCGAAGCGACGAGCCGCGAGCAGGAGCCGGAGGCCGACATGGAACACGAGATCACGGTCTACCTCTGCCGGTGGTGTCACGCGAAGGTGCACAACTCGTGGGCACGTGTCGACGACGACGCGTCCCCGGACCCCGAGGCCATCGCCGCGAAGGAGGAGCGCCGGTCGCGCGAGCAGGCCGAGACGGGGTTCGAGACGGCCGCCGAGCGGTTCGACCCCGGTGACACCGAGGATAGCGGCTGACCGCGGGGTTGCTACCGGACTTTTGTCCTCGGGCGTGCTCGCATCCGTATGAGCGACCAGCCACACCTCGGCCACGTCCACCTGAAGGTGCGGGACGTGGACCGGTCCATCGAGTTCTACCGCGATGTGCTCGGCCTCGACGTGACCGAGCGCCACGGGAACTTCGCGTTCCTCACGTTCGGCGAGCATCACCACGACCTCGCACTGCAGGGCCTCGGCGAGGGGGCGGCCGCCCCCGGGCCCGGCGTGGGGCTCTACCACTCGGCGTGGGAGGTGCCCGACGGGACGGCCCTCCGCGAGACGTACGAGCGCCTGCGCGAACGCGGCGTCCAGGTCGCACCGGTCGACCACGGCATCTCGAAGGCGCTCTACTTCGACGACCCCGCGGGGAACGGCGTGGAGGTGTATCTCGATACACGCCCGTCGCGTGAGGTCGAGGAGTGGGCCGGCCGGAACGAGCGGTTCGACCCGACGGCACTCTGACCGGGGGCCACGACGCCCCCGCGAGGACGAACGTAAACGAGCCGTTTCTGCCGAGTCACGCGTTTCAGGAGGCTTATCCCCGTCCACGAGAGAAGAGGCAGTAATGACCCGTATCGTCGTGGTGGACAACCACGGACAGTTCACCCATCTGGAGCAGCGGGCGCTCCGCGACATCGGTGTCGACACCGACATCGTCGACAACGAGACCCCGCCCGACGAGGTCGAGGCCGACGGCGTCGTCCTCTCGGGCGGTCCCGACATGGACCGTATCGGCCGCGCACCCGACTACCTCGACGCGGGCGTGCCCGTCCTGGGCATCTGCCTGGGGATGCAGCTCATCGCCGCCGAACTCGGCGGCGAGGTCGGCGCCGGCGACTACGGCGGCTACGCCGACGTGACCGTCCGCATCGATGACGAGGACGACCCGCTGGTCGGCTCGCTGGCGCCCGAGACCCGGGTGTGGGCCAGCCACGCCGACGAGGTCAAGCGCGTCCCCGAGGGCTTCACCCGCACGGCGGAGAGCGATGTCTGCGGCGTCGAGGCGATGAGCGACACCGACCACGACCTCTACGGCGTCCAGTGGCACCCGGAGGTCGCCCACACCGAGCGTGGCGAGGAGGTGTTCGAGAACTTCCGCGCGGTGTGTGAGGGGCGGTAGCGGCCCACACGCCGGGACCCGTCCGTCAGCCGTCGGACGCGCACGACCGATTTATGTCGGCGCGCGAGTACGTCGGCATAACAGCCACCACCCCCCTCCACAATGAGCAACACACAGGGCGATCTGGCCTCGCTGTCGCGGTTCATCTTCCGGGCGCCGAGCTGGTACTCCAGCATCGCCTTCGCGCTCCTCATCGCCGCGTTCGCGGGCGTGGCCGCCTTCGACTCCCGGTTCGTCCTCGAGGACGCGTGGCAGGGGGTCTTCTACATCGGCGTCCCGACGGTGGCCGCGTCGCTGCTGACCCCGCCCGTCGACCGACTGTTCGGCGGCCACCTCACCCCGAACCGGGCCTCGTTGCTCGCGCTGACCTGCGAACTGGTCGTCGTCGTCGTGCTGACCGCAGCGGGCGCGGTGGCCGTGCTGACGGGGCTGGGCCAACAGTTCGTCTTCGACGCGCTCGTGGCGTCGCTGGCCAGCATCTTCGCCCTCCGGTTGCTCGTCATCATGGCCGTCTCGCACGAGTCGCTGGCCGCCGCCGTCGTGCCCGCCAGCATCCAGACCGTCGCCGCCGCCGTCCTCCTGTTCATCTACAGCGGGACGCTCCGCTTCTTCGAGGTCGGTGGGCCGCTCACCCAGGTCTTCCTCAACCGCGCCGATCAGGCGCCACAGGAACTCACCGTCGTCGGCCCGGAGACGTTCGTCCTGCTTGCCATCACCTGCGTACTGTACGTCGGCTCGGTCTACGCGTTCCTGCTGGTCATCGACCGGCCGTGGCGGAACTCGCTGGGGGTCTCGGTGCTGGACTTCCTCCGGGGCTTCGTCGGCCACATCGCCGAGGGGACCGACGAGCTGGAGGAGTTCTTCGAGCAGCTCGGCGAGGAGGCCGTCGTCCCCGTGACCGTCCTAGCGTTCCGCGAGCCCGGCGGCGTCGAGAAGGCCCGCTTCGTCCTCCCGATGATCCACCCGGGGCCGATGGGCGAGATCGGCGGCGGCAACCTCCCCGAGCGCGTGGCCCAGGAGGCCGACGGCCTCGCGTTCCCGCCGCACGCGACCGCAGGCCACGACTTCAACCTCGTCACGGCCCGCGAGGTCGAGACCATCATCGACGCCGCCGATCGCGCGTTCGACGAGATCGAGTACACCGCCGAGGCGACCCGCTCGCAGCGCACCAGCCACGGCGAGGCCACCCTCATCGGGCAGGCGTTCGGCGACGACGCGTTCATGACCGCCACCTACGCGCCCGCCTTCGCCGACGACGTGGAGTACGCGGTCGGGCTCTCGGCCCAGGCCGAGGCCCGCTCGGGCGGCCTGGAGGACGTCCTGCTGGCGGACGCCCACAACTGCAACAACGGACTGGAGGGCGACGACCTCGGCCACATCACGCCGGGGTCGAAGCGCTCGTTCGACATGATCCAGGCCGCCGGCGAACTGGGCGAGGCCCTCGGCGCGGCCGCGCGCCACCCGCTCGAACTCGGGGTCGCCTGGGACCGCACGCGGTGGACCCCCCAGGACGGCATCGGACCGCTGGGCATCCGGGTCGCCATCACCCAGGTCGACGGCCAGCGCACGGCGTACGTCGTCATCGACGGGAACAACATGGAGCCCGGGCTCCGCGACCGGCTCGTCCGGCGCCTCGTCACCGAACTCGACCTCGACGACGCGGAGATGCTCACGACGGACACGCACATCGTCAACACCGTCGAGGCGGTCAACCAGGTCGGTACCGCCATCGACGGCGACGAACTCGGCGACGCGGTCGAGGCGGTCACCCGGGAGGCCATCGACGACATCGGCCCCGTCGAGGCGGGGATGGCGACCGAGCGCGCCGAGGTCACCGTCTTCGGCAACGACCGCACGGAGACGCTCGCCTCCCACGCCAACGCGATGATCTCGATGGGCGGCGCGCTCGCGGCGGTGTTCATCCTCGCGGTGACGGCCATCAGCGGCCTCATCTTCTTCCTGGCGTAGTCGCGTTCGGGGTCGTGCGGTTCCATCGCGCTCTCTGACGGGGATGGCGATTCCGACGGCAACGGAACTGCTTCCGAAGCCCTCGCGTTCTCGACTCCCCCTTCGAGTCCACCAGGATTCGGCTGTTCCACGGGCGCTGTGGCCCTGCCCTTCCCCGAGGTCGCGCGGGCTCCACTTCGTTCCACCACGCGCTCCCGGCCAAGTGGTGGTTGGTCGACCGGCCGGTTCCGGGACTAGGAAGCGCGCTCGCGCCCCCGCTGTGGAGACCGCGAGCAGGGCGGGACTCCGTCCCGCTTGCAGTCGGCGCGGAGTGATCTGAAAATCGCGTCGCGATTTTCATCATCGCGGAAATCTGTGATTTCCGGAGACGCCGACGACGACAGCGAGCGTGTCGGAACACAGCGGCGTCCTCGTGAGCGAAGCGAACGAGGTGGTTCGAGACGGCGAAGCCGTCTCGTCATGCCGAAAATCCTCGATTTTCGAGCAGCTCGTCAGAGCTTGCTCTGACGGTGCGAGCGCGGGGAGGTGTGGGGCCACTAGCACTCCGATGGAACCACCACGCCCGAACGCTCGGTGCCACAGGCAACAGGGCGGGACTGAAAGGGGCCGCTCGGCTGGCGGCTCTGCCGTCCTCAGAACGCGAAGCGTTCTGATGGGCTGCACGAGAGCTCCGCTCTCGTGAACGCCAGCGATACATTTCTCGGCGGAGCCGAGAAATCGCTCGACGACGGCGGCCGACGTAAGCACCGCAGGGTGAGCGGAGCGAAACCGAGGAGCGCAGCGAGGTCGTTCGAGAGAGCGAAGCTCTCTCGTGATGACGAAAATCTCCGATTTTCGAACCACCCCCGAGTCGAGCGGGCGGGGGCTTTCGACACGGTTCCGTCGTGGTCCCGTTTTACAGAGAGCGGGCGGGCGCTTTCGACAGGGCTCCGTCGTGGCTGTCGCCGCCGTATTGTGAGCGGACGGGACCTTCTACACGGTTCGGGCGTCGTCGCCACCGTCACAGCGATAACCGCCGGGAACGCCAGATTCTGGCATCGAGCCCGAAGAGCGGTTCGAGCGACAACAACCCCACAATTCCCGAGATATCTCGCAGAGGCCGCCAATCCACCAGTTATCATCCAAATATCCACATCTCTCTCCCAACTAAATCGTCACACATCCCGTCCCGCAACCCGAATCCATTTGAGCCACAGGACCCTCCCCCGATACAATGGTAAGCACGCTGTGGCTGGTGGGTGGAGGCATCCTCCTCTACACCCTCGTCGCGATGACCCTGAAGGCGCAGGGGCGGCTCCCCGAGGCCATCCGCGTCTCGGGACCCATCACGACGATCCACACCCAGCGCGGCAAGGCGTTCCTGAACTGGCTCGCAGGGCCCAGGCGGTTCTGGCGGGCGTGGGGCAACCTCGGCGTCGGCATCGCGCTGGTGGTGATGGTCGGGTCGTTCGCCCTGGTCGCGTTCGCGGCGGTCTCGGCCATCCAGAACCCGACACCGACGGCCCTGAACGAGCCGCAGAACGTCCTCGCCATCCCCGGCGTCAACGACTTCCTCCCCCTCTCCGTGGCGCCCGAGATACTCACGGGACTGCTCATCGGCCTCGTGGTCCACGAGGGCGGGCACGGCCTGCTCTGCCGGGTCGAGGACATCGACATCGAGTCGATGGGGCTGGCGCTGCTGGCGTTCATCCCCATCGGCGCGTTCGTCGAGCCGGACGAGGCCTCGCGCAACCGCGCGAGCCGGGGCGGGCAGACCCGGATGTTCGCGGCCGGCGTGACCAACAACTTCGCCGTCTCCGTCCTCGCGTTCCTCCTGCTGTTCGGCCCCGTCGCCGGCAGCATCAGCGTCGCCGCCGGCGCCCCCATCGGCGGCTCGCTCCCCGGCTCGCCGGCCAGGGACGCCGGCATCGACCGGGGAACCGTCATCACGAGCGTCGAGGGGCAGTCCGTCGAGGACGCCAACGCGATGCAGGCGGCCCTCTCGGACTCGACCGCGGACACCGTCTCGGTCGGCCTGAAGGGTGGGGAGTCGGTCCCGGTCCAGCGCGAGGTGCTCGTCACCGTCGCGGTCAGGGACGGCCCCATCGCGGTCAACGAGACCATCACCGCGGTCAACGGGAGCGAGGTGTCGACCGTGACCGGCTTCGAGGACGCCGTCGCGTCCCGCCCGGTCGCCGACCTGACCGTCCGCGGCGCGAACGGCACCCGCTCGGTAACCATCCCGGTCGGGACCTACAGCCTCGTCGCGCCCGACGGCGCGCTCGCGGGGCAGACCGACCTCTCGGGCGGCGAGACGGTCATCGTCACGTCCATCGCCGGCAACCGGACCGTCGACTTCGACGACCTGAGCGCGGTCCTCGACGGGCGCCAGCCGGGTGACACCGTCTCCGTGACGGGCTACGTCGGGGGCTTCGACGGCGAGCGCCGCACCTTCGAGGTCGAACTCGGCGGTAGCGGTGAGGACGCCGTCCTCGGGGTCAGGGTCCAGCGCGGCGTCTCCGGGTTCGTCCTCGACGACTTCGGGGTCGACGTCTACCCCGCCGACACCTTCCTGACGGTCCTCGGTGGGAACGGGGGCGGCGGCATCGGCGGTATCGAGCGGGCCTACCTCACCCTCGTCCTCCCGTTCGCGTCGCTGACGCTCCCCAACGTCGGGTACAACTTCGCCGGCTTCGTCGGGCCGGTGACGAACTTCTACAGCGTGAGCGGCCCGCTCGGGCTGCTCGGGCCCGGCCTCGTCTTCCTGCTGGCCAACCTGCTGTTCTGGACGGCGTGGATCAACCTCATCATCGGCCAGTTCAACTGCGTCCCCGCCTACCCGCTGGACGGCGGCCACATCCTCCGGACCTCGACCGAGACGGTCGTCTCCCGGCTCCCCGTCTCGGACGGCCGGGCGCTCACCTCGGCCGTCACCACGACAGTCAGCATCGTGATGATCGTCGGCCTGCTGGTGATGGTGTTCGGGCCACGACTGCTGACCTGACGAGTGGTGGCCGGTCGCAGACCACCCGGCACCCGGACGGGCACGCCGATGGTGTCGCTCGCCCCTGCCCGCCGAGAACTGTCGTCTCACGGTGCCAACACGACGACTGCTCCCTACCGCGATGACTAGATATAACAATTCGCGTGCCGAACATCTCCCATGACCCGCGACGCCCGGGGAGGGGCCGGCCCGGTCCGGCAGCAGACGGGCGGCGTGGTCGTCGGCGCGCTGGGTGCGACCCTGCTCACGGTGCCGCTGACCAACGTGTATCGTGACCTCACGATACGGGGCAATCCGCTGTACGCAACACTCCTCGAGAGCGCCGGCACCATCGCCTTCGCGGCGCTGCTCGTGGCCGCGGGCGTCTGGCTCGTCCGCGGCGACCACGAACCGTCGTTCGGCTGGACCGTCGCCAGATGGGTCGTCGGGGTCACACTCGTCGTGACCCTCACGGTCGCCTCGACGGTGGGCATCCAGTACTACACCCAGGGCGGCCTGGAGCCGTTCGCGCTCGCCGGGGACACGCTCATCGTGGGTGCGGTCGGCGGTCTCGGTGTCGGGGTCTACAACGCCCGCGTCGAGCAGAAGCGCGAGGAACTCCGCGCAGAGCGCGACCGGTTCTCGGCACTGTTCGAGAACGTTCCGAACTCCGTCGTCTCCGTCCGCCTCGAGGACGACAGCCCCATCGTGGACTCGGTCAACCCGGCGTTCGAGGAGGTGTTCGGCTTCGCCGAGGGCGAACTCCGGGGGCAGAACCTCAACGACTACGTCGTCCCCCGAACCGCGGACGGGCGGGCCGTGGAGCCGACGACCGAACGGAGCGTCGACGCCGACCGCGAGCGGGGCGAGTGGCAGGGGAGCGAGGTCACGCTGAAGACCGACGATGGGCTCCGGGACTTCATCCGGATGACCGCCCCCGTCAGCGCGCCGACCGAGCAGGACAAGTACGGCATCTACATCGACATCACGGAGCGCAAGCAGCGCAAGGAGCGGCTGCGGGTCCTCTCGCGCATCCTCCGGCACAACATCCGCAACAAGCTCACCGTCATCATGGGCCACGCGGATCGCCTGGAGGAGTCCCGGGCGGCGGCCGCCATCACGGAATCCGCGGAGCAACTCGCGACGCTCAGCGAACGGACCGTCGACATCGAGAAGGTGGTCTCGGGTGACCTGACGCTGCGGACGATGGAACTGCGGTCGCTCGTCGACCGGGCACTGGAGGACGTCGACGCGACCCACGACGGCTGGACCCGGGAGATCGACTGTCCCGGCGACGAGTACGTACAGGGGACGACCGCGCTCGTCGCGGCCATCGGAGAGCTCGTCGAGAACGCCATCCTCCACAGCGACCAGACCACGCCGCACGTCGAGATTCGAACCCGCCGGTCGCCCGACGGCACCTACTACGAACTCGTGGTGGCCGACGACGGCCCGGGAATCCCCGAGATGGAGATCGATGAGATGCTCGACGAGACGGCTGCCTCCAAGGTCAACCACGCGACCGGCATCGGGCTGTGGGCCGTCAACTGGATCGTGAGCGACGCGGGCGGGGAGCTCAGGTTCGAGGAGCGCGAGGCCGGCGGGACGGCGGTCACGATTCGCCTGAAGCCGGCAAGCGACAGCGGCGAGGGTGCGACCGCGGCAGGAGAGGCCGGGACGACCGCCGAGAGCGGCGGTGAGCAGTCCGGGACCACCGACTGACGAGAGTCGCGGGAACCGACCGGCCGGGGCGGCGTCGGCACTACCGCTCGGCGAACCAGTCGGCGAACTTCGCGAGCGCTCGCCCACGATGCGAGACGGCGTTCTTCGCCGCCGCATCCATCTCCGCGAAGGTCGTCCCGTCGTGCTCGAAGATGGGGTCGTAGCCGAACCCGCCGTCGCCGCGTGGCTCGACGATACGGCCCGGCACGACACCCTCGAACAGCTTCACGGGGAGGGCGCTCCCATCCGCGGCGCCGCCCGCGACCTGCGCGTCCGTCGTTGCACTGTCGCGGTCGGCAGCCGCGAGGTCCTGGCCCCGGCGCTCGCCGCGGTCGACGGGTTCCGGCGTCGCGGCGAAGTCGTCGCCGTCGCAGTAGCCGATGACACAGCGGAACGCCGCGCGTGCGACCGCATCGTCACCGTCCGAACCCGCGGCGGCCTCCCGGGCGACCCGACCCGTCAGCTCCACGCCCAGCGTGTTCTCGACGTACGAGGAGTACGGCCCCGGGAACCCGTCCAGCGCCTCGACGAACAGGCCGGCGTCGTCGACGATGACCGGCTCGCCCGCGTGTCGGTACGCCTCGCGGGCGCCGTGGGCCGCGATGGGCCCGAGTGTGGGCGCCTGGATCTCGGTGTAGTCGTAGTCCAGCGCCGTCACGTCGTCGAGGTACTCCTCGGCCTCCCGCACCTTCCCGGGGTTGGTCGTCACGTACCGAAGGGTCATGGCCGACCGTCGGTGCGGTCCGGGGGTAGTGGTGTCGGTTCGGCCCCGGCGGGGGCTCAGAGATGCGTCAGCAGGAACTCGGCGGCGTGGCCGGCGGCCTTGTCGGCCTGCCCGACGAAGTGGTGGTCGGCGCTCATCTCGACGGTGTCGACCCCCAGTTCCCGAGCGCGCTCGACGACCGGCTCCCAGTCCGCGGTCGTGTCCCGGCTCCCGTAGACGACCCGCACGGGCGCCGCGATGTCCGCGAGCGCCTCGTCGACGGAGCGCCGGATGCCGCCCGTGACACCGACAGCTGGGGCGAGCGCGACCACCGCCCGCAGCGGCCGCCCGTCCGCACCGTCCGCGGCCGCGGCCAGCAACGCGACCGCCCCGCCGAACGAGTAACCGAACAGTCCCACGCGGTCCTCGCCGAAGCGGTCGCGAGCCCACCGGCAGGCCTGGCGCACGTCGGTCCGCTCGCCGTGGCCCTCGTCCCAGTCGCCGTAGTCGAATCGGAGGCAGGCGACGCCCTCGGCGACGAGGGCATCCGAGAGCGCCCGCAGCCGCGCGTCCGTCCGCCTGCCGCCGTACTGTGGGTGTGGTGGGCAGGCGACGACGCAGGCCGTCGCCTCGCCGTCGGGTGTGTCGAGCGTTCCGCGCACGTCGCGCCCCCCGGGAACCAGCACGTCCTCGCTCATGCACCGGGGGAGGTCGGGCGCGGGGTTAGTTCCCGCGGTCGAGAGGACTCGACGCCCGGAACGTCCCCGGAAGCAGGGGAATTATCCCCGCTGGGACCCAAAACGGAGGCAATGGGAATCCTCGAGAACAAGCGGCGCGCCCGGGTCTTCTACCGGTACCTCTCGCAGGTGTACGACGAGATCAACCCGTTCATCTGGAACGAGGAGATGCGTAACGAGGCCCTCGAACTGTTCGGCCTCGAGGAGGGGGACCGCGTGCTGGACGTGGGGTGTGGGACCGGCTTCGCGACCGAGGGGCTGCTGGAGTACACGGAGGACGTCTACGGGCTCGACCAGTCCGAGCACCAGCTCGAGAAGGCCTACGCGAAGTTCGGCAAGCGCGGACAGGTGAAGTTCCACCGCGGGGACGCCGAGCGGCTGCCGTTCAAGGACGACTCGTTCGACGCGCTCTGGTCGTCGGGCAGCATCGAGTACTGGCCGAACCCGGTCGACGCGCTGGCGGAGTTCCGCCGCGTCGTCAGGCCCGGCGGGCCGGTGCTGGTCGTCGGCCCGAACTACCCGAGCTCGACGGTGTTCCAGAAGCTCGCGGATGCCATCATGCTGTTCTACGACGAGGCCGAGGCCGACCGGATGTTCGCCGAAGCCGGCTACGAGGAGTTCCGCCACGTGACGATGGGGCCCGACTACAACCCCGAGATCGCCATCACCACCATCGCACGCGTGCCGGGCGGGACGGACGAGACCCCCGGAGATGCCACCGACGCCGAGACCGACCCCGTCGACGCGTCGGCTGACGACTGAGACGGCGTCCGGTCGACCACGGCCTCCGGAGCCCGGAGCGGCCGCAGCGAGCATCCGCGACACCGGAAACGAATCACGCCAGTTCCCGGATTAATCGCACGTTAACCCCGGTATCCGACCGGCCCGACCGGCATCACTCGGCCGTCGCTGCCGCCTGCGCAACCACGTGCTCGCCCTCGACGACTCGGACGACCACCCTCGAGTCGGGGGTCAGGCCTGGCCGGTTCGTCCCGGCGAGCCTGACCGCAGCGGTCTCGCCGGCCGACCAGTGCGGGTCGGCAGCGCTGTTGAACGGACCGGTGGGCCCGGCGTGGAAACCTCGGGCCGCGAAGAACGGCACCGGCGGCTGGTGGGTCAGCGGCTCGCCACCGACCGTCACGTGAACCCGCAACTCGCGCACGTCCAGCCGGTCGCCGCCGCCGTGGGTGCAGGCGAGCCGGTCGGTCCCGGCGTCGACCCGGCAGTCGAGCTGTGCGACCGGCGGGGGCGCCGTGGGAGCAGCATCGGTCAGGACGGCACCCCCGACGACGGCCGCGAGCCCGACGGTGACGGCCACGAGCAAGACCACCCCGAGGACGGGCGAGACGGCACGATGACGGCGCGCGAGCACGGGGGGTCTGGCCGCGCCATCGGACAAGAAGCTACGGGCGCCGGGTCGCTCAGCCAGTGGGGGCGCCGTCGCTGAAGACCGTCGTCGTGACGTTCCGCTCCCCACTGACGGCGGTGACCTGGACTGTCGGCCCGGGTGCGATGATCCAGCGCTGGCCGTCGACATCGGTCACCCCGACCGGGTCGCCGTCCACCAGCACCTGGGCCTGGACCGGCTCACCGGTCGTCGTGTTCCGGACCGTGACGAGCATCGGGCCGCCGGTCCGGGTCCGATCGATGCTGACGTTGATGCCCTGGGACGCGTTCGTCGCCGCGGACACCGTCGGAACCGCCGAGAGATCCTTGTACTGGATCTCGTGGAAGACGTCACGCGTCGCGCCATCGAGGAATATCAGGAGGTCGTGCGTCCGGCTGGTCCCGTGCGGGTGGCCGACCTGGACGGAGTAGACGCCAGCGTTGAACAGGAACGGCTCGCCGGTGAACGACCCCGCCGAGGTGGGGCCACGGTCGAACGCCCACGGGTAGAGCTCGGCCGCCCGCTGTCTGGCGGCCCCGAGTCTGTCGCCGCTCCGCTCGAACTGGTCGATTCCGCCGGGGTTGCGGGCCGACGGAACGTACGCCTCGCGGAGGTACTCCTGGGTGAAGGCCCCACGGTCGATGGTCGCGAGGATGACCCCCTGGCTGGAGGTCTCGACGTAGACCCTGGTCGGTGGTTTGTCACCCCGGATGGCCGCGGCCGTCCGGGAACGAACCGGACCCACGAGCGGGAGCAGACGGGCCTTCTGTGCGGCGATGCGCCGATCCGTGACCGGTTTGCCCACGGCGGAGCTGTACGTGTACAGCAGGTCGACCGACTCCCGGAGCGACCGGGCCGCCCGGTCGATGGTGGCCACCTCGCGCAGGTACGTGCGGGTCGAGATCACCCCCTCGTTGTACTGCTCCAGGGCCCGGGCCTCGCGGTCCTCGAGGGCCTCGATCCGGGTGTCGATGCGGTCGGCACCGCGCTCGACGACGAGGCGCCGCTGGGTCCGGTTCTCGCCGGCGGCCTCGAAGGCCGCCCGGAGCCAGGTCGTCTCGTAGGTCGAGTGCGTGGCGCTGTTGTCGGCAGCCATCGCGCCACCGACGTCGAACGTGGCCGTCCCGGTCCGCCTGGTCTCCAGATCAGCCGCGAGCGTGAGGTAAGCAGTCGTGTTCCGGTCGGGTCGGACCGGATCACGGAGATCGGCGGACGGTACCGTCGCCGGGGACCGTGGCTCGCGCTCGGTTCCGGGGTCCGCAGACGGGGTCGAGGCGGCCGGCGAACTCGATGGGGAGGCCGGCGTACCGACCGACGGCAGGCCCGCCACCGGAGCGAGCACCACCGCGAGCGCGAGCACCACCGCGAGCACAGCAGCCGCCACGTGGAGGGAACGGGGACCGCTCATATCTCCCCCCTCCGCCCCCGGGAGTAAAAAGCCGTCCGTCACGCCCGGATGGCCAGGGAACCGGCCGACATCGCTCCACAGGACGCCCGGAGCGTGCTCGAGACGTTTCATTCGGCCCGCAGACGTTTCATTCCCGATGGAAAGCGTTTTCCGCGCTCCACCGCCACCGGCACGGTATGCGGGCGAGGTCGCGTGCCGCCCTCCAGTCGACGTTTGCCCTCGCCGCCCTCGCCGCGATGGTCGTTGTCGCCGCGACCGCCCCGGCCACGGCAGTAGCCCCTGCTCCGGCCGAACGGGTGGCCGACACCGGGACGCCGGCCCTCGACGACGGGGGACCGGCGTTCGACAGCCGGTCCACGGCGCTCGCGGCAACACAGTCCGAGACCCCTCCACGTGACAGCACGTCCCTCGTTGTCGACCTCCAGCCGAACGGGAACGCACGGTGGACGGTCATGACGCGGTTCGCACTCGACAACGAGAGCGACCGGGCCGCCTTCGACGACCTGGCGCGCCGGTACGAGCGCGGCGACACCGACGTCGGCTTCGACATCGAGACGTTCCGTCGGGCCAACCGCGCGGCCAACGCCACCGTCAACCGGTCGATGGCCATCCGCTCGGTGGAGCGGACCACCGCGGTCGTCCCGGGGGAGAACGGGACCGCGACCGGTCGGCTCATGCTGAACTTCACCTGGACCGCGTTCGCCCGGACCAGCGACGGCCGCCTCCGCTTTGGCTCCGCGTTCAACACGACCGACGGGACGTGGCTCCCGGGACTGGCCGCGGACCAGACACTCGAGATCCGGCCGCCGCGCGGCTACGGGGTCTTCACCGCGACCACCCGCCCGCGGGCGGGGATCCTCCGCTGGAAGGGTCCGACGACCTTCGAGCCAGGGGACGTGGCGGCCGTCTACGAGCGCAACGGCGGCCCGACACCCACGCCGACCCCGGCCACCCCCGGGTCGCCGACAGCCACGCCCACGACCAGCGCGACGAGTCCGTTCGGGGACCGCGGGCTATCGGGCGACCTCGTGTTCGTCGGCGGAGTCGGGGGGCTGCTCCTGCTCGGCGCCGTACTGCTGGTTCTCCGGCGACAGCGCGACGACGGGGACGGCACCGGCGCGCCGGCAGCGGCGGGCGGGGGTGGCGACGGCGGCGAGGCCACGCCCGACGAGGGCGAGACGGCCGGTGCCGCTGAGACGGCCGGCGCGGCGGCTGCGGGCGCGACCGAGGACGAACCCGAGGAGGACACGGAGCTCCTGAGCGACGAGGAGCGGGTCGAGCGGCTGCTGGAGCGCAACGGCGGACGGATGAAGCAGGCCAACATCGTCTCCGAGACGGGCTGGTCGAACGCGAAGGTCTCACAGCTCCTCTCCTCGATGGACGAGGCCGACCGCGTCGACAAGCTCCGGATCGGCCGCGAGAACCTCATCAGCCTCCCGGACGAGGACGTGACCGAACTCGACGAGGAGTGAGGGGCGCGACGGAGAGCGGGTACGAGGACAGAGGCCGGCGTCTGGGCCGGCCTGTGGGGCGTTCCGGAGGCGGTCCGGAATCGGCTCGAACAGGCCCCCTATCACCGGCTCCTCCCGCCACTCGTCGCGGCGTTCGGAAACGTTTATTCACGGACGACCGCTGGGTTGTAACGACTAGCATGAAGATACTCGTCACCGTGAAAGAGGTGGCCGAGGTCGAGGACGAGTTCCAGATCTCTGGGCTCGACGTCGACGAGAGCTACCTCGAGTACGACCTCAACGAGTGGGACGACTACGCCGTCGAGGAGGCCGTCCAGACCAGCGAGGAGAACGACGACGTGGAAGTTGTCACGGTCACCGTCGGGCCCGAACGGTCCGAGGAGACCATCCGGATGGCGCTCGCGAAGGGTGCCGACCGGGCCATCCGCGTCTGGGACGACGCCCTCGAGGGCGCCGACTACCTCTCGACGGAGGCCAAGGCCGAGCTGCTGGCCGCGGTCGCCGAGGAGGAGGACCCCGACCTGATCCTCTCGGGCGTCCAGTCCGGCGACGACGCCAACGGCGCGACCGGCGTCGCGCTCGCCAACAAGCTCGACATGGAGTGGGCCGCGGTCGTCAACACGCTCGACCTCGATATCGAGGGGCAGGTCGCCCACGTCCACCGCGAGCTGGAGGGTGGCATCGAGGAGCTGACGGACGTGCAGACGCCCGCCGTCCTCACCATCCAGTCCGGTATCAACGAGCCGCGCTACGCGAGCCTGCGCGGCATCCGGCAGGCCCAGCAGAAGCCACTCGACGTCAACGAGCTGGGCGACCTGGGACTCGACGAGTCCACGCTCGAGTCCGACATCGAGCGCACCTCGATGTACGAGCCCGAATCCGAGGGCGACGCGACGCTCTGGGAGGGCTCGCCGGAGGAGACGGCCGGGGAGCTTGCTAACTTCCTCCGCGACAAGGGGGTGGTCGACGGATGACGGACGTTCTCGCCATCACCGAGCACCGTCGTGGCGAGCTCCGCGATCCCTCCTTCGAGGTCATCACCGCGGGCCGTGAGCTCGCCGACGAGGTCGGCGGCGACCTCCACCTGGGTGTCATCTCCGGCGACGTCGACGCGTTCGCCGAGGACCTCAACCGCGACGGCGTCGACGCCATCCACACCGTCGACTACGGTGAGGAGTTCAACCACGACGTCTACGCCCAGGCCATCCCGCAGCTGTTCGAGGCCAGCAGCGCGAGCATCCTGCTCATGCCGAACACGGTCAACGGGCTCGACTACGCCCCGGCCGTGGCCGACGACCTGGACCTGCCGCTCGTGACCGACGCCGTCGGGCTCGAGGGCGGCGACGTCACGGAGATCATCCGCGAGCAGTACGGTGGCAAGGTCGAGGCGACCTACGACATCGACAGCGAGGCGTTCGCCGTCACCGTCCGGCCGGCCGAGTGGCCGAAGGCCGAGGGTGACGGTGACGCCGAGGTCGCGGCGGCCGACGTCGATATCGACGAGGACGCCATCGGCTCCGAGGTCACCGGCTTCGAGGAGGTCGGCGGCGGTGACGTGGACATCACGGAGGCCGACGTGCTCGTCTCCATCGGCCGCGGCATCGAGGAGGAGGAGAACCTCCCCCTCGTCGAGGAACTCGCCGACGCGCTCGGCGCGACGCTCTCCTCGTCCCGGCCCATCGTGGACAACGGCTGGCTGCCGAAGAACCGGCAGGTCGGCCAGTCCGGCAAGGTCGTCACGCCGGACGTCTACATCGCCATCGGCATCTCCGGCGCCGTCCAGCACGTCGCCGGCATGAAGGGTGCCGACACCATCGTCGCCATCAACACGGACCCCAACGCACCGATCTACGACCTCGCCGACTACGGCATCGTCGACGACCTGTTCGACGTCGTCCCCGAGCTCATCGAGGAGTTCGGCGGCGAGGCACCCAACCTGTAGGCGGTTCGTCCCACTCGTTCCTTCTTTCGCCAGCCGACCAGCGGCACCGCCGGACAGCCGACCAGCAGCGGCGCCGGGTGGCTCAGGACTCGGCCGCGTGGGCGTCGAACGCGCTGGCGACCGCGAGCGCGGGCGGAAGGAGCGTCGCCAGCCCCAGCAGACCCAGGCCGACCAGCAGCGCGACGGCGCCGGCGAGTGCCTGTCCGACGAGAACGACCAGCGCGGCCAGCGTCGGCAGCGGCGAGAGCCGGGCGAGGTGGCGTGCCATCTCGCGGGGACGGCCGTCGAAGCTGAACGCGACGATGGCGACGAGGAGGTGGAGTCCGGTGCAGCCGAGTCCGGCCGCGACCAGCAGGAACGGAGTGACCTGGAGGGCCATGTCCGGCTGTCGTCCCGGAGGAGGCCTGAAACCAGCGGTCTCCTCCGGGACGACGGCCGGATGGAGCCGGGGTCAGTCGGCGCCGGAGGGCGAGCGGTACCGGTCGTCCCCGGAGTCGGAGACGGCATCGGCGTCCTCGGGGGGCGTTCGCCACAGCGACCGGACGACCGGGACGAGCCCGCCAGCCACGAGGACGACGCCAGCCGGCGGCACGGCGGCCGGGATCCGACCGCCGAGCGCGAGCGAGGAGAGCAGGAAGGCGACGATGGCGGGCGTGACCGTAAGCGGGGCGAGTCGTCGAGCGGCAGCCGCGGCACGGCCGCCGCGCAGCGAGGCGACGACGGCGACCGAGAGGCCGGCCGCCGCCGCGAGGATGCCGAGCGCGGTCGCCGCGAGGACCGGGAACGGGAGCGTCTGCATATCCGGATGGACGGGTCCCATGGGGGAGTGCGTTGACACTAGATACATGGACTGCGAGAGAGCCGGCATCGTCCGGGGGAACGACCCCCCACTCGGGACGCCACGGGGGTCGTCGGGCGTTCCCAGGTACCCGACTCCGTCACGTACTTCCGGCCTCCGGGCCTCTGTCACCGTGATGGAGTACCTGGAACGTCGGCGGGGGCTCGTCGAGGACCGGCTGGAGGCCGTCCTCGACGGGATGGAGCCGCCGACGCTGGCCGAGCAGGTCCGCCACGTCTCGCTGTCGGGGGGCAAGCGCGTCCGCCCCACCCTGACGATGCTCACCTGCGAGGCCGCCGGCGGCGACCCGCTGGCCGAGGAGTCGGTCGCCGTCGACTTCGCGGTCGGGGTCGAACTCGTCCACAACGCCTCGCTGGTGATCGACGACATCATCGACGAGTCCGACCTGCGCCGCGGCGAGACCGCCGCCCACGTCGCGTTCGGCCACGGCCCGGCCATCATCGCCTCCGACGGCCTGCTCGGCGAGGCCTTCCACCTCTTCTCCGCGGACGAGCACGCCACGCAGATCGTCGCCGAGGCGATGGTCGAACTCGGGATGGGCGAGGCGACGGAACTGGCGGCGCTGCCGGCAAACGAGGGCGAGTACATGGACCTCGCGCGCCGGAAGACGGGCGCCCTGTTCCGGGCGGCCGCCGAACTCGGCGCGGTCGCCGCCGACACCGACCCCTACCGGGTCGAGGCGTTCGGCGAGTACGCAGAGCGCGTCGGCGTCGCCTTCCAGATCCGCGATGACGTGCTGGACGAGACGGCCGACCCCGAGGAACTGGGCAAGCCGACCGGCCAGGACGCACAGATGGAGCGCCCCTCCATCGTGCAGGTGACCGACCTCTCCCCCGAGGAGGCCAACCAGCGCGCCCGCGACGAGTCAGACGCCGCGCTGGAGGCGCTGGACACCGCCACCCGCCGGGACTCCCGGGCGGTCGACTACCTGCGCGACCTCGCGGAGTTCGTCGTCGTCCGGGAGAAGTAGGAACGGGGCCAGGGGCTCGGTGCGGGGGATGACTCGAACGGTCTCGCGCTCTCTCACGGTAACAGCGACCGCGGCCACCGGAACGCCTACGAAGCCCTCGGCCGCTCGACCGTCCGGGCCTCGCTGCGGTCCTCGGGCTGCACAGCAGCCCTGCGGTCCTTGCTTCGTCCGGGACGGGTCGAGCGGCCTCGCCCTTCGAGTCCACCAGGGACGCGGCCTGTTCAACGGGCGCTGTGGCCCTGCCCTTCCCCAGGTCGCGCGGGCCTCCCGTTGGTCGGCCACGCGCTCCCGGCCGGGGAGCGGTTGGTCGACCAGCCGGTTCCACCAACAGGAAGCGCGCTCGCACCCCCGCTGTGGAGACCGCGAGCGCCAGCGAGCGTGTCGGAACACACGCGGGGCGAGCGCGGGGAGGTGTGGGGACACTAGCACTCCGCTGGAACCACCACGCACGAACGCTCGATGCGGCAAGCAACAGGGCGGGACTGAAAGGGGCCGCCCGCTCGACGAAGCACGACGACGCAAGCACCGCAGGGAGCGCCGAAGGCGCGACCGAGGAGCGCAGCGAGTCGCGCGAGTCGAGCGGGCGGGGGCTTTCTACACGGTTCTGTTGTCGCAGTCGTCGTCGCAGGGGGAGCAGAATAGGGCGTTCAATCCGTCTCTACCGCCAGATTAGTCAATTTAGACAGCCTATTTGCAATAAACTTAGATCATATGTATACTAATACACTAATAGTAAAATTATTCTCTAAATCTCTCCAGAACGGGCATCTCAGCGACATCCGCCTCGGACAGCAGCGACCAGTCGATGCCTCTCGGTTTCCCCGCCGCGCCGGTCTCGACGGTCCGCTCGGGCGTGACCACCAGATCCAGCGCCGCGTCGTGCTCGTCAGTCACCCACTCCTCGTCGCGCACCTGTAGCTCGTGGACCGTCGTCGCCACCGGCGTCCCCTCGTCCACGAGGCCGAGTTCCCGGAGGACTGCCCACTCCAGGTCACTGAACCCCTCGCCCTTCCCGATGCGTGCGCCCGACGCCGAGACGGCGACGCTCCCCGAGACGACGAGGTCGACCTCGGGCATCTCGTCGGGCCCGACCTGCCGGCCGTGCTCGCCGATGCCGCTGACGGTGGTCGCGGCATCGTAATCCTCCAGCACATCGGGGTCGAGTTCGAGGAAGCACCGCTCGTCGCGCAGGCGCGGGACCGCCATGTAGACGATCTTCCCGGCGCGGAGCGCGGCCCGGCGGACCGGAAGCTGGGGGGCATCCGGGTTCGCCTTCACCGTCTCTGCGGCGCGCCACGCCTCGGTCCCGGTCAGGCGCTCGGCCGCCGCATCGGCGCCCGCGAAATTGGGGATGCGGCCGTGCGGCGGGAAGGGGAACCGCGCGACCCCTTCGTCCTCCAGCGCGTCCCACACCCGCTCGCGGAGGGACTGCTTGTCCATGGTCGGGGTTCGGCGCGGGGCGACGTGTGCCTGCCGGCTCCGGCCCGCACCGAGGCCGGCCCGGCACCGTGCGAGACGGTGCCGGGCCACCGCAGGGTTGAGGCCGGATGGGACCCGACCGCCGGTATGCTCGAACTCGACGGGAGCGCCGGCGGCGGCCAGCTCCTGCGGACGGCGCTCGGCCTGTCGGCGGTCACCGGCCGGTCGTTCGAGATGACCGGCATCCGTGGCGACCGCCCGGACCCCGGGCTGAAGCCACAGCACCTCGCCGCGGTCGAGGCCGTCGCGGCCGCCTGCGACGCCGCGGTGGCGGACGCCGAGTACGGCTCCGAGACGCTGACGTTCGAGCCCGGCCCCGTCCGCCCGGGCGAGTACGAGGTGGACATCGACACCGCGGGCAGCGTGCTGCTCGTGTTCGATGCACTCGTGCCCCTCTCGGTCGCGCTCGACCGGGACGAGGAACTCGTCGTGCGCGCGACCGGCGGGACGGACGTGAAGTGGGCACCGACGACCGACCACTACCGGCGCGTGAAGCTCCCGCTGGCGCGGCGGGCCGGCATCGACGCCCGCGTGGCCCTCTCACGGCGTGGGTTCTTCCCGGTAGGCGGGGGCGAGGCCAGCCTCCGACTCGGGAGCGCCGACCCCAGCCCGCTCGAACTGACAGGCGCCGGGCCGACCGAACGGCTCGCCGTGCACTCGGTCGCCGCCGAGGCGCTCGCGGACGCCGACGTGGCCGAGCGCGGCGCCCGCGCCGCCCGGCAGGCGCTCCGGGACCTGACCCGGCTCCCGGTCGAGACCCACCCCGAGTACGTCGAGACGGACTCGGCGGGCGCCGTCCTGACGGTGGTCGCGCACGGCCCGGACGCCGGCGCGGGCTTCGACGGCCTCGGGGAGCAGGGGAAACCGATGGAGGACGTGGCCGGCGACGCCGTCGGCGCGTTCGACCGGTTCCGGCGGGCGGGTGGGACTGCCGAGGGTGGCCCGGCCGTCGACGTGCATACGGCGGACCAGCTCGCCGTGGTGCTGGCGCTAGCCGGCGGCGAGGTGACGACACGCCGGCTCACCGACCACCTGCGGACGAACCGGGACCTCGTGGCGGCGTTCGGCGGCAGCCTGGAACTCGACGGCGGCGACCCAGCGACCGTCCGGTGTGACGACCCGCTCGTCGGGTGAGCCGCGGGCCGGTCACTCCCCGTCGGACTCGGGGCCGGACCCCTCCGCGTCCGCGTCGGCAGCCGCGGCCGTCTCCCGGTCCGCGCCGCGGTCGGCCAGGCCCGCGAGGTGGGGTGCCTCCGGGACGATGATCTCCTCGGCCCCGAGCCGGGCCGCGTTCTCGCTCCCGGGGAGACAGAAGACGGGGACACCGCGCGCGATGCCCGCGAGCGCACGCGTACCGACGACACGGGTGCCGACCTCCTCGTATGAGAGCCGCCGGAACAGCTCGCCGAAGCCCGGCAGCTCGGTCCGCAGGACCGGTCGCACGGCGTCGATGGTCACGTCGTCCGGCGTCACGCCCGTTCCACCGGTGGTGACGACCGTGTTCACGTCGTCACGCGCGACCAGCCGGTCGACGGTGGACTGGATGCCGTCCAGGTCGTCGTTGACGAGTTCGCGGACCTCGACCTCGTGGCCGCCGTCCTCGAACGCCTTCACGATGGCGTCGCCGGCGGGGTCGTCCTTCACGCTCCGCGTCGAGGAGACGGTGACCACCCCCGCGCTGATGGTCTCGACGTCGTGGGCGTGGTGCGAGTGGCCACCGTGGTCGTGGTCGTGCGAGTGGTCGTGGTCGTGCGGGTCGGGCTCCTCCTCGTGTGCGTGGTCGTGGTTGTGTCCGTCGTCGCTCATGGGGCGGCGTTCGACCCGGCGGTAGGTTAGTGTGCGGGGAGCGGCGAGGGGCGAGACAGGAGATACCAGCTGAAACACGGATTTTGGCGGAATGTGTGCCGAACAGGCCAGAAGTACTGATATTTCGACATCAGTCCCCGTACTTCGCAACGCCGGCGCCGACGAGCAGGAGGGCCGCGCCCCCGACCAGCGGGCCGCGCACGCCGTCGCCGGCCGGGTCCCCACAGGAGGGCTCCTCGCTGACGGCGACCACGTAGTCCTCACCCTCGTAGGTGACCGCGAGCGCCTCGGTGAAGACGCCGCGCTGGACGAGCGCCTGGCGCGCGCCACGCACCTGGTCGAACACCTGTTGCTGGTCGTCCGTGAGGTCAGCGTAGGCGACCCGCGTGAGGTTCTCGGGTGGCTCCTCGACGGCGGTCACCGTGATGCCGGCGACCGTGCGGCACTTCTGGGCGTCGACGTAGGCCGCACCGCCGGCGCTCATCGCGACGAGGCCGGCCACGAGGACCACCACACCCAGGTACGAGGTCCGCATCCGGTGGAGATAGCCGCGAGGCCGATATGGGTCTTGCGTCGGGGGGTCGACCCAGGACGATGCCACTCGCTCACAGTACCGCTACCGTTTTGAGCCGCGCCCACGACGACCGGTCTATGAAGGCCGTCTATTACGAGGAGCACGGCGACACCGACGTCATCCAGTACGACGAGCTGCCGGACCCCGAGGTCGGCCGCGACGAGTGCCTGGTCGAGATGAAGGCCGGCGGACTGAACCACCTCGACGTCTGGACCCGGCGCGGGATGCCCAGCCCGGGCGAGTTCCCGCACATCCCCGGCAGCGACGGCGCGGGCGTCGTCACGGAGGTCGGCGAGGACGTGACCCGGTTCGAGGCGGGCGACCGCGTCGCCGTCGCGCCGGCCACCTCCTGCGGGACCTGCGAGTTCTGCCGGGACGGCGACCGCTCGCTCTGTGAGAACTTCATGCTCATCGGCGAGCACACGACCGGCGTCCACTCCGAGTACAGCGCGCTCGCCGAGGACAACCTCGTCCCCATCCCCGACGACGTGAGCTTCGTCCGCGCGGCGGCCGCGCCGCTCGTGTTCCAGACCGCGTGGCGGATGCTCACCACGCGCGCCGAGGTCAAGCAGGGCGAGAAGGTGCTCGTCCACGGCGCCTCCGGCGGCGTGGGCCACGCCGCGGTCCAGATCGCCGCCAACGCCGGCGCCGAGGTGTGGGCCACGGCCTCCAGCGAGGCCAAGCTCGAACTGGCCGCGGAGTGTGGCGCCGACCACCTCATCAACTACGACGAGGAGGACTTCGTGAGCGCCATCAAGGGCGACACGGACGGCCGCGGGGCCGACGTGGTGGTCGACCACATCGGCGCGGCCACCTGGCAGGACTCCATCAAGGCCTGCACGCAGGGCGCCCGCCTGGTCACCTGCGGCGCGACCACCGGCCCGAAGCCCGAGACCAACATCACGCAGATCTTCTGGAAGCAGCTGGACATCATGGGCTCGACGATGGGCACGCCGGGTGAGATGGACGACGTCCTCTCGCTGGTGTGGGACGGCACGTTCACGCCGTACGTCCGTGAGGTCCTGCCGATGAGCGAGACGGCTCGCGCCCACGAGATGCTCCAGGACCGCGAGGGCTTCGGCAGCGTCGTCGTCGTCCCCGACGACGAGTACGAGGAAGGCTCGTACGGCGACGTGACCGGCAGCATCTGAACGGCGAGAACCACCGCCACGCCGGATGAATACCGGCGGATGCACGGCACAGGGAACTTACCACCGGCGGGGGACCCGCTACCGTGAGCCGATACCTCACGTGGCTGCTGCTGGGGACGCTGGTCGTCTGCGCCGGGTGCAGCGGTCTTCTCGGGGGCGCCGACCCGGGGACCGAGACGGTCCGGTACGGGGTCGCCGTCGAGAGCGACTACCCCGTCTCCGAACGGTTCGGCGTCCGGGTGAAGGAAAGCGGGTTCGACGGCGAGGTCGTGTTCAATCGCTCGCGCGAACTCGATGCCGGCGAACGGTGGCACGTCGCCAACCTGAGCAGAGCGCGGTACAGGAACGGGTCGTACGCCCTGCAGTTCACCGTCGAGGGGGAGGTCGTCGAGTCGAAGGGGCTGGTCTACCAGTCCGGGAACCCGGATGTGGGAGCGGTCACGAAGGCGACCCTCCACGAGGCGGGGCCGTCATCGAGCGGCACGACGACCTGCGAGGGGAGCGTGACCTGCTACCGCGAGCGCGAGTGACTGCCGCCGAGCGCAGCGACCGCGCCGGAACGCAAGCCTCCTTGCGTCGCCCCTCGAACCCGGGTCCATGCGACGACGGGCGGCACTCCGGGCACTGGGCGCGACGGCAGTTGCCACGACGACGGCCCTGAGCGGCTGCCTCAGCACGCTTGGCGTCACGCAGACGGGGCGCATCCGCGCGAAGTACGTCGTCGTCGAGACGGCGAACGGCCGCGGGCGCATCGTCTACGACGCCATCGACGAGGCCCGGACCATCGCCCGCGCCCACCGCGACGACTTCCAGCGGGACGGGCCGCTCGTCGTCTCGCAGCCGCTCGGCAACGCCCTCGAGGACCAGTACGCGGCCGTCGATTACCTGGTCGAACACGACTGCGCGCCCGACAGCGACGGAGACGGGGGGTGTGGCGAGGCGAGTCTCACGCGGGGCGACTTCAACAGCGTCCGCCTGGGCGACACCGCCGAACTGTTCTACCGGGACGGCAACATCGCCCGGGTGCTGAGTGTCTCCCGGGGAGACATGACGCCGACCGACGTCCGCACCGAGAGTCCGACCGTACGGGGCGGCGGGAACACGACGGCCGAGTGAGCCACCGGGCGAGTGAAGCAGCCGCGCGGATGAGGCCGACGCTCAGCGCTCCTCCAGCGGCGGGTGTTCCGCCAGTGCCGCATCGAGCAGGTCGTGGGCCTCGCGGGCCGCCGCGAGGTCGGCCTCGACGTCGCCGTTCCGCAGGCGCTCGCGTTCGCGCTCGCCCAGTTCCACGCGCGCGACCGCCGCCTCCTGCAGCCGGTCGTAGTCGGCGTCGTGGGTCAGCTCCCTGACCTCGCGCAGCGCCGCCACCACGTCCTCGGGCGCGAACCGCCGGACGACGGACTCGGCGGCGTCGGCCCACCAGCGCAGCTCCGCGGCGGTCGGCGGCGGCCAGCCCACCGTCAGTGGGTCGGCGTCGAGCCGGTCGAGGTAGGTCTCGTTGGCGGCCACGCAGCGCTGGAACGCCGCGGGGTCGTCGACGTAGTGCCCCAGCTTCGAGTTCGAGTAGCCCGCGTACTCCAGGAGTTTCGTCACCGACTCCTCACCGACCTCGGTATCGTGGACGTACTCCAGCAGGCGGCTGGGTGGGCGGCGGGCCTCCAGCAGCGGCGCGTCGGCCGCCGCCGCGAGGGTGTCGAGCGTCTCGTGTGCGGGAGCGTCGCGCCGGAGGTCGGTGAACGCCGCCCGGACGGCATCGTCGTACGTCTCGATGGGGTCGCGCAGCCGCTCGACCGGCGCGTCGAGGTCGGCCGCACCCCACTCCAGCGTCTGCTCCAGGTCGGCGATGCGTGCCTCGACGGCCTCCAGTCGCTGGGCGACGGCGTATCGGGCGTCGCTGTAGCGCTGCCGGGCGGTCTGCCAGTCCTCGTACAGCTGCGCCAGGTCGCGAGCGGGCTGGAGGTCCTCGCGCGCCTGCGCGAAGTGCTTCTCCTTCAGGCGCGAGCGCTGGAACGTCTCGTCGGCCGCCTCGAACGCGTCGCGGGCGGGCAGGTCCTCCGGCAGGTCCGCCACGAACTCGACGAAGGTGTCCTGGAACTCGACGTACCCCTGGAAGTCGTCGTAGTCGGTGGCGCGGTCCTCGTAGCGCTCGAACAGCCGGTCGACCTGTTCGCAGGCGCCCGTGACGCGGTCGAGCGCGTCGACGCCGTACTCGTCGACGCGCTCGCGGAGGCGCTCGAACTCCGTCTCCGCCGCGTCCAGTTCCGCGACCAGTGTGGTGGCGCTCTCCTCGCCGCCGTCCGTGTCCGCCGCCTCATGCTGTGAGCTGGTCATCCGTCCTCGTAGACCGCGTCGGGGTCGAAGACGCGCTCGCCCACCTCGTCGCCGTCGAGGGTGCGGTAGAAGCAGCTCTCGAACCCGGTGTGGCAGGCGCCACCCTCCTGCTCGACCCGGTAGAGCAGCGCGTCACCGTCGCAGTCCACCCGGACCTCGCGGACCCGCTGGACGTGGCCGCTGGAGCCGCCCTTCTTCCACAGCTCGTCGCGCGACCGCGAGTGGTAGTGGGCGTAGCCCGTCTCGCGCGTGGCCGCCAGCGCCTCGCGGTCGACGTAGGCCAGCATCAGCACCTCGCCGGTCCCGGCGTCCTGTGCGACGGCAGGGACCAGCCCGTCGTCGCCGAAGTCGAGGTCCACGCCGATCTCCTCGGCGTCGGCCTCCGACGCTGTCTCGCTCATGCCCGGAGCGAGGCCCGTGCCGAGGATAGGTCTTTTCGTGGCAGACGTGGGCTGACGGGCAACGCCGGTCGGCGGTGCCCGCCCTCACGCCACTGCCGGAGTCATGTCGCTGCCGGGGTCGTGTCGCCGTCAGGTCGCCCCCAGCAGCAGGAGCAACACGTCGCCGACGACCAGCGCGAGGACGAGGCCGACGAACATCGGCACCACGAACGGGATACCCGGTGACACCCACACCGCCTCGCGGTCGGACTCGGTCAGCAGCGCCAGCGCGGCACGCAGGTCCGCCGCGTTCGCGCCGTAGGCGTGGCCCACGTCATCGAGGAACGCCGCGGCGCCCCATGCATCGACCCGTCGCACCGCGGGGGTCGCGGGCGTGTCCGTCGTCGGGACACCGGGGGCCGGCAGGACGGTGCCCCCGTCTCCGCGGCCCTCGCCGTCGTCGATCCTCGGCCGCTCGGCATCCGGCGACCCGCCATCCGTCACCGGGTCACCCTCCGCGACGGAGCCGCTGGTGGGGTCGTTGCGCGCCCCGGGCGGGGGCACCGAGTCGGGGTCGCGGAACGCCGCCGGTGCGTCCCGGACGGCCGACAGCGTCGTCCCGCGCCAGCGGAGGTACATCCGCAGCGTGTCCAGGTCGAGGCCGCTCCGCGTGAAGCCGGCGGGCGTCTCCAGCAGCCGGCCGTACCGCTCGGTGACCGACTCGACCCCCACCGGCCGGCCGATGGCCATCGGAAGGGCGAACCGGCCGCGAGCGGCGTTGCCGGCGGCCAGCACCAGTGGGTAGGCCAGTCCCGCCAGCACGGTGTTCGTGAGGATCGTCAGGGAGAACACGCCCAGCGGCGCCCGGTGGTCGGGGACACTCCCGACCGGGAGCGTGTAGCTCGGATAGACGGGGAAGCACAGCGAGAGCGTCATGATGGCCTTCGCGTCGGCCCCGCCGAAGGCGCCCAGCCGCCAGAACAGGTAGCCCAGCGACCCCACGAGCCCCAGCGAGACGCCCACCCGGAAGAGGAACCGCTCGCCGGAGAACGAGGTCGTCCCGACCCGCGAGAAGTCAAGCAGCAGGGCGACGAGTCCGACGACGACGAGCGGCGCCCACAGCCGCCCGTCGACCCGCCGGGTCCGGATGTCCCGGTACGCGGCGTAGCCGAAGGCGGGAACGACGAGCAGTCGCAGCAGGTCGGCCACCGTCCCGTAGTCGGTCCGTGGCGGCACCACCCCGGCGAGTTCGGACCCGAGCACTGGCCGACCGTGGCGACGGCACCGGATTAAGACTGCCGGCTTCCCCGGGTCGGCGCGGCCGAGCGGGACGGCCTGTGACCGGGAAGACCCGTCTACCGACCGAGGTCGACCGAGGTGTCGGAGCGGATCCAGGCCCCCTTCGCGTCGCTGTCGTAGAGGATCGTCTCGCCGTTACGGGTCTCGAACGCCCCGTATCGCTCCGGGTGGATGCTCGGCAGCGAGTCGTCCTCCGGGGTGATGACGGCCGCCAGGTCGCTCGTCTCCGCCTCGCTCTCGTTCGTGGCCATACGTATGTGGACACGCCCCACTACCCTGAGCCTGACGCCAGCAATTGCCGGTAGAAGGTAATGCTTGGTATCAGACTGAGCATCCCGGGGTCACCACCCGTCCCCGGGAGGCCACCGGACGGTGACCGGTCGCGACCGTGGCCGGGCGGCCGACCACCGTCGGTGGACGACCCGCCGGTGGACGGCGTTACCGGTCAACCGTGACGGAGTGGTCGGCGCGGATCCAGGCCCCCTTCGCGTCGCTGTCGTACAGCACTGTCTCCCCGTTCCGGGTGTCGAAGGCGCCGTAGCGCTCCGGATCCACGCTCGGCAGCGAGTCGTCTTCGGGGGTGATGACGGGGTCCAGGTCGGCATCGTGTCCCTCGCGACGCCGGAACATCACCGGCTCACCTCGGTCGCACAGTCGGCGCGGAGCCAGGCGTCGTCGGCCTCGCGGTCGAAGATCATCGTCGTCCCATCCGCGACGTCGAAGGCCCCGTACCGGGCGCCTGGGATCGGCGGGAGCTGCTCGCCCTCCGGAGTGTCGACGGCCGCCCTGTCGTTCGGTTCGTTCGTCTCGATCATCAACAGGTGCTTGTTCCAGCACCCCCCTGAGACTGTTCCCGGTTCTGCCCAGTGATTTAAACGGTCCACCACATATAATACACAGCTTAAAGACGGTAAATATCCGTTCAGGAGAGGGGCAGAGGGGTGGCCGGTTCCGTCCTGGGGGGCCTCGCAGCTGCCGCACGGGGCCCTCGATTCATCCCCTGCTACAGGAACGGGGTTGCCGCGACGTGCCCGGACCGCACGGAGGCGTCACAGCCGCTGCTCGTACTCGTGTACCTGGACACCCATGGCGTCGTCATGGGTGGACCCGATGCGGTCGAAGCCGTGTGCCTCGTAGAACCGGACCGCCCGCTCGTTGGCCGCCATGACCGACAGTTCGAGCCGCTCGAAGCCCCGCTCTCGGGCAGCCGCCTCGGCCCGGTCGAGGAGCGCCCCGCCGACGCCACGCCCCCAGTGGGCGGAGGCCACGTAGATGCGGTAGAGGTGACAGCGCGCGTCCTCGTCGTCATCGGGGACCAGTTCGGCGAATCCCACCACCCCTCCGTCGATCTCCGCCACGAAGACGGAGCGCTCGGGGTCACCGATATCGTCGTCGACCAGCCGCCCGGGGTCGAACCAGGCGTCGACGGTCTCCTCGACCCGGTCGGCGCCCAGTTCGTCGTCGTAGGCCGCGTGCCACGCGTCGCGTGCGACCCGCTCGATGGCGGCCGCGTCGGCCTCGGTCGCCCGCCTGATCGTCGGGTCCCCGCTCACGGCGGCTGGGTGGGTCCGGGGATGGCTAAAAGCTGCGGGCCCGTCGGGCGGTACGGCCACGGCAGCGGGTCTCCGGGCCGACGGGATTGATACCGGCGCCACCCGTCGGCGGCGGTGTGCCCGAGGACCCCACGTACCCCGACCCCGCGGCGCGGAACCCGGTCGCGGCCGGCTGCGAGCGGTGCCCGGCGCTCGTCGACTGCCGCACCGACATCAGCCACGGCGTCGGCCCGACGGACGCCACGCTGGTCGTGGTCGGTGAGGCACCCGGCGCCGGCGACCCGGACGCGGACCGCTGGCGGGGCGGCAACCTGACGGGGATGGCCTACACGACCCGCAACTCCGGGCGGAAGGTCCGCCGGCTGGTCGCCGACGCCGGCTTCGCCGACGATGCCTACTACACGAACGCGGTCAAGTGCTTCCCCTGCGATGGGTCGGGGAGCAACCGCGAGCCCACGCCCGAGGAGCGGGCGTCCTGCCGGCCCTACCTCCGCGACGAGCTCGCGACGGTCGACCCCGATGCGGTCCTGGCCACGGGCAAGCACGCGACGACCTCGGTGCTCGCGCTGACGGGGCGGTCGCTGGACGGTTTCCTCGAGCACGTGCTCGACCCCGTCGACACCGAGGTCGGGCTGGTGGTTCCACTGCTGCACCCCAGCTATCAGGAGGTGTGGCTCTCGCGACTCGACCACACGCGGGAGTCGTATCTGGCGGCGTTGGGGGATGTACTCCCCTGAGGCGCGGGGGCGCAGCACTCGCAGGACCGGCCGGGAGGGCAGGTTTCAAGCCCTCCCGTGCGGATTCGACACCAACGAACATGTCGGACCAGGCGATCCAGCGGGCGGTGCGCGAACTCCGGAGCGCGGAGGTGGCCGCCACGGAGACGGTGACCGTCCAGAACGGGACGAACGTCTTCCCGGACGACGTGGGTGAGCCGGTGCGGGTGCTCGACGCCGGGAGCGCGGTCCGGAAGGTCGAGGACCTGGCCCGGAACGCGCTGGGCGAGTACCTCCCCGAGGGCGTCGGCATCGCCACGCAGAACGGGGAGTTCGAGGTGAGCGCGCCCGCGGCCGAGGGGGTCGACGTCCGCTTCGACACGGAGCTGTTCGCCGTCCACTCGACCCAGGTCACCTTCTCCGGCACCGTCGAGCGGGCCGCCGACGGCGTCGAGGTCGGCATCGTCACGGTCAACTTCCGTCTGCTGGACCGCCAGCGGTTCCCCGGGACGCAGGCGCGACAGGGCCAGCAGGGCGGGCAGTAGCTACCGGAGCGCCGCCACGGTTCCCGTCCCGGTAAGCGCGAACACCGTCCCGTCGACGGGTGCGAGTGCCCCGACCGGCGCGTCGAACCCGACCCGCCAGCGCTCGCGCCCGTCAGCGGGGTCGAGCGCGCGCACGTCGCCGGCACGGCCGCCGGTCGCTCCCTCGTTCCGAGCCGTCGCGACGAGCACGCGGCCGCCCGCGAACACGACATCGCGGACGAACCGGCCCGTCCCGGCCTCGTGGGTCCACGCCACGGTCCCATCCTCGAGCGCGAACGCCCTGACCGTCGCCCGGAACCCCTCGCCGCTCGTTGGCTCGCCCACCCACTGGCGGTAGACGCCGGCGTACGCCCGGTTGCGAGCGGCGTCGACCGCCGCGTGCTGGGTCGTGAGGAACGTGTCCCGGTCGTCGGTGGTGACCGCCCGCCACGCCACCTCGCCCGTCGTCGCGCCGACGGCCCGGAGCGCCGGCGCGCCGGCGTCCGTCTGGAAGCCCCGCTGCTGGACCGGCACGAGCACCCGCGACCCGACACCGACGGGCGCGGAGACTCGCCCGCCCTGGGCCACGGTCCGCCACTCGGCCGCCGGCGGCGCGCGCAGCGGGACGTCCAGGACGCTCCGGGACCGGAACCGTGCGAGTTCGTAGCCGTCGTGCCCGAACAGGGCGCCGTCGTGGACGAGCGGCTGGGTCTGCAGATCGGGAGCCTCGCCGCCCCAGCGACGGATGCCCGTCCCCTGTTCCCGGGCGACCGAACCGATGCGGGTCGCGGTCAGAACCATCCCGGCAGCCACCGTCAGCCCCACCGGGCTGGCGGGGAGGTCACGGGCCCACGCCCTCTCACCCGTCGCGGCGTCGTACGCGGTGACGCTCGCGGTCTCGTCCGTGCCGCCGGCCGCGAACAGCCGGCCACCCCGGCGCGAGAGCGCCCGCACCGGCGTCTCGTCCTCCCACACCCGGCTCCCGTCGGTACGGTCGACCGCCGCGAGCGAGCCGGCACCGGCGTAGACGCGGTCGGATCCCACCACGAGCGACTGCAGGAGGGCGTGAGAGGGGGGCTCGACGCTCGCCGTCCAGTCGACCGCCGGATCCTCCGGGACCGACACGTCGGGCACCGAAGCCGTGTTCGCGAGGTCGTAGCGGGGAAGCGGCCACGTATCCACGTCCGGTGTCCAGGCGTCCAGCTCCCCGAGTCGGACGCGGTCGGCGACCAGTCCGCCACCGGCGACGAGACCGGCCGCGCCGGCCAGGAGGGTACGTCGGGAGGGCATCGTCTCCCGTTTCCGGACGAGCGACCGAGTGGCTTGTGGTCGACCCAGTGAGGACAGGAAGACGTATATCTACCCAATCCAGCATTCATATGAAATATTGCCAGAGAATACTACTAACTCTGTGTATTTTCCCCAGAAATTCGATTCCGAACAGTTACGTCCGACAGCCGGCAGCGGCGTTCCGCTACAGTTCGCCCTTCGTGCTCGGCGTGTCGCCGGCCCGGCGCTCGTCGACGCGGGTGGCGTCGTCCAGCGCGCGCGCCAGTGCCTTGAACAGCGCCTCGACCTCGTGGTGGGCGTTCTCGCCGGTGATGCCGGCGTGGAGCGTGAGGCCGGCGTTCATCGCGAGCGAGCGACAGAAGTGCGCGGCCATGTCGCTGGTGAACTCGCCGACCGACTCCTGTGAGAAGTCGCCATCGAAGTTGAAGTACGGCCGGCCGGAGACATCCACGACGACGTCGGCGACGGCCTCGTCGAGCGGGACCCGCCGGTCGGCGTAGCGGACGATGCCCCGCTTCTCGCCGAGCGCGGCGTCGAACGCCCGCCCGAGCGCGATGGCCACGTCCTCGACGGTGTGGTGGTCGTCGATGTGGAGGTCGCCGTCGCACTGGACGGTGAGGTCGAACAGGCCGTGCTTGGCGAGCGCACCGAGCATGTGGTCGAAGAAGCCGACGCCGGTGTCGACGGTGGCCTCGCCGTCGCCATCGAGCGCCAGCGTCACCTCGATATCGGTCTCGGTGGTCTCGCGGGTCACGGCGGCCTCGCGGACGCCGGCCTCGGTCGTCTCGTCGCTCATACCCGCGGGTCCGGCGGCCACCGGCAAGACCGTTCCCCCTCGGTTGCCGACGGGAGCCGGAGAGCGGCGGACAGTATATAAAGTCAGTACGTGAGGTAATACCCTCGGACGCGAAGTTCCAGATGCGGAACGTCGTGGTCCACGCACCGACGGACCGAATCCGGGTCGATCCGGCTCCATCCCCGACCCGGTGTCCGTCGGTCGCGGGACCCGACGCCGCCGTGCGTGTCCACGGGAGGGGGGTAGGGGTGCGCCCGGCGGACGGTCGGGGGGAACGTTTTATCGGTCGAGGATGAACGTGGAGCAAATGGACGACGGGGGGTCGGTACTGGATGTTGTCAGGCGGCGCTGGCCGGTGTTCGAGCAGTTGCTCGGGGAGCCGCTGTACAAGCGCGACCTCGTCGCGGCCGTCGACCGGTCGCGCTCGACGGTGGACCGGGCGGTCCGCGAGCTGGAGGACGCGGGGCTGGTCGAGCGGGTCGACGGGGGGTACGTCGCGACCGTCGCCGGCCGGCTCGCCGCCGAGGAGTACCGGGCCGCGACGGCCTCGCTCGCGGCCGTCGAGGGCGCGATCGCCGCACTGGCGCCGCTCCCGCACGACGTGTCCGTATCGAGCGCGCTGCTGACCGGTGCGGCCATCACCACCGCCGACGGGGACGTCGACGCGGCGACACTCGCGGACCGGTTCGTGGAGCGCTGCTCGCGCGCCGACCAGGCTCGCGTGGCTATCGCGGGGACCGCCGACGGGGCCTTCGCCGAGGCCGTCCGGAGTGGCACCGACGGGCCGGTCCTGCTCCCGCCGGAGCTGGGGATCCAGGACGCTGTCACCGCGACGAACACGCCGCCCATCTCGCTGCTCCGGACGCCCGTGGCGGTCGTGGCGGCCGTCCACGCCGACGACGGCGGAGTCCACGCGCTCGTCGAGACGACCGACGAGGACGCGCTGACGTGGGCGACGGCGTGGCTGGACGCGTACGACCCCGAACACCACACGTCGGGGACGGTGGACGGGAGGATGGGTCACCCGGATGCGGCCGAGCAGCGCCACCCTGGGGGACCGCTCCCCGGAGGGCTGGCATCCGCCGGGTTCGAGCGGCTCGACGACGGGGCGTTCGACCCGGCCCGCGCCCGTGACCGGGTGACCGCACTCCGGACGGGCAACGGGTTCGCGGAGGTGGCTGCCGGGCACGCTCTCCCGCGCGAGCGGCCCGCGGACGGGGACGGTGAGCGAGAACGGCTCGACGACGAGCTGCTGTCACGGCTCCAGGGGGGGCGGCACGTCGCGCTGGTCGGCGCACCCGGGAGCGGCAAGAGCACCGTCTGTCGCCAGGTCGCCCATCGCTGGCACGAGTCCGGGCGAGGGGCGGTCTGGTACCGGCAGCGCAGCCGGGGGCGGCCGTTCGAGGCCGCCGACGCACTGACGGCGGCAGCCACGCACGAACCGGGGCACACGCTGGTAGTCGTCGAGGACGCCGTCCGGGCGGGGGCGGCGGTGTTCGAGGCGATGCGGCGACTCCGCGACGACCCGACCGTCTCGGTACTCGTGGATGCACGGACCGAGGAGTGGGGCGACCCCCCGGGGGAGCCGCTGGCCCCCGCCACCCGGAGCTACCGCGACGAGGCGGTCGAGGTGGTCCGGATGCCGGCACTGGACGAGCGCGAACGCGAGCGGTTCATCGCCCACGTGGCGGCCGACCTCGACCGGCCGGTGGCCGATCTGGCCGCCGACGTCCGTGCGGTCGCACCCGAGGACGGGACGGAGGCGGACCCCCCGTCGTCGGTGCTGGCCTTCCTGCACTGTCTGGCGACGGTCGCCGGCACCGGCGAGGATGTCCAGAGCGCGCTCCAGGCGGACGCGGAGGCGACACTGGCGGAGCTCCGCGACCACGGCGACGTGGCCTGCGACCTGGGCGTGCTGGCGAACCTCCTGAACGCGGCCGGACTCGAGGTCGAGCCGGCGTACCTGTACGCACTGGTCACGGCACCCGCGGGATACGACCCCGCCGACATCGACGCCGCGGTGGAGACACTCCACGGCCGGGTCCTGTTCGGCGGGTCGCCGCTGGAGGGCCGGATGCCGCACGAGGAGTGGTCGGTCGCGTTCCTCGACGCGCTGGTCGCGACCGAACCCGAGCCCGCGGCCCGCCGCCGGGTCGGGCGCGTCGTGTCCGCCATCTGGTCACTGGCCGACGACCCGGCGGCCCGGGAGGCGGTCCGGGACGCGCTGGGCGCCGAAGCGGCCGTCCTCGGACGCATCGCCGACGATCCGACGGCCTGGGCCGACGAGACGGCGACACAGCTGTTCGGCCTCGCGGAGCGCCACCCGGGGGTGCTCGTGCTGTTCGGTGAGAGCGACCACCCCGCGTTCGAACTCCCGGCGGTCTGTTCCCCGGGCTGTGTGCTGCGGTGTGCCGAGAGCCGATGCGACGCCCGCTACGATCTCGGCGACTACGAGGCGCTGCACCGGGAGGCGACGGCCCTGTACCGTCTGGCGGGCGATGTCGAGGAGCCCGCCCGGTCGCGGTTCCGGTCGGCGGCACACCGCCACCGTGCGTGGGCGGCCATCCGGACCGGATCCTACGAGGACGCCGACCGGTACGCCGCGTGGGCGCTGGCGCTGGCCGAGCGGGTCGGCGACGGCCGCCGGGCACAGAAGGCAGACAGCGCCCGCGGCGTGGCGGCGTGGCTCGCGGGCGACCTGGACGCCGCCGAGCAGTACCTCCGCGCCGCGGAGGAGCGCTCGGACCCGGAGGCCGACCCCGCGGGCGCCGCCTCCGTCCAGAACAACCTCGGCATCGTGCACTACGAACGGGGCGAGTTCGACGCGGCGCTGGAGCGCTTCGAGCGGAGCCGGGCGCTCCGCGAGCGCGCCGGTGCCCGGGTCCAGCTCATCGACTCGCTCATCAACCTGGGCGTCATCGAGCGGGACCGCGGGCGGCCCGAGGCGGCCATCGAGCGCTTCGAGACCGCCGTCAGCCTCGCCCGTGACGCCGGCACCCGGGACTTCCTCGCGCACGCGCTCCGCGCACTCGGGAACACGCTGGCCGACTGCGGCCGCCCGGCGGAGGCGACTGAACGGCTGTCGGAGGCCCTCGACCTCGCCCGCGACGCCGGCAACCGTGAGAACGTCGCGCACTGTCTCCGGGGGCTCGGCGTCGCCGCCCGCGAGCGTGGCGACCTCGACGACGCCGAGGAGCACCTGACCGAGAGCCACGAGACCGCCGCGGCGGTCGAGACCGACCGCGCGCTCGCGCTCGCGCTCCGGGAGCTGGGCACGCTGGCACGCGAGCGCGGTGACCCGGAGCGGGCGCTCGACCACCTCGACGCCTGCCTCGAGACGTTCGATCCGGGGACCCGGAACGCCGAGACGGCTCGTGCCCACCGGGAGCGCGGCGAGGCGCTCCTGGCGCTCGGGGACGAGACGGCGGCACGGGATGCCTTCGCCACCGCTCGCGAACAGTACCAGGCGCTCGGCGCGACACACCGCGTCGCGGAGTGCGAGGGCCGGATGGCGGCGGTCGCCGACTGAACCGGCCGGGCCTGGACTGCCTCGCCGCACGCTCGAAACGACAACGACAGCGTGGCGTCGCCGTGTGATTGGTGCATGACCACCCGGACCGAGCCGGAATGACACCGCAATTTATGTATCACGCGTCCCAGCGGCCGACATCGTGACGCTCGTCCAGTCGCTGGTGGATACGGTCGTCGCGGCAGCGCCCCAGGTGGCAGCCGCCTCGCCGACGGGAGCCGCCCTCTCGGGCGCCGTCGTCTACGCGCTCGTCCGGCTGCTGGACCGGCAGGAGCAGCGACCGCGTCCCCGGAGCTGAGTCGTCCTGGCGGTCTTCTGGAGAGGTACGTCTCGTCGCCAGCACCGACCAGAAGGTTCGGAGACCGGCGTTCCCTCCGGGACCGGATGGGCTCGTTCGACGCTCACTCGACGGCCGCGCTGGCCTCCGCGAGCGTGAACGCCCCCTCGTACAGCGCCGTCCCGACGACGACGGCGGCCGCGCCCGCGTCGTGGACCGTCCGGACGTCCTCGAGCGTGGCGACGCCACCGCTCGCGATGACCGGGGCGTCCGCGGCCTCGACGACGCGCCGGACCTCCTCGCCCCGGACTCCCTCCATCTGTCCCTCGACGTCGACATCGGTGAACAGGATGCCGGCTGCGCCCGCGTCGACGAACCGTGCGGCCGCCTCCGCGGGGTCGAGGCCGGTCCCCTCGGTCCAGCCGGAGACGACGACCTCCCCGCCGCGGGAGTCGAGGCTCACGACGACACCGTCGGGGTAGCGGTCCGCGATGGTCGAGACGATGTCGGGGTTCTCGACGGCAGCGGTCCCGAGGATGACGCGGTCGACGCCGCCGTCGAGCAGCGAGAAGGCGTCCGTCGCGGTGCGGATGCCGCCGCCGACCTGCACGTCCGCGCTCGTGGCCGCGACCACGCGCTCGATGGCGCCCGCGTTCGCGCGCTCGCCTTCGAACGCCCCGTCGAGGTCGACGAGGTGGAGGGTGTGTGCGCCCGCCTCCTCCCAGTTCCGCGCGGCCTCGACCGGGTCGCCGTAGGTGCGCCCGGTCCCGCGTTCGCCGCCCACGAGCTGGACGACCTGCCCGTCCTGTACGTCCACCGCCGGCACGACCTCGAACGAGTCGAACATTCCGGTCGACATATGCTGGGTCGCCGGCCGGCTAAACGGTGCTGGTCGGGAACGTCCGCCCGCCGTCACGAGAGGCAGTCGTAGACGGCCTCGCGGACCGCCACCTCCCGCGGGTCGTCGACGAGGTGGACGCCCAGCCGGTTCGGGACGTACGCGAAGGCGAGGTCGGCGTCCGGGTCGGCGAAGCCGAACGTGCCGCCGAAGCCGGGCGTCCCGAAGGCGGCGTCGGAGCTCCCGAAGGTGAACTCGCCGTACGGTTTCGAGTAGCCCACGTTGTACTCGTTCCGGACCCCGAGGACGAGGTCCCGGTCCCCGCCGGCGGGCGGCGACGGGACGGTCCGCAGTTCCTCGTGAGTCGCCGCGTCGAGACCCAGTTCGTCGCCACCACGCGCGAGGTCGTCGTACACCCCCGCGAGGGCCCTGGCCGTCCCGATGCCGTTGGCCGAGGGGATCTCGACCGACCGCAACGGCGGCTCCGTCAGGTCGACCGGGTCGTCGTAGGCGACGCAGCTCGCCGCGCGCCCGGCGAGCGACCGCGGGTTCAGCAGCCGTACCAGATACCGGGGCGGGATTCGGTGGACGTTCCGGAGCAGGTCGACCGGGCCGAACGGGTCGAGTTCGGCCACCCGCTCGTCCGGAACCGCCTCGGGTAGCCCGATGTGGAAGTCGACATCCAGCGGATCGGCGACCTCGTCGGCGAAGAACTGCCCGACGGTCCGGCCGTCGGTCCGCCGGAACAGCTCGCTCGTGTACCAGCCCAGCGTGAACGTGTGGTAACCGTGGCGGGTTCCGGGCTCCCAGTCCGGTTCCTGCGCCGCCAGCACCGCGGCGAGTTCGTCGTGGTCGGCCAGCTGCTCGGCGGTCAACTGCTGGTCGAGCGTCGCGAGTCCGGCCCGGTGACGGAGCAACTGCCGGACGGTGACCTCGCCCTTCTCGTGCTGGGCGAACGCGGGCCAGTGGTCCGCGATGCGGTCGTCGAGGGCGAACAGACCCCGGGAGAGTGCGACGGCGACGGCCGTCGCGGCCATCCCCTTCGTCCCCGAGAACACCATCACCATCGTCTCCTCCGTCCAGGGCTGCTCGCCAGCGGCGTCGCGATAGCCACCCCAGAGGTCGACGACGCACTCCCCCTCGTGGTAGACCGCACACGCGGCCCCGAGTTCGTCGCGCGACCGGAAGTTCTCGGCGAACGCGTCCACGACGGGCTCGAACCCGTCCGCCGCGGTCCCATCGACGACCGGCATCAGCGACCCCTCCCCTGGCGGACGTGAGCGGCTCCGGGTTCCATGGCCTGCGTTGGCAGAGGGACCGGATAACTGTTGACCCCGTCTCGCGCCACCGGCGCGGCCAGCGGTCGCGGTGTTACATCGTGTACGTCCTCAGCGTGGCCAGTCGGCCGTCGACGACGGCGAAGGTGTCGACGAACCGGAACCACTGCTCCCCGTTCGCCCGCTCCAGCCGCCCCTCGACGGCCACGTACCGGTCCGCGTCCACGTCCCCGATGGGGCCGGAGGCCCCGTCACCGTCGTCGCGCGGGTCGGCCCGGTAGACGCGCTCGACGACGTGCGTGGTGTCGGTCTCCGGGCGCTCCTCGCGCATGAACCGGACGAACCGGTCGGCCCCCTCCAGCGTCCGGTCGGGCCGCCGCTGGACGAACGCGTCGGCCAGCAGGTCGCGCAGCTCCCCGTACGCACCCTCGTCGATGGTCCGGTAGTAGTCCCGGGCGAGATCGCCGGCATCGGCGGGCATGGCGAGGGCTCCGCCCGCAGCCCGTATCAACCCGGCGACGGCGGGGTTCCGGAATCCTTTTGTGCAACACCGGCCTCGTCTCGAATGCACAGGGCGCTGGTAGTGTAGTGGTATCACGTGACCTTGCCATGGTCACAACCGGGGTTCAAATCCCCGCCAGCGCACTTCTCCCGAACCCACCCGCGAGCGACCGCTGGCCCTGTCGTGCGGTCAGCCGTGTCCGCCCGGAGTGTCTACGCCGGGCCCCTGCGCTTCCTGCGACGGCGTCTCCCCGACCGATTGCGGAACCAGAGCAGGACACTGAGGCCGAACCCGATCAGGGCTGTCAGGAGCATCGCACCGATGAGCACCAGCAACCCGAGCGAGGCGTCCTCGAACTGGCCGACGATGGTGGTAGACCCGACTGATGACATAATGTAACTCATGTCACAGGGAATCATAACCCTCTCGCCGATCACGTGTCGGTCTCGTCGTCGCGGCCGCCGGCGCGCGAGTCCCAGCGCAACAGGAGTTCCCCTGTCTCGTGGTCGCCGCCGAGGATCCGGGGGCGGTCGACGGTCTTGACCCGGACCGTGGCCTCGTCCGCGCGGGGGATCGTCACCTCGTGGTCACCGACGGCGACACGGACCTCGTCGTAGCCCTCCGCCTCGGCGGCGTCGAGAGCCGACTTCAGTTCGCGGAGCGGCTCGACGAACGCGTCGTCGTTGTACGAGTGGTGGGTTCCGGGGGCAGCGCCCCAGGCGATGTTCTCGACGTCCTCGCTGCGGCCGGCCAGCACCGCGTTGACCGAGGCCCCGACGAGCAGGATCAGCCCCCCGAAGTAGAGCCAGGTGATGAGGAGGATGATGACGCCGACGATACCGTACGAGGAGGTCGAGGAGGCCGCGACGTAGTAGCGGAACACCCCGCTGAGTGCGACCCACCCCAGCGCGGCGACCAGCGCGCCCGGGACGATCTCGCGGACGCTCACGTCCTCGTCGGGGAAGACGTAGTACATCGGAAGGAGCGCGACGCCGACGCTGAGGACCGAGATGAGCGGTCGGAGGACGGCGTCGGCGGCGCCGAGCGACGGGAGCCCGACGAAGCGCTCGGCCGCGCTGACGAGGAAGAGGGCGACGCCGAGGGCGCCGAAGACGACCACGCCGTCGAGCACCTGGTCGAGGAACGTGTTCAGCGACTCGGACTCGTAGATGTCCGAGAACGCCTGGTCGAGCCCACGGAAGATGCGCAGGGTCCCCCAGACGAGCGCGACGAGCGAGAGCAGCGAGATGCTGGCGTTCTGCGTGCCGCTGGTGGCCGCCTGGAGCAGGAGCTCCGTGAACTGCCCGATGACGCCCCCCTCCGTCGCGCCGGCGGGCGTGAGGTTGGCCGCGATGGCCGCGAGGAACGCCCGCGCGAGCGCCTCGTCGCCGATCCGATTGATGAGGAACAGCACCAGCAACAGGAACGGTACCAGCGAGACGAAGGCGTGGTAGGCGATGCTCCCGGCCATGAACGTGACGTTCTCCGCCCGGACCTCCCGGACGATGGCCTCCAGGACGGTCCGCGCGCGCCGGAGGCGCGGGTCGTCGAACACCCGACTGCTCATGGCGACCCCTTCGCACGGCCCCGTATTACCACCCGGGATGACGGCCGCACCCGCTCGACAACCACCAAACTGTTGGCCGGCGAACCCTCTCGGCCCGGAGCCTCGACGCACACCGGGATGACAGCGACGGCGCCGGGAGCACCCGAGCGGCTGGGCCCGTTCCTCCGTGGCTCGGTCGCGGGCTCCGGACCGTGGTCCGGTACGACGGGAACGACTACGACCGACTGTACTGCGAGACCGGCCTGTCCGACGAGGTGCGCGCCGCGCTCCGGGACGGACCCTGCCTCGGCCGGACCGGCCGTCCGCGACACGCTCGGGGCACGCCGGGGGACCGTCGAACGGTACGAGGACGTCGTGCTGGTAGATCTCCCCGAGGGACCGGACCAGGGGACGCTCGTCACGGCGGAGCCGGACGCGCTCACAGAGGTATCCGAACTCCTCCAGGGGATGCACTACCACCTGTCGACAGCCGTGGAGGGGGCTGCCGAGCAGGAGTGAGCGACCCGCGGGCGGCGCCCGGTAGCGAGCGCGGGGCGCCTCAGCCGTCGTCGACGAAGCGCCGGATCTCGTCGCCGACCAGCGCGGGCCGCTCCTGGTGGACGAAGTGGCCCGCGTCGCTGACCCGGAGGACGCGGCAGGGCCCGTCGAACGCCCGCTCGGCCCCCTCGTACAACCCGGTCCCGATACAGCCGTCGCGCTCGCCCGTCACGAGCAGCGCCGGCACCTCGATGGTCGGGCCCTCGTCGGGCGAGGGCGGACCGTGGAGGACCATCCCCTTCAGCCCGCCCCCGACGATCTGGCGGTAGTACGCGAGCGCGTGCTCGACGGTGTCGTCGCGCTCCAGGGTGGCCTTCACGCTCTCGATGCGGCTCCGGGGGTAGTCCCAGCCGGGGCTCCAGAGGCCCCAGAGGAACTCCACGAACTCGAAGTCCCGCCACCGGAGCGCCTGCTCCGGGGCGCCCGGGACCTGGAACAGCCACATGTACCACGAGCGGAGGATCTGCTTCGGGTAGCGCGTCAGCAGCGCCTCGAACCGTGGCGGGACCGCCATCGCCACCAGCCGGTCCATCGCGTCCGGGTCGGCGGCCGCGGCGGCGTACGTCGCGACGGCACCCCAGTCGTGGCCCACCAGCACGCGGTCGCCGTCGCGGTCGAAGTGGTCGGCCGCCACGTCCAGCAGGGCGTTCGCGTCGGCGCCCAGCGCCTCGGCCGTGTACTCGCCGTCTGGCGCGGGGTCTGTTGGTGCGTACCCGCGCATGTACGGGGCGACGGCGGTGTAGCCCGACTCCGCGAGCGCGTCGAGAACCGGCACCATCGAGCCGGCGTCGTCCGGGAAGCCGTGGAGGCAGACCGCGAGGTCGCCCTCGTCGGTCGCGTCGGTCGCGGGCTGCTCGACGATGCACTCGAAGGTGAGGCCGTTCGCCTCGAGTTCGACGTTGCCGTACTCCTCCGTGTCGCCAGCCGCGACCGGGTCGTCCGGGCGCGTCTCGGGGTCGCTCGCCGTCGCGGCGTCCGTGGAGTCGTCGCTCATGGTGGGGCCTGCGACGCCCACGCTCTTAGCCGTGGGTGTCGTAGGGCCGACCATGACGGTCGTCGCACTCCTGTCGGTCGCACCGGTCATCGAGGACAGCATGGCGGGCGAGGTGGCGAAGGCGGTCGCCGCCCTCGACGAGTTCGACGTCTCGTACGAGACGAACCCGATGGGGACGGTCATCGAGGCCGACGACATCGGGACCCTGTTCGCCGCCGCGCAGGCCGCCCACGAGGCCGTCGACGGCGACCGCGTCAGCACGGTCCTGAAGATCGACGACAAGCGGACCCGGGAGTTCGAGGCCCGCGAGAAGGTCGAGGCCGTCGAGCGGGAACTGGGACGCGAGGCGAGGAAGGGACGGGATCGATGATCGAGCGGTTCCGAGAACCGACGAACAAACGCTCAACCCCAGAAGTTATCGGATAATACAGCATTTTCGACAGATGCAGGGGCCTGCGGGGTCGGGCACCGACGCTATCGCTTGGGGTGCGTCGGCGCGTCGAACCCGCCCCTGACCAGCGGTTTCGCGATGTGTCGGCGGGCACAGGGCGGCACCTCGTACCAGCCCCGCTCCAGCGACCGCTCGATGGGTCGCTCGACCCTGCCCGGCGCCGAGGTCCCGCAGTCGCGACACCGGTACCCCTGCCCGCGACCCGCCGACGACATCGAGCGGCCGCAGTCCGGGCAGTCCGGGGTGACGGACTCGGTCCGGACGAGGGCCCGGACCGCGAACTTCTCGAGTTTCAGCGTGCCGTCGCTCACCTCGCCGCAGACAGTGAGTCGGTCGCCCACCCGGAGCGCCCGGACCCGGTCGCGGAAGCGCTTCGTCGGCTCGAACGCCGCGCAGCCCAGCGTCACGTCGGCGCCCTCGTCGGGTGGCCCGAGGTCGAGGAAGACGTGGCCGCCCCGGCGCGTCTCGGGTGTCGAGGCGACGACGGCGTCGAGACGGTACGCGCGGTCGTCCGCCACCGCCCGGATCGGTGCCTCGCGGAGGTGGGCATCCGTCCCCTGGTTCGTGACGAACGTACACGCCCGCTCGGCCGGCTCCGCGTCGATGGCGTCCGCGACCGCCCGGCAGGCGTCGGGGTCGTCGCCGCGGATGCCGTACAGCACCGGGCCGGGCGTGTGGGGCACGCAGACCGTCTCGTTCTCGCCGTGGTCGACCGTGTCCCAGACGGCCGGGTACTCGCGGTCGGCGGCCGCGAAGACGCTCTCGTGGGCCACGTCGCGCTCGGTGCCCCAGCGCTCGCGCGGGCGGTAGACGATGTGCTCGTAGGTCGGGTCGAGGTCGGCGTCGTCCCAGGCGCGCCACGCGCCGGCGGCCGCGAGCGCGCCCACGACGCCCCGGCCGTCGCCCCAGGTCGCGTGGCGCGTCTCGACGGCCTCGACGCCGGAGAGCGTCTCGTGGGCCCGCTCGCGGGACAGCAGGTCACGGACCGCGACGCCGGCGAACTCGGCGACGCTCCCGGGAACGGAGGCGGGCGCGCCGCCGAGGGCGACCACGCCCGGGTTCGTCCGCGGGTCGTCGACCACCGCGTGGGCGTCCACGAGGTCGCGGGCGGCCGCGAACGCCACATCGACCGCGGCGTCGGTGTGGACCGCGAGCGCGGCGTTACCCCGGGTCTTGTGCTCGACGGCCGGGTTCAGCCGGACCAGGCAGACACGGGCCACCGCCGCACCCTCCTCGCGCAGTCGCTCGGCGAGGCGTGCGGCCGCGTACGTGGTGCACATCCCCGCGTCGCGCGAGTCCGTGTCGTCGAGGCCAACGACGGTCACGGCCGGGATACGGGGGCCGGTTACGAACGGGTTTCGCTCGGCGGCCGGAACGAGGATTCGACGGTGAGTGTGCCGTAGAGGCCTCGTATGGCCGATCCGACCCACGATACCATCCGATATATCAATCTGTCCCCCCGCGAACGGCGAATCGCCGGACATCGGGGGGTGCGGGGACACAACACATATGAGCATCGAGTCGCCTATACCCCTCTATGACCCGGTCCGCACTGGTCGAGAACGTGACCGCGATGCTCGAGGACGCGGGCTTCCTCGTCAGCGACCGGTGTGCGATCCGCCCGAAGAGCTTCGACATGGCCGCACGGCGGGGGGAGGACACGCTCCTCCTGAAGGTGCTGGTCAACATCGACGCGTTCGACGCGGCGACCGGCGCGGAGATGCGCCGCCTCGGCCACTACCTGGGCGCGACGCCGATGGTCATCGGCCTGCGCACCCGGGACGAGGAACTCAAGCCCGGCGTCGTCTACTTCCGCCAGGGCGTCCCCGTCCTCTCGCCGGACACCGCGATGGACCTGTTCGTCGAGGAGGTGCCGCCGCTCATCTACGCGGCCCCCGGTGGCCTGTACGTCAACATCGACAGCGAGGTGCTGGCCGACGCCCGCGAGGAGAAGGACTGGTCGCTCGGCCGTCTCGCACAGGAGCTGGGCGTCTCCCGTCGGACCGTCTCGAAGTACGAGGACGGCATGAACGCCTCCGTCGAGGTCGCCGCGGAACTGGAGGACGTGTTCGACGCGCCGCTCACCTCGCCCGTCGAGGTGCTGGACGGCGCCGAGGCGGTCCGCGAGGGCGACCCCACGCCCGACGACCCCGACGCCGACCCGGACGACGAGCCCGTCATCGCCGTGCTCACCCGGGTCGGCTACGACGTCCACCCGACCGACCGCGCACCGTTCAAGGCCGTCGGCGAGGCCCGCCGTTCCCGCCTCGCGTCGATGCTGACGGGGCACTCCTCGTTCGACCGGACGGCCGAGAAGCGGGCCCGAATCATGTCATCGGTCGGCCGCGTCACCCGGACCCAGTCGGTGTACGTCGTCGACCGTGCCACGCGGGACAGCGTCGAGGGGACCGCGCTCGTCGAGCGCGAGGAGATCGAACAGGTCGAGGACGCGGACGACCTGCGCGACCTCATCCAGGACCGCGTCGACATCGACGTCGAGGAGCCGGCGTAGGACCGGGTCCTTCCCGTTCTCCCGTCCGAAAGCGGCCGAACGCGCTGCTATCCGTCTCCTACTCGCGCCCTGCCTCGACGATCTTCGCAGCCAGTCCCTGGGGGTTCGTGAAGACGACCTCGTGGCTGCCGGGCATCTTCACCAGTCGGAACAGCCCGAGCCGACTCGACATGTGTGGATGCCAGCTCCACTCGTCGGTCTGTGGGAGGGTCCCGTCCTCCGTCGCGTAGAGGTAGCTGCTCGGGAGTTCGAGCGAGTGGAACGCGCTCATGTCCAGTTCGTCGACGAACGGTTGGAACGGGGTCGGCGACAGTTCCTCGTAGGTCGAGCGAGCGACGTCGATGTCGGCGTCGTTGATGAAGCCATCGCGCCAGACCGGGAACGGGACCGTGAACGAGCCGTCCGGTGATTCGTCGGCCAACGCCCGGAAGAGCTCCTGTATGGGCGGCGGACATTCGTCCAGCACGCAGTTGCCGTCCTCCACCACGAACGCGTTGTGGAAGACGAGACGGGTGATGCGGTCCGGAATCCGCTCGGCTACCTTCGGGATGATGGAGCCACCGAAACTGTGGCCCAGCAGCACGATGTCCTCCAGTTCCCTGTCGACGATGTAGTCCTCGACCGACCCGGAGCAATCAGCGTGAGTGACGTCCTTGTTCCCGTCTGGTCCGTGGCCAGCGACTGTCGGCGCGTATGCCGTGTGCCCCATCTGCTCTAACTGCCGGACGACCGGTTCCCATGCCGATCCGTCGTGGAACGAACCGTGCACTAATACGAACGTTGTCATGATGTTTCTCCCTGCTGGTAGACGACACTGCCTCCTCCAGGTGGTCAGAGGAATGTACCGCCAGTTTGTTAATTGCTACCAGCTATCAAATATCTTTCTGTTGAAATGTTTCCGACAGGTCGGAGACGACCGGATACCCCCCGGCGTCGTCGGTTCGGGGTCGCTACCCCCGTGCGGGTATCGAATCCGCCCCCCGTCGGCGGAACGGTCGCTGCGCCCCGTCACGACCGGCAAGCTTCGACACGGAGACCTACTCCAGGGTCGCGGCGCCGAACGGCGTCCGGAAGTTCTCGCACCAGATGCCGACGCCACGGATCGAGGCCACGTCCACCCCATCCGGAAGCCGCTGGACGAACGTGCCCGTCTTCGTCGACTCGCCCCCGTCCGCACCGCCGTCGATGAGCACCTTCGTCCCCGCCGCGATCTCCGCCGCGGTGTCGGGGTCCGCGTCGGGACAGACGTAGACGAACACGTCGGGGCCCTGTGTCTGCTCGTAGTTCACGAAGCGGAGGAAGTGGGCGCCCTCGTCGTGGACGAGGTCGACCCGGCCGCTGCACCGGTGGCCCGCTTTCCCGGAGAACTGGCCGCTGGCGAGCGTCTCGGCCGCCGTACTCAGGCTCGGGCCGCTCCCCCCGCCGCCATTCTCGACCCGGGTCGCGCGCTCGGGCGCCAGTTGCTCGTAGGCGAACGCACTGCCGACACCCGCCAATCCCAGCCCCATGCCCGCCAGAACCGTTCGTCTCGTGACCATGGGACCGAGGACGCTACCCGAGGGGATGACTATTTTTCAGGGTCCGACTGGAGAACGGTCGGCGTTCGTCTAGAATTCGGCCTCAATCCGGCGTGCCGTCGTCCCCGGCCTCCGCCACCGACAGCTCGTAGCCCTCGCCGAGGCCGAACACGTCCCGGTAGCAGGCCTCGATGAAGTCCGCGGCGTGCTTCGGGTCGGCGAGCGCCGAGACGTACACCGTCCCGTCGCGGGCCTTCCGCGTCTCGGGCTGCTGTATCTTGAACACCGGGAACGACGCCAGCAACTCGTCCAGCGCCGCCCGGGCAGCGCCGATGTCGGCCCCACCGGTCGCGTCGCTCGCCGTGGCGAGGTCCATCGTGATGGTCCGATCGGCGTAGGAGAGGGTGACCGCCCGGTCCCCGGCGCGCGCGAGGAAGTCGACGCCGTCCTCGCGCGAGCGATGGCGGGCGATGGCCCGGACGGCGAGGCGCTTGCGGTCGGCAGGCGTCGTGGCGGGCATCGTCGGTCGTAGGGTGGCGAGGGGCTTCGGTCTGGCGGGTGCCGGCGCCGGCAGAGGACCGACGCGGGGGACCCACGGGGCGGCGACGGTGGCGGTCATCGACACCGTTAGGTAGCGGCGGGAGCCGTCTCCCCACAACGCATGGAGCACAACCTCCTCATCACGGTGTCGGGGCCGCCGGGCAGCGGGGCGTCGAGCACGTCGCAGGCGCTGGCGGAGGCACTCGGGGTACAGCGGGTCGACGGCGGCGAGGTCTTCCGCGAGCTGGCGGAGGAGCGGGGGATGAGCCTCACGCAGTTCTCCGCGAAGGCGGACGAGGACCCGGAGATCGACCAGCTCATCGACCGCCGCCTCCAGCGCGTCGCGGAGGTCTGGGGCGCCTCCAACAAGGGCTTCGTCCTGGAGTCGCGGCTGGCGGGCTGGCTGGCCGGCAACCGCGCCGACCTCCGCATCTGGCTCAACGCTCCCGAGGAGGTCCGCGTCGACCGGACCGCGGACCGCGAGGAGATGGAGTCCGAGATGCGGGTCCGCGAGGTCCAGGAGGTCGGCCGCTTCGAGCGCACCTACGGCGTCGACGTGACCGACACGTCGTTCTACGACCTGTCGGTCAACACCGCGCGCTGGTCGCGCGAATCGGTCGTGGCCATCATCATGCAGGCGGTCCAGGAGTACGCGTACGAGAACGACGAGGGGGCGTTCACCAACGAACTGGAGCTGCCCGAGACGGAGGAGGAGACGGAGCTGGGACCAGGGACGTGACTCACCGGGCGGTCAGCCGGGCCGCCTCCGCGGACTCGAACCGTTCCATGTCCGCGACGAGGTGCGCGAACAGCGCCAGCGCCGCGTCGGCACGCACGGGGTCGCCCGCCCGGGCGCTCCCGACCGCGTCCACCGCGGCCGCGTTCGCCTCCGCGAGCAGACCCGCGTACGGCGTCCCCGCGACCGCCGCCAGCGCCGCCCGGACCGCGACCAGCACGCCGGACGCGTCGTCGAGACGGGCGCGGGAGCGAGCGATATCGATGTGGTAGGCTGCTTCGTCGAACTGTACTGCCTGTGAACCCATGGCACACATACGACGTGCAAGTATATCAATACCACCTATATATTGACCTTAGCGGTACGCTTCCGTACGAAACCGGTGAGAACGTGGGACGCTCGCGAAGATAGCGGTCAGTCGCCGAAGACCTGCCGCATCATCGGATGCATCTCCATCAGCTGCTCTTCGGCGATCTCCTCGTAGAGCTTGTACGTGATGGAGACGGTCAGCAGCAGGCCCGTCCCGGAGACGGCGCCGATGGTCCCGAGCATGTTGGCCATGACGGCCAGCAGGCCCACGAGGGCGCCGCCGATGACGGTCACCTGCGGGATGTACCGCTCGAGGACCTTCTCGATGACGCCGGGCGACTGCCGGAAACCGGGAATCTGCATCCCGGAGTTCTGGATCTGCTGGGCCGTCGCCTCGGGGCCCATGTCCGCGGTCTCGACCCAGAAGATGGCGAAGATGGCGCCGCCGACGACCATGATGAACAGGTCGACGAAGACGCGAGCCATGATCATGCTGGGCGGGTTCGTGGTGGTCCCGAGGAACCACATCCAGTCCTGGTAGCTGTAGATGGGTGCGAGGTAGTAGAAGAACCCGCCGACCGGTTCGGCGGTCCCCGCACCCGAGCGCGTGTACACCCCAAGCCACGGCATGGCGGTGCCGAACAGCTCGATGGCGTTGTTCGCGTTCCCGGTCTGACTGAACAGGATGCGGCCCAGGAACTGGATGTTGGCCTGGAGCGCACGGACGAGGATCATCGGCAGGACGCTGGCGTAGATGAGCTTCACGGGGAAGCGACCACGCGCGCCCTTGACCCGGGCGTGCGAGAGCGGGATCTCGACGCGCACGGACTCGGCGTAGACGACGACCGCGAAGATGGCGACCGTCGTGAACAGGAACAACAGCTGCCCGGGCTGGATGAGCAGGTTCAGCAGGCCCTGCGTCGAGAGGACCGCGCCGAGCTGCTGCTGGCCGGTCAGGATGGTGTACCAGTTGTAGAAGAACCCGGGGTTCCGCGTGAGGCCGGGGACGCCGAAGAAGCCGCCGATGAGGCGCTGGCTGATCCCGGCGATGATGAACAGACCGATCCCGGAGCCGACGCCCCACTTCGAGATGACCTCGTCCATGAACAGGATGAGGAGACCGCCGACCAGGACCTGGGCGAACATCAGCCACTTGAGCCCGGCGAGGCCGATGCCGAGCTGGGCCGCGAGCTGCGGGTCCGCGGGCAGGAACCCACCGGCGAACACCATCGGCAGCCCGGTCAGGACGCACATCACGACCACCAGCAGCTTCTGGAGGCCCTGGTAGAGCACCTGGTCCCGCGGGTTCGACTGCGTGTCCAGTCCGAGCAGGTCGGCGCCGCCGAGCAACTGCAGCACGATCGAGGCCGTGACGATGGGCCCGATGCCCAGCTGCAGCACGGTTCCCTGCCCACCCGCGAGGATGGTCCGGAACTGCCCGAACGCGTCGTTGCCGCCCCCACTCGCGAGTCCGTAGATGAACACGTTCGTGAGGAAGAAGTACAGCACGAGGACGCCCGCGGTCCAGCCGAGCTTCCGACGGAAGGGCACGTGGCCCTCCGGCCGCTCGACGCCGGGCATCCGCGTGAGTACTGGTTCGGCGGTCTCCTTCCAACTCATTCGTTAATCCTCGTTGGACTCCTCGGTTGTATCTCCTTCGGCCTCCTCGTCCTCGGCCTCGGCGGCGCGTTCCTCGCCGCGCTCGGTGAGGACCGCCTCGCCGCCCGCGGCCTCGATGGCCTCGCGGGCGTCGTCCGAGAACGCGTCCGCGTGGACGGTCAGGGCCTCGTGGACCTGACCCGCCGCGAGGACCTTCACCGCGTCGACCTCGTGGCCGTCCTCGACGACGTCGCGGACGTCGACCTCGTAGCCGTCGCCGGTCTCCTCGGCGACGCCCTCCGCGGCGAGGACGACCGCGTCCTCGTCGAGTTCGCGGACGTTGATGGTCTCGATCTGCTCCTGTACCTTCTGGGGGCGCTTGAAGCCGGACTTGCCGAGCGGCGGGTAGAGGTACTGCTCGTGCTTGTCACGGCCGGCGCGGCCGCGGCCGCCGCGGTGGCCGGCGCCCCGTCGCTTCTTGTGCGAGCCCCCGCCGTGGGTGCGGGAGCCGCGCTGTCGTCGTTTCTTGGATGTCATCGCATCGCCTCCAGCAGGGCGTCGATCTCCTCGGTCGACTGCTTGCCGAGGACCCCGCCCTCCTTGATGGGGTGCTTGATGCCGTCGTGGCCGCCACGCGGCGGGTGGAGCCGCAGCGTGGGCGAGAGCCCCTCGTCCTGGAGCTTCGTCTCCTCGTTGACGAGGGCCTCGGCCAGCGACGCGACGTCGCTGTAGTCCGTGTGCTCGGCGACCCACTCGTCGTCGATGTCGGCGTCGCCCTCGGCGGGCTCGCCGCGCCGACGGATGAGCGTCTCGACCATCTCGGTCGAGGGCTCGCCGTGGGCCACCCAGTCGTTCACCTTGTTGACCATGCCACGGTAGGTGTCCGTCTCCGGGACGAGCGTGGCGTGGTTGACGCGGTGGAGGTTGAGCATGCCGAGCGTGTCGCGCACGTCGGTGCCCTGGTTGACCTCGCCGCGGAGCTGGACGAGGGCGCGCATCACTCGCTCACCTCCCCGGGCTCGACACCGCTCTCGGCACGCAGGGCGCGGGGCCCGCGGGCCATCGCGGCGTTCTCCAGTGCGCGGAAGGTCGCCTTGCCGAGGTTCAAGGTGGTCCGGGTGTTGCCGTGGCTCTTGGTCCAGGCGTTCTCGATGCCCGCGAGTTCGAGCACGTTCCGCACCGTCTCGCTCGCGGCCAGCCCGAGCCCCTCCGGGGCCGGGATGAGCTCCACCGTCACGGAGCCGGCCTTGCCCTCGGTCTTGCGGGCCAGCGAGTGGGGCCGCTCGGATCGGTCCTCCCAGGAGCCGGCGCCGCGCTCGACCTTGATCATGTTGAGCTTCGCGATCCCGATGGCCTTCTGGATGGCACCGCCGACCTGGTCGTCACGCCCCTCGGCGTAGCCGATGTAGCCGTCGCGGTTGCCGACCGCCACCACGCACCGGAACTTCACCCGGCGCCCGGAGTCGGTCATCCGCTGGACCATGTTGATGTCCAGCACCTCGTCCTCCAGCCCCGGGAGGAGCTGGTCGACGATCTCGGGCTCCTTCAGCGGGAGCCCGGACTCGAGGGCGGTCTTCATGTCGCTGATCTCGCCCTCGGCCACCTTCCGGCCCAGTCGTGTCTGGGGTTCCCAGCCGTTACTCATTGATGTCCTCCATGATGGTTTCCCGGACCGTATCGAAGTGGTCCGGCAGCTCCGTCGCGTCGAAGTCGCCGCTGTACAGCGGCTCGTCGCGCATCTCGGCGTACTCCGCGATGTGCTCCCCGCGCGTGCGGGGCCACTCCGCGAACACGTCGTCGCTGTGCGGGATCTCCAGCCCGGCGTCGATGGCGCCCTCCTGCACCGCGAACGCCTTGTTGCCGGGCGTCGCCGTGTTGAGGCCGATGTCGAGGACGGCCTCCTCGAGCCCCGCCTCCAGCGCACGCTTGCCGGCCAGCAGGCCGGTCAGGTACGCCGCCGGCAGGTTCCCGGTGGGCGCCTCCCAGCCGAAGTCCTGCAGGTCGTTCGAGGTCGCGGATGCGACCGTGTTGTCCCCCTGTGCACCACGCACGACCAGCTGCGCCCTGGTGTGCTGGTTGCTCTTTCGAGCGACCAGCCGCGGCTTGCCGGATTTCAGCAGGCGCAACCGCTGGTGGTAGTTCGTCCTGGATTCGCGCCGACGCCGCATCGGCACCTTGTATCGTGGTCCTGTCGCCATCAGTCATCCACCTCGTAGTTGGCCCGGACGTACCGCTCCACGTCCGCGACCGAGTCGAACTCGCCGCCGCCCGCCATCCTGTACAGCTGGCGGTACTCGGCGGGGGTCAGTTCGTCGTTCTGGCGGTACTTCCGGAGCCGTCGCCGCTGGGCCCGGATCTTGCTCCGCCACTCGTCCTTCTCGTTGTTCCGACCGCCGGCCTTGCCCTTGCGGGAGCCCTGGCCCTTGCGGTGCCCGTACGCGCGCTTCTTCGCGCGCTCGCGGGCACGGCCACGGCTGTTGCCCTGCTTGGGCTCGACGCGGATGGCGCCCTCCTCGATGAGTTCACGCACGTCGTCGCGCGTGATCGCATCGGCGAGGTCCGCCTGGCGGTCCGGGTCGAACTTCACACGGTTCTTGCCGACGTCGAGGACGTCGGCGGCCAGTCGCTTCTGTGCCTTGAGGTCCGTCATTCGATCTCCACCTCCACGTAGGTCGGATTGAGGACGCGGATGCCGCGGTCCTCGGCCTCCTCCTCGATGCGCTCGCGCTTGCGGGCACCGACGGTGGAGCCGATCCGGGCGGCCTCGCGGTCCTCGTCGATACCCTCGAGGTCGTCCACGTTCATCACGCGGACCTCCTCGAAGCCCGAGGGGTGCTTGCCGCGCACCGCCTTCGGCGTCCGGAAGCCGGCCTCGACCGTGTCGCCCTTCCCCTTGATGCCCCGTCGCTGCTTCGACAGGCCACCGCGGGGACGGCGCCACGAGGTCGGCGTCCGCTTCTTCTTGTGGTAGTCCTGGCGGTAGAACTGCGGCTTGCCCACGCGCTTGCGCTGGGCCAGCAGCCGTTCCTCCTGCTCGGACAGGTCGGGCGTCTTGTCGGCGTGGCCGCGAGGTCGGAGCTCCGTCTCGACGTCCTCCTCCTCGGGGGCCTCCTCCTCGTCGGCCTCGACCTCGGCCTCGGTCTCCTCGGAGACCTCCAGGCCGCCGACGTCGGCCTTGATACGCGCGGCGAGCGCGTTGCCGATGCCGTCGACCTCCGCGAGGTCGGACTGGGAGGCCCGCTTGATGTCCTCGACCGTCTCGTAGCCCGCGCCCTCGAGGGCCGCGGCCTTCGCGTTCCCGACGCCGCTGATGTCGGTCAGGTCGGTGTACTCCTCGTCGGCCTCCGCTTCGGACTCGGACTCGGATTCCGCCGTCTCCTCGTCGTCCTCGTCGCCGAACTGGAACTCCTCGTCGTCCTCGGGCTCGTCTTCGTCCATCCGTTCGAGTTCCTCCTCGGTCTCCTCGCGGACCTGCTCGTCCTCCTGGTCGCGCGCCTGATCCTCACGACCTTGCTCGTCGTCTGCCATCAGGCGTCACCTCGGGACGGCTTGCTGGTGATGTAGACTCCGTCCTGGAAGACGCGGTTGTCCTTGTCGTTCACGCGGGTCAGCTGCTCGATGTCGGCGGCCGTCTGGCCCACCGCCTCGATGTCGCTGCCGCGGAGCCGTACCTCCTCGCCGTCCACCTCGACCTCCGTGTCGCCGCGGACGGGCGTCCGGCGGGGTGCCTTCTCGCCGAGGAAGTTCGAGATGACGACCTCGTCGCCCTCGACCTTCACCTGCATCGGGAAGTGGGAGTAGAAGACCTCCATGCTGTACTCCCAGCCCTCGGTCACCCCGTGGAACATGTTCCGCACGTGGGACTCGAACGTGCCGGCGGTGGCGTCGGTCTTCGCGTCGTCCTCTTCCGAGGTGATGACGACCTGACCGTCCTCGACGGCGACGTCGATGTCCGGGTACCAGAGCTTGCGCGTGACGCTCCCGTTGGGCCCCTCGACCGTGAGGTCGAGATGGTCCATCGAGGCGTCGACGTCCTCGGGTACGTCTAGTTCGATGCGTGTTGTCATTGTCAGTATACGTATGCGATGACCTGGCCACCGATGCCGGCCTCGCGGGCCTCGTAGTGGGACATGACCCCCTGTGAGGTGGTGACGACGAGCGCGCCGTAGTCACGGGCCGGGAGGAACCGCTTCTCCCAGCGCTCGTACTCGTCGGCGCCCGCCGAGTAGCGCGGCTTCACCGCGCCACACCGGTTGATGGCACCCTTCAGTTCGACCTCGAACTGACCGGCCTTCCCGTCGTCGACGTACTGGAAGCCGTCGACGTACCCGCGGTCGTAGAAGACCTCGAGCACGGAGCCGATCTCGTTCGAGGCGGGCTCGACCTCGTGTGTCAGGTGACCGACGCGCTCGGCGTTGTCGATGCCGGACAGCGCGGCGGCCAGTGGATCGTTTCCTGTCATCAGTTGTACTTCTCGAACCCCATGCCGCGGGCGATCTCGCGGAAGCACTGCCGGCAGAGCCAGATGTCGTACTTGCCGACCAGGCCCTGCTCGCGACCGCACCGCTGGCAGGCCTCCTGCGCGCCGGTGCGCTTCGCGGCGTTCTCGCCGGTGGGTTCCTCGTGTTCTCCTTCGGTCTCGCTCTCGCTCATTCGTTGACCTCCGCGTCGAACTCGGTCTCGACGAACGCCACCGCGTCGGCCGCATCGAGGCGGTGTCGCGGCGGGATGTCGCTCGCTGCCTTGTCGCGCTTGCGGACCCGGTAGCCCGGACGGACGAGGTTGACCGTCACGTCCAGCCCGTAGATACCGATGCTCGGGTCGTACTCCTGGCTCGGGAAGTCGGTGTGCTCCTCGACCCCGAACGAGAAGTTGCCGTACTCGTCGAACTGGTGCTCGGACAGCTCCACAAGCGGCAGCGCCGTCTCGAGGAACTCGCGGGCCAGGTCGTCGCGGAGTGTCACCTTCGCACCGATCGGGTCGCCCTCGCGGACGCCGAACGCGGCGATGGTGCCCTTCGCGGTCGTCCGAACGGGTTCCTGCCCCGCCACCTCGGCGAGGATCTCCTCGGCGTTGGCGAGCTCGCGCCCACCCTCGCCGACGCCCATGTGGACGACGACCTTCTCGATGCGCGGCTTGCGCATCTCGTGGAACTCGCCGCCCTCGGCCTCGCTACTCATCGTCGCTCACCTCCTCGGCGTCGTCGGACTCGTCGAGTTCGGCCTCGTCGGCGTCCGCCGACTGCGGGTCGTCCTCGTCGCCGCCGGTGGTGACGTCGGCGTCGGGCTCGTCGCCCTCGTCCGAGGTGAAGTTCTCGTCGATGACGACGACGTAGTCCTCGACCGTCTCGAAGCGGCCGTCGTCGCCCTCGATGAGGACGTTGTTCTTCGAGGAACCGGGCGTGACCTGGATCTCGTCGATCCGACCGATCTCGCCGGCGTGACTGCCGCGAACGGCCGTCACCAGCGCACCCTCCTCGTACGGGAAGTGCGCCACGATGGACTTGTCGTCGTTCGAGACGACGACGGAGTCGTTGGGCGAGATCTGGTCGTCACCGGTCCGGAGGGTGGCGCCGTCGTGCAGCGTGAGCTGCGTCTCGCCGCCCGCCTCGTGGGTCTTGCCGACGACCTTGCCGAGCCGCGAGCCCGCGCTCTCGGCGTCGATAGCGGTCAGCGCGAGCCGACCGCCCTCGTCGGGGAAGACGCGGTAGTGCTCGTCGCGCTCGGTGAACTCCACGATGTCGAACATCCCGATGGGACGCTCCTCGTCGGAGGCCGCCTGGCCGTTGATCAGGACGTTGTCCTGGTCGAGGGCGTAGCGGGCCTCCTTCCGGGAGTCGGCGTAGCCGAGCACGTCGCGCAGGACGATGAGCAGGGGAACCCCGCTCTCGCCGTGCGGGCCAGCGTCGGCCTTGACCGTGTAGGCGGCCGTCTTCCGCTCGACGGGCCACGACTTCGGGACGGAGAGCCGCTTCTGGTGGCGCGTCATTCGTCGCTCACCTCGTCATCGTCGCTTTCCGCTCGGTTCAGCCGCTCCTCGCGCAGGTCGTCCTCGAGGTCGAGGTCGGTCACGACGAGGTTCGACGCGTCGAGGTCACGGGGAACCTCCTCCCCGTCGGCCTTCTCGACGGTCACGTCCTCGACGTTGATGGTCGCCGACCGGAGGTCGACGTCGACGACCTCGCCGGTCTCGCCGGCGAAGTCGCCACGCTGGACCTCGACGGTGTCGCCCGCGTTGACGCGGACGGACCGCTGCCCGTACTCCTCGCGGAGGTCCTCCGAGAGGTGGGCTCGGACCTGCTTCTGCTTCTCGTGGAGCGGCGCACGTCGCTGTCGTGTCCGCTGTTTGGATGGCTGCTTGCTCATACTATCATCGTCGCGGTGGACGCGATGGAGCCGAACCGCTCGGCCACTTCGCGGGCGATGGGGCCCTTCAGTTCGGTCCCGCGGGGGTCCTCGTTCTCGTCGACGATGACCGCCGCGTTGTCCTCGAACTTGACGCGGGTGCCGTCGGGACGACGGATGGGCTTGCGCTGCCGGATGACGACGGCGGGCAGGACCTGCCGTCGCATCTCCGGGGTGCCCTTCGTGACGGAGACCGTCACCTTGTCACCCAGACCGGCCTTCGGGTGTCGGTTCTTCGCGCCGGAGTAGCCCGACACGCTGATGACCTTCAGCTCGCGGGCGCCGGTGTTGTCCGCACACCGGATGAGCGAGCCCTTCTCCAGGCCGGGCGTGACGTCGGCGTTGAGTGCCTCCATCAGGCGTCACCCTCCTCGATGTCTATCACGACGTGGCTCTTCGTCTTCGAGAGCGGTCGTGTCTCTGCGATACGGACCGTGTCGCCGACCTCTACCTCGAGGCACGGCGGGTGGTGTGCGGAGACCCGGGACCGGCGCTTCATCAGCCGGTCGTACTTCGGGACCTGCACGTCGTACTCCCGCTCGACGACGACGGTCTTGTCCATGTCTGTCGAAGCGACCTGTCCCTCGATGACCCCGCCCCGCACGGACAGTTCGCCGTGGAAGGGACAGTTGGGGTCGGCACAGGCCGCCTCAGGTTCGGTTGCGTTCAGTCCTAGCGCCATATCGAATCACCTCTATGTTCGGTCCGTCGGGCCGGCCGAGCGACGAGTCGCTCGCCCGCCACGGTCACGAACTGGTCGGCCTCCCGCGCGCCGCCGTGGCGCGCCGAGGCGTCATCGCTCGCGTCGTCGGGCAGGCGGAACTCGAACGTCGCCGCCGCCTTCGGGACCTGCCGCACGCTGGCCCCCGAAGTCCCGCTCGCGGCGCGTGGCGCCGCTGCGTCCGCACCGCCGGCGTCGCCGCTCTCGACGAGCAGCGTCCGCTCGGTCTCCTCGACCACGCGACCCGCGATACCGACGTACCCGTCGTGGGTGGCGTCGGCGACGCGGACCGGGAGGCCGGTGAGTTCGTGGCGCGGCAGGGTCTCGGGGGTCAGCATCGTCACTCGCTCTCCTCGTTCTGGATCGTCTTGATGCGGGCGATGGCCTTCCGGATCTCCGGGATCCGCCCGGGGTTGTCCGGCGCGCCACCGGCCGCCTGTACGGCCCGCGCGTTCAGGAGCTCCGTCTCGAGCTCGTCGAGCTCGGATTCGCGCTCGGCGGGCGTCATGTCGCGGATCTCCTCGACGTGCAGGATGGTCATTGCTCACCCTCCTCGTCGGGCTCGTCCTCGTCGTCCGCGGGAGCCTGTGCGCCCTCGTCGGCCTCGTCGGGCATCTGCTCCATCAGGTCGTCGGCCTCCTCCTCGACGGACTCCTCGAGCTCCTCGAGCTCGTCCTCGATCTCCTCGTCGGGCTCGACGGCCGGAGCCGGCTCCTCCTCGTCCTCGAGGACCTCCTCTTCCCCGACCTCGTCGAGGACCTCCTCCTCGACATCGGCGGCGTCGCCCTCGGTGGTCTCGGCGAGGTCCTCGGGCTCGCCCTCGCCGGCCATGCCGGCGTCCTCGGGTGCGTCGCCCTCGCCCTCGAGCAGCTCCTCGACGCTCTCGTCGGGCTCCTCGATGTAGTCCTCTACCTCGACGTCCTCGTAGACCTCGAAGTCGTCGGGGAGCTCGGCGTCGGGGCCGATGATCTTCACGTCGACACCGATGGTGCCGAGCTTCATCACCGCGACACCCTGGCCGTGGTCGACCACGGTCTCGGCGGGCTCGCCGTTGTGCTTGATGTAGCCACGGTTGAACTTCTCGACGCGCGAGCGCGCCCCCGTGACCTTCCCGCTCAGGACGATCTCGGCGCCCTTCGCGCCGGACTCCATGATGCGGTCGATGGTCGTGTGGCCGGCCTTCCGGAAGTACCAGCCACGCTCCAGGGCGTTCGCCAGCCGGTCGGCGACGATCTGCGCGTTGAGGTCCGGCTCGTCGACCTCCTGGACGTCGATCTGCGGGTCGTCCATGTCGAACCGGGACTCCAGCTCGGACGTGATCTTCCGGATGTTCTTCCCGCCCTTGCCGATGACCATCCCGGGCTTCTCGGCCTTGAGGACGATCTGGGTCCCCATCGGGGTCTGGGCGACGTCCATGCCGCCGTAGCCCGCTCGGGACAGTTCGGACTTGAAGAACTCGTCGATCTGGGTCCGTTCGAGGCCGTTCTCGATGAACTGGTGCTCGTCTGCCATTATTCGTCCTCCTCCTGGGTCAGGATCATCTCGACGTCGACCTGCGGGGTGTTCCACTCGGAGGCGCGGCCGAAGGCGCGCGGCTTACGCCCCGGGGACTCGCCCACCTTGTGGGCGGCGACGTGCATGATGGCCATGGTCTCGCCGTCGAATCCCTGGTGGTCGGCGTTGCCGATGGCGTTCTCGAGCAGGTCGAGGAAGGCCTTACTGGCCTTCTCGGGGTAGCGCCCCGCGTCCCAGCCATCGATGTCGTTGCGGTGACCGACCCCGGAGTTGTGGGACTTGAACGGGACCGAGCGCTCGCCGGCGATCACCTGTTCGAGGTAATCGACGGCGTCGCCGGCCGTCATGCCCTTGATCTCGCGGGCGATCTCCTTGCTGTGCTTGTGGCTCATGTGCCGCTCCCGGAGCATCGCTTTGGCCGTCGAGTCCGGGTCGGCGTCGACCGAGTAGCTGATTCCCATGGTTTACTTGAGGGGCACGAACTTCGAGGACCGGGTCGCGCCGATGCCGGCCTGGCCGTGTTCGACCGAGGTGCGGGTGAGGACGAACTCGCCCAGGTAGTGGCCCAGCATCTCCGGCTCGACCAGGACGCGGTCGAACTCGTGACCGTTGTACACCTCGAAGGTGAGGCCGACCATCTCGGGGACGATCGGCATGTCACGCAGGTGCGTCCGGATCGGGTCGTTGGCCGTGGCCTCCTCCTCGGCCTCGCGGGCGTCCTCGAGCAGCTTCTCCTGCTCGGTCGTCAGCCCTCGGGTGATGCTCCGCCGCTGGCGGGCGGGTAGCAGTTCGGCGACGTCCTCCAGGCTCATGTCCTGCAGCTCGTCGAGCGTGTGACCGCGGTACGTGAACTCCTCGTCCTTGTCGCGGCCGATCTGGTATTCGGAACTCATGACTTGTCTCGGCCCCCTTTGCCCCCGCGACCCGTCCGTCGCGAGGAGATGTCACCGACCTTGCGTCCCGGCGGGGCGTTCCGGGAGATGCTCTTCGGCTTGCCCGGGTGCTGGCGGCCGCCGCCACCGAACGGGTGGTCGACGGCGTTCATCGCCACACCACGGACGGTGGGGTACTTCCCACCGCGGGCACGCATCTTGTGGTACTTGTTGCCGGCCTTGACGAACGGCTTCTCCGTCCGGCCGCCGCCGGCGACCACGCCGATGGTGGCCCGACAGTCCGGGCTGAGGCGTCGGACCTCGCCGGAGGGGAGCTGGACCACGGCCGCGTTGCGGTCGTGGGTCAGCAGGTCCGCGCTGACGCCGGAGGCGCGCGCGAACTTCCCACCGTCACCGGGCTGGCGCTCGACGTTGCAGACCGGGACCCCCTCGGGGATCTCGGCCAGCGGGAGCGTGTTCCCGGGTGCCACCTCGGCGGAGACGCCGAGCTGGAGCGTGTCCCCGACGGCGATGCCCTCGGGGGCGAGCACGAGCCGGCGGTCGCCGTCCTCGAACTGGACGTCCGCGACCGGCGCCGACCGGGCAGGGTCGTGCTCGATGTCGACGACCTCCCCGGCGACCACGTCGCCGTCCTCCACCTTCCGGTGGGAGAGGTCCGCCTTGTAGCGGTGCGAGGGCGCACGGAACGTGGGGGTACCGCGCCCACGCCGCTGGCCCTGGATGCGACGCCCCATCTAGAACACCCCCACGCGGGACGCGACGTCCTGTGCGTCGTCGTCCTCGTGTAGCGTGATGGTCGCCTTCTTGTGGCCCTGCATCGTGTTCTGCGTGTTGACGTCCACGACGCGGACGTCGAAGCGGTCCTCGACGGCCGTCGCGATCTCGTCCTTGGTCGCGCCCATGTCACAGACGAACTCGAGCTTGTTCTCGAAGTCCATCTTGTTCATCGCCTTCTCCGTGACGAGCGGGTGCTTGACGACGTCGCCCGTCATCGACCGCTCACCTCCTCGATGGCGGACTCGGTGAACAGCGTCAGGCGGCCCGCGTGCGTGCCGGGCGCGAGGTCCTCGGCGTTGACCTCGTCGGCCGTCGCGACGTCGACGCCCGCGAGGTTGCGGGCGGCGCGCGACGGCTCCTCGCTGGTCACGACGAGCACGGACTTGGGCTGCTTGTACTTCCGGCCGCGGCCCTTGCCCTTGCCGGCGCGGACCTTGCGGCCCGCGTCGGCGCGCTCGACGTCACGAGCGACGCCGAGGGCCTCCAGCACGCCCAGGGCCTCCTGGGTCTTCTGCAGGTCCTCGAACTCGTCCGAGACGACGAGCGGGAACTCGACGTCGTCGTCGAAGTCGTGGCCGCGCTCGGCCACGAGGTCGCCGTCCGTGGTGGCCGCCAGCGCCGAGCGAACGGCGAGCTGGCGCTCCTTGTCGTTGATGTCGAGCGTGCGGTCCTTCTCGGCCTTCGGCGGGTGCGCCACGCGGCCGCCCACCGTCTGGGGGACGCGCTTCGCGACGCCGTTCTGCCGGGGGACGTGCGCCATCCCGCGGCCGGAGCCGGGGGACTCGGCGGGCGTCCGCAGGCCCGCGAACTCGTCGGTACCGTAGTCCTGTCGTCGGTTGGCCTGGGCGGCGAGCACGGCTCGCTTGATGAGGTCCGGTCGGTGGACCGTCTCGAACACGTCGGGCAGCTCGATGCTGCCGTCGTCCGCGCCGTCCAGGTCGCGTACTGTTGCTTCCATGATCTATCCCTGGTTGGATTCCGTGGAGACGTACCGCACCTCGGGGTCGAGGGGCGGCTGCTTCGTCGCGCGGACCGCGGGGCGGAGACGCAGGAGGCGCTTGTCCGGGCCCGGAACGGAGCCCTTGACCAGCGCGTACGGGCCGTCGACCTCGCCGTAGTTGACGAAGCCGCCGTCCGGCGCCATCTCGCCCTCGTCCAGCGCGAGGAGTCGCTTGTTCAGTTCCGTCCGCTGGGAGTAGCCCATCTGGCCCTGCTGCGGGACCGTCGAGCGGACGCGGGAGGGGTTCCACGGGCCGAGGTTGCCGATGCGTCGGCGCCACCCCTGGCGTGCGTGCTTGCCCTTCCGCTTCTGGACGCCCCAGCGCTTGACCGGGCCCTGGGTGCCCTTGCCCTTCGTGACGCCCGCGATGTCGGCGTACTCGCCGGCGCGGAAGACGTCGGTCACGTCGTGTGCGCCACCCTCCTCGAGGAGGTCCATGGCGAACTCGACGCGGTCGTCGACCGAGGGGCCGCCGACCCGCGTCTCCATGACGTCGGGCGTCGTCTTCGGGACGCTCGGGAGCTCGCCGGGGACAGTGTGCGTGATGAGGCGCACGTCGTCCACGCGGCCCTCGTCGAGGGCCGTCTGGAGGTCCGAATCGTCCATCTCGTCCGGGGCGGAGACCGCACGCGAGAGGTCGTCGTGACGGTTCTCGGCGTCGGCCCATACCTCGGTGATCGGTCGCTGTCCGTACGGCGTCGACTCGTAGGCTCGCAGGGCCGCCGCCCGGACGGGCGGCGTCTCCACGACCGTCACGGGGACGGTCTCCTCCATCCCCTCGCGGGGGGAGTCGGGTTCGTCGTTGATCATGACGACGTGCGTCATGCCGGCCTTGTAGCCGGCGAACCCCTGGATGGCAGCCTGGTCGCCGTCGTCCGGCCAGGTCGAGATGCGGGGCACCTCGCTGTCCGTCCGCGACCGGGGGCTGTAGCCCAGCGAGCCCTTGCGTGGTCTGCTCGGTTGTGGCATGTGTTGTGTTCCTCTGTCTTGCTGGTGGGCGCCTCGTGCCGGTGGGGCGAGAGGGACCTCGGTATCGTCGTCCGCCCGCGCAACAACGCGCGTGGGCGTCCCTCGTCGCACCGTGGAACTCGGCGCCCCCGAACCCCCTAGCGGGGGAGACGCAGGGGCGAGAGCGACGCGAACATCGCCTCTTCGGTTCGCACCGTCTCGCTGCCCTGGTCGGGGACCGTGTTGAGCCAGAGGTCGAACCGCGGGTCGCGCGGTTCGTTGTCGGTGGCGGCACCCGCGGTGGGTGCGCCGTCGTCGGTGTCGGTGTGGCCGGCCACGGCCACGGTACCAGTCTCACTGTGAGTTCCCTCGCGCGCAGCCCGGCTGATGGCCTCGGCGTCCTCGCCGAGGATGTCCGGGAGCCCCCGTTCGGGGGCGCCGAACGCCATCGTCCAGCCGCCGGCCGCCTCGCACTCCCCGCGAAGGGAGTCGAGCCGGGCGACGGTCAGCGGCTCGCCGAAGCGCGACGCGGCGATACGGACGCCGGCGTCGACCCGGGCGAGCTGCCGAGCGAGGCCCGCGCGTTCGACGTCGAACCCCGGCTGGGGTTCGTCGACGAGCTTCGCGCGGACCGGTTCGCGTGAGGAAACCCTGATAGTTACGCGCTCCCCCTCGCGCGGTACCTCCATTCCCGGAGGGACCGGCAGGGAGATCGGGTGTTGCAGGCCGCAATTGACCCGGACGCGCTCCTCAGGTCCGACCTCGGTCACGATGCCCTGTCTTGACGACCCCGAACCGGTAGATCCGGAGCCGGTCCGTGTACCCAGGTGGAGCGGCGGCAGCACGCCCGCGTACTCCAGTTCGCTCCGCCTGCCCCAGACCTCCTTTCGGAGGAAGGGCGCCGTGGCGGCGTACGCGAGTACGGTGTGCACGAACCCGCCGTCACCCCAGCCGGCGTCCGGTTCCCCGAGCGGATCGGGGTAGACGACCAGCCGGTCGATCCGGAAGACCGCCGCCGCGCGGGCGACGTAGCCGAGCTTGCGGGTCGCAGCCCGCTTGTCCTCGGCCTCCCGGACCAGTGACGACGGCACGAGCACGCTGCGTGTCATGCCGTGGCGCTTCCACGCCGGGCCACTAGACTGTGCCGGTCGTACCGAATCCGCGCATAAAAGGATAGTGTTTCTACGGCGCGTCTGTGGCGGTTTCGCAGGGGTTTCGCCGTGGGAACGCGTGTCGTGGTTCCGGTAAGCGGTGCCGCTAGGTGCGGTAGGATGGGGGTACCCAGTTGAGGGTGGTTCAGGTCGTCCTCGCTCGCGGAAACGGTGGGTCCGCTGACCATGGGGAACCCTGCGAAATCCTCGTCTCCTCACGACGACAGCGACGACAACGGCGACAGGAACTCCTACGAAGCCCTCGCGCTCTCAACCGGCCGCGACTCACTGCGCTCCTCGCGGTCCGGGCGTGCGGCCCCTCGCTTCGCTCGGGGCCGTTCCGAGCTTCCGCTGCGGTGCTTGCGTCGCCGGGGCCGGATTGAGAGCACTCGCCCTTCGAGTCCGCCAGGGCCCGGTTGTTCCACCGAGCGTTCGCACGTGGTGGTTCCAGCGGGCTGCAGGGTCCCCGAACCTCCCCGCGCGGGCGCAGTTGTGGCTCCGCACGGCGCTGGCGCGCCGGCTCCGCCAGTGAGGGCGCGCGCGCGCTTCCTGTCGGTGGAACCGGTAGCCGACCCAGCCGCTCGGCTGGTGCGTGCCACTCCCGCCAGTCGAACCAGCGCGCGCCGAGTGTGGATTCCTCGTCGCCAGAGATATCGTCCCGGCGGCAGAGGGCTCCAGCAAGAGCCCACAGCAACGCACCCACGTCGTCTGAGACGCAGTTTGAACGTGTAATATAGTAATATATCGATAAATACCCAGTTATCTGACGAAGACGAACAACTCACCAGATGAACGCGCTCCTCATGTGCGGCGGCCGCGGGACGCGCCTCGACAGCGCGACCGAGAAACCACTCCACGAGGTCGGCCGCCGGCCGATGCTCGACCGGGTCCGGACGGCCCTGCGGCGTGCCGAGCGCGTCTCGAGGGTCCACCTCGTCACCGCACCCGGGGCGCCCCGGACGGCCCGCCACGCCGCAGAGACCGCCGACCCACACGAGACGGTCATCGACGCGGCGGGCGAGGGGTACGTCGCCGACCTCGGCCGCGCACTCGACGACCCCCGTGTCTCGACGCCCGCCCTGACCGTCGCCGCCGACCTCCCGCTGCTGGCCGCCGACGCCGTCGACGACATCTGCAACCACTACGCCGCACTCGACCCGGAACCGACCGCCACCCCGTCGCTCACCGTCTGTGTGCCGACGGCGCTGAAGGACGCGCTCGGCGTCTCGGCCGACACCACCCGGGCACACGGCGGCCGGGAACTGGCGCCGACCGGCGTGAACGTCGTCGGGAGGGTCGCCGACGACGAGGGCGGGGGCGACGACCCCCCCAGCGGTGACCCGGACGCCGGCGAAAGCGACACGACCCCCGAGTACGACGAGCGACTGTACGTGACCCACGACGCCCGGCTGGCGGTGAACGTGAACCGGCTCGCGGACGCGGCGGTCGCCGAGCGACTCGGGGCGGAGGGTCGCTGATGGACCCACAAAGCGTCGACCGGACCGAGCGCGTCCCGCACGGCTCCAGCGACGACCCCGCGGTGCTGGACTTCAGCGCCAACATCAATCCGCGCACGCCGCCCGGGACGCGCGCGGTGTACGAGGACGCGCTCGACGCCGCGCGCTCGTACCCCCCTCGAGGGTATCCGGACTACCGCCGCGCGGCCGCGGCGTACGCCGGCTGCGAGCCGGACCGCGTGGTTCCGACCGCCGGGGGCCTGCAGGCCATCCGCCTGACGGTCGCCACCCACGTCGAACCCGGCGACAGCGTGCTCGTCCCGGCGCCCAGCTTCGGCGAGTACGCCCGCGAAATCCGGCTGCAGGGCGGTGACCCGGAGTTCGTCGCCCACGACGGACTCGTCGACGCCGACCCGTCCCCGCACGCGATGGCCGTCGTCTGCGTGCCGAACAACCCGACCGGCGACGCCCCCACGCCCGACGCGCTCCGGGCGTTCGCCCGTCGCTGTCGCGAGGCCGACACGCTCCTGCTTGCCGACGAGGCCTTCCTCGGGTTCACCGACCGCGACTCGCTCGCCGGGCGCGAGGGCGTCGTCGCGGCGCGCTCGCTCACGAAGCTGTTCGGCCTGCCGGGACTCCGCGCTGGCTTCGCGGTCGCCCGGGGGCGGGCGCTCGACCGCCTGCGGACGGCCGTGCCCGCGTGGGCGCTCGGGACGCCCGCGGCCGCCGTGGGCGCCCACGCCATGCGCGCGGACGAGTTCGTAGCGGAGACACGCGACCGCGTCGCCGCCGAACGCGACCGGATGCGCGACCGCCTCGCCGACCGCTTCGACGTCCACGACTCCGAGGCGCCCTTCCTGCTCTGCCGGCTGCGCGACGCCGATCCGGATGGGAGCGTCGACGCGCTCGCCGCGCGACTCGAAGCCGGGGGCATCGCCGTCCGGGACGCCACCACCTTCCGCGGGCTGGACCGGCACATCAGGGTCGCGGTCCGCCTGCCCGACGAGAACGACCGACTGCTGGAGGCGCTCGATGTCTGAGGGGGGACCCGACGGCGGCACGAGCGCGGGCGCCGGCGTGACGGCGACGGTCCGCGCCGACGTGTGCCGGGTCGGCGCGCCCGCCGAGTGGCACTGGCTCGTCACCGGGGGCCGTGGCGGCACGCGTCGTGCCCGCGCAGCGTACAACCTCACCGTTCCGGAGGGGTTCGGCCGTACCGACCTCGACGCCTACGCACGGGGCCGCCGCCGGGAGGCGGGCTTCGAGGACGACGGCCCGACGCTGCTGACGGGTGTCTCGATGGCCCACGCCCGCCTCGCAGTCCGGGGCCCGGTGACGGTGCTCGCGACCGGCGGGCTGTCGAACCCCGCGACGCTCCCGCTGGTCGGTGGCGACTCGTCGTCCCTCGCCGACGAGGCCGGTGCCGACGACGACCCGCCGGTCGGCACGGTCAACCTCGTCGTCGCGACCGACCGGGCGCTCGCCGAGGGGACGCTCGCGGAGCTGCTGGCGACCGCGGTGGAGGCCAAGACCGCGACGCTGCTGGCGACGACGGGGTTCACTGGTACGACCTCGGACGCCGTCGCCGTCGGATGCGACCCGGGCGGCGACCCGGCCGAGTTCGCCGGCAGCGCGACGGCCGTCGGCGCGGCGACCCGGGCCTGCGTCAGGGACGCGCTCCTGGCGAGTCTCGATGCGCGCTACGACGGCCGAGCCGGCGAGCTTCCGGATTCGGTCGCAGTGGCCGAGTACGGCGTCGTCACGGACGAGACAGCACGGGTGTTCGAGCCGGACCGGGCGGAGTGAGTCCGTCCAGCGCGTCGGCGTCGGCCGTGCCAGGACCGACGGCCGACTCGGCGGGGGTTCAAGTCACCGGCCCCCGCGCCTTCCGTCATGACGACACCCCTCCAGCGACTCGGCGGGCCGGAGCGCCTCCGCGACGGCGCGACCTGGCTGCTTGCGTTCATCGGCGCGTTCGCGACGGTCGCCGGCCTCACCGGTCGGCTCGACACGCTCACCGAGGGGAGCCTGCTCCCCGTCGGCGCCATCGCGCTGGCCGTGGTGGTGGTCACGCTCGGCCTGACCGTCCAGCGCGAGTTCGGCCTCGACCCCGACGAGGGCGGCCGCCCGGCGACCGCCGACGCGCTCGTCCTCTACCAGGCGGAGGACTGCCCCCACTGCCGGAAGGTCCGACGGCTCTGCACCCGCAACGGCATCAGCTACACCTGCCACAACCCCCGGACCGCGGGGACGATGTTCACCGACGGCACCGTTACGAACCGCGACCGCCACACCGAACTGGAGGGCTACGGCCAGGACCAGGTCCCGCTGCTGGTGGACCGCGAGCGCGGCGAGTCGCTGTACGAGAGTGATGATATTGTGGCGTACCTCGAGGAGCACTACGCCAGATAAGTATTCAAATTTGGATATTCACCCCCAAAATATTATTTTCGTACCGTAGTCGCGATATATCTCGATTAAGCCACTGCTGGCTGTGGGCCCCTCCCCCACCCACACCGACCTGACGACAGACTCCTGTTGAAAGCCCCCGCCCGCTCGACTCGGGGGCCTCGCTGCGCTCCTCGCTCCCTGCGGTCGCTGCGGTGCTTACTTCGGCCGCCTTCGTCGAGGCGGGCGGCCCCTTTCAGTCCCGCCCTGTTGCCTGTTCGGTCGAGCGACGCGCGTGGTGGTTCCAGCGGAGTGTTGGTGTCCCCACACCTCCCCGCGCTCGCGCTGGCGTGTTCCGGCACGCTCCCTGCGGTCGCGGCCTCCACAGCGGGGGCGCGAGCGCGCTTCCTAATCTCGGAACCGGCCGGCCGAGCAACCGCTCTCTGGCCGGGAGCGCGTGGCCGAGCACCGCGAGGCCCGCGCGACCTCGGGGAAGGGCAGGGCCACAGCGCCCGTGACACGTTCAATCTCCTGGTGGACTCGAAGGGCGAGCGCTCTCGACCCATCCCGGACGACGTAAGGACCGCAGGGAGCGCAGCGACCGAGGACCGCAGCGAGGCCTGGATGGTCGAGAGCGCGAGGGCTTCGTAGGTGTCTCCCTCGTCGTAACCGCCGTCGTCGTGAGAGAATCCGTTGATTCGGTAGAACGACCGGGAAACCGAAGCGTCAGTCCTCGGCCTTCGCCTCGGCCACCACGTCCTCGTCCAGCTGCACCCCCAGTCCCGGTTCGTCCGGCGCCCGGATGTACCCGTTCTCGTGCTCGAAGCCCTCCTCCAGCATGAACGACCAGACGTCCGGCGTCCACGGCGGTTCCATGGGGTACTCGCACCAGTCCGAGCCGGCGGCGGTCATCGTGTGCAGATTGGCGGCGAACCCGAGCGCGTTCGTCCAGGTGTGGGGGACGAACTTCGCGCCGAACTCCTGGGCCATCGCCGCGACCTCGACGCCCTGCTTGATGCCGGTCGCGAGCGCGGCGTCGGGCTGGAACACGTCCAGCGACTCGTGCTTGGCGAACTCGCGGAAGTGGTGGGTGTCGTTGTTGAACTCCCCGCCCGCGATGGGCACGTCCACCTTCTCCCGCAGTCGAGCGTACGCCCGGTAGTCGTGGCGCGGGAGCGGCTCCTCCAGCCACTTCACGTTGCCCACCTCCTCCAGCCCGCGGGCGAACTCGACGGCGTCCGAGAGCGACCACTTCGTCTCCTCCTCCATCACCCGCACCGCCCAGCCCTTGTTGGCGTCCACCATCAGCGGGAGGTCCGGGAAGTGGTCGCGGATCTCCTTGACCATCTCGATGTGCTCGACCTCCGTCACACGGAGCTTGACGGCCTCGAACCCCTCGTCGATCCGCGCTTCGATGTAGTCGATGCGCTCGTCGGCGGGCTTGTACTCGCCCGTCGAGGCGTAGCAGGGGATGTCCGTCGCCTCCGCACCCAGCAGTTCGTAGACGGGCTTGCCGGCGTCCTTGCCGATGATGTCCCAGAGCGCCATCTCCAGGTGCCACGGGCGCGGCCCCACCAGATTGACCGTCTCCAGCTTCTGGAGGATGCCGTCGACGTTGTGCGGGTCCTCGCCCGTCAGGAACAGCCCCAGCTGGTCGCCGTACTCCAGCCCGCCGGCGAACGAGGGGCTGGCGGCGTAGCCCGTGATCCCCTCGTCGGTCTTCACCTCGAACAGTTCGAGTTCGTGCGTGCTCTGCGGGTAGCCGGGAATCCACGTCGGGTAGAACATCCCGTCGACGGCGCCGTCGAGGTGCGTCTGCTCGATGCCGGTGATCTGCATGCGCGAGGACGGGAAGGGGGGCGAGGAATAGCTTGCGCCTGTCTTGCACGGGTCCTCTCGCCCCGTCGGTCAGTCCGCACTGACCGGCTCCGGGACGTCGTCGAACCCGGTGACGCCGGTGATCTCGAAGCGGGCACCACCGTCCTCGCTCTCGGTGACCTGGACCTCCCAGCCGTGGGCGTCGGCGACCGTCTCGACGATGGACAGCCCGAAGCCGCTCCCCGTCTCCCGGGTGGTGTAGCCGTAATCGAACACCTGCTCGCGCTCGTCCTGGGGGATGCCGGGGCCGTCGTCGGCGACGTAGAACCCGTCCGGCATCCGACCCACCGTCACGGTCACCCCCGGGTCCTGCTGGACCGCGTTGGCGAAGAGGTTCTCCAGCAGCTGCACCAGCCGGTCCGCGTCCGCCGGAACGGTGTCACTCGCACTGACCGCCAGCGTGGCGTCCTGGGACTCGATGCTCTGCCAGGCCCGCTCGGCGACCTCCGGGAGCGACACCGCGCTCGTCGACTCGACCAGCCGCCCCCGGCGACCGAGCGCGAGCAGGTCCTCGACGAGCCGACTCATCCGGTCGGATGCCTGCTCGATGCGGTCGAAGTGGGCGGGGTCGCCGGACTCGCGGGCCAGCTCGGTGTAGCCGTCGATGACGTTCAGCGGGTTCCGGAGGTCGTGTGCGGCGGCGGCGGCGAACTCCTCCAGCTGTTCGTTCTGCTTGCGGAGCCGGCGGAGGTGGTGTCGGCGGGCGGTCACGTCCGTCAGCAGCAGGACCGTCGCGGGGGGCCCCTCGCGACCGGCGTCGATGGCGGTCGACAGCGGCACCTGCGCCCGGTCGCTCCCGGCGACGCCCCCGCGGTCGAGCGGGATGGCCCGGACGCGGTACCACCGGCGCTTCCCGTCCTGGACGATGTCGACGACGCCCTCGCCGCCGTCCGCGGTCTGGACGCCACGCCGTGCGGCATCCACCACGGGCCCCGGGAGCGCGGCGGCGGCCGCCTCGCCGACGGGCGCCTCCACCCGGAGGATGGCACGGGCAGCGGGGTTCGCGTCCACGATCCGTCCGCCCTCGATGACGACGACCCCGTCGTCGAGCGCCTCGACCACCGCGTTCCGGGCGATGGGGGTCACGTCGACGAGGCGGGCCCGGAACACCGCGACGCCGAGGCAGGTCACGCCCGCAGCCAGCCCGACCGGCGTGAGGTCGATGTCGGGGAACGGGGTGAGCCCGACCAGGAACGCGGCGTTCGTCGCCCACGCCACGAACACCCCCAGGATGAGGCCGGCCGCCTGCGCCCGGTACAGCCGTCGTCGGCTCACCCCGAACGCCACCAGGAGCGCCGACGCGACCGCGAGCAGGCCGTAGCTGTAGGCCGTGTGGACCCAGAACCACGGCCCGGCCTCGGCCGTGATCGTCGACAGCGACCCCACGGCGGCGGCGCCCATCGAGCGGTAGAACAGTCCGTGGAGCGGGTTCGTGGCCAGCACCAGCACGGTCGTCGCCGGGAGGACCGACAGGAGCGCCACCGTGTTCGCGGTGACGTAGCGCTCGCGGTCGGTGTAGCGGAGGGTGAAGGTCAGGAGGGCGACCGGGACGCCGGCGACGCCGACGAAGGCGGCGACGGTCAGGGCGAACTGGGCGGTGCCGTCGACGAACAGCCGAAGCAGGTAGGCACCCGACCAGCAGATGAGTCCCCCCATCGTCGCCGCGAACGCCCGGGCTGTCGGCGAATCCCGCCGGGTACGGAGGGCATACCCCAGCAACAGCGCTGGGAGGGCCGTCGCCACGGCGTACAGCAGCGAGACACTCGCCGCTGTCGAATCGACCATCTCTCGGTCGGAACTGAGGGGTCAGTCAGTTTATACCTAGTGACCACTTTCGCCGCCCGAAACCGCTCCGTCACTCAGAACCGGACGTACTGTGCGTGGACGGTGCCGTCGAGGTCGAGGACGTTCTCCGGATCGACGAAGCCGCCCTCGATGGCCGTCTCGACGGCCTGCTCCCCGACGAGGTTCGCCGTCGAGGCGCGGGCCAGCGCCGCCAGCACCGTCTCGTCGTCGGCGACCTCGCCGCCGTAGAACTCCTCGGTCACGGTGAGCGACACGCGGCCGTTCGCGTACGACTCGCCCAGCGTCGCCTCGTCACAGACCGCCACGATGGTTCCCTCCGGCGTCTCCCGCTCGTTCAGGAGGAGCGTCATTCGTCCAGGCGCTCGCGGTCGCGCTCGTCCTCGGCCGGTTCACTCCCGCTCGGCTCGCTCGCGAACTCCTCTGCGAGTTCCTCGGCCAGCCCGCCGCCGGGGCCGCCGGGAGCCTCACCACCGGCGCCGCCCGGGGCCTGCCCGCCACCGGCCGCCCCGCCAGGAGCACCGCCCGTCGCACCGCCGCGGCCGTGCTCGTCGACGAGGTCCTGCTCGGCCTGCTTGCGCAGTTCCTCGGCCTCGGAGGCGACCTCCTCGGCACGGTCGTACTGGCCGAGTTCGTCGAGCGCGCGGGCCTTCTCCTCCAGGATCTCCGTGTTCCGGAAGCCCAGCCGGAGCGCGTTGTCGAACGCGTTGAGCGCGTCCTCGGCGAGGCCCCGCTCCAGCAGGAAGAACCCGCGATTGTACCACGCCTGGGCGAAGCGCGGGTCGAGTTCGACGGCCTTCTCGGCGTGTTCGAGCGCCTGCTCGCCCTGGCCGGCCTCGTACAGCGCGTACGCCAGGTTCGTCTGCGCGCTGGCGGCGTGGTCGTTGTCGCCGTCGATGCGGAGCGCCTCCCGGTGCGAGCCGATGGCCTGGTCCCACTCCTCCAGTTCGGCGTGGGCGACACCCTTGTTCACCCAGGCCTCCTGTTCGAGGCGCTCGTCGTCGGTGAAACGGGCGACACGCTCGAACGCGTCGGCGGCCTGCTCGTGGCGGTTGATGCGCATGTACGAGAGGCCCACGTCGAGCAGGTCGTCGGCGTCGACCTGGTCGGCGCCGACCTGCCGGTCGTCGAGCGTGTCGGCCACGACCCGGGAGTCGACGGGGTCGACCTTGCCGGCGTCCACCTTCAGCTCCGGCGGTTCGAGATCGAACCCCTCCTCGTACGGGTCACCGAACCCCTGGCCGCCGGAGAACTCGTGGCTACCACCGCCGGCCGCCGGGGCGTCCTCGTCGTCACCGCCGCCCTCGTCCTCCTGGCCCGGGGGGACGGGCGGCGTGGCGTCCTCCGGCGCCGTCGCCTCCTCCTGGTCGTCGTCGGTCATTACGCCGGGGTTGGCGGTTCGCGGGGGTAAGGCTTGCGTCAGGGTCGCGTCGGCGCGGGTCACGCCGAGCGACATCGGCACGCGTCACGTGGGAGCCGTGCCGGCCCCACAACGGAGTCGCGGCCGCGAGCCGGGCGGCGACCTACTCCGCCTGGAAGTCGCGCCGCATCGCGATCTCGAACCACGGGCAGAGACGGAGCTGTCGGTACTGCTTCTGGTTCTCGTGGAAATGCTGGTAGGGGACCCACATCCAGCCACCGACCTCCTCGGGGTCGGGGTCGAGGGTACGGTCCTCCAGGGTGCACTTCAGGACGGCACAGACCTCCCACTCGAGGCCCTGGTCGAGGTAGTAGCGCTTGTACTCGAACTTGTCCGTGATGCGGAGGTCGTCGTACTGGTCGGGGGTGACGCCCAGTTCCTCCTCGAGGCGCTGGCGGGTCGCGTCCTTCTGGCTCTGGCCCTCCTCGGGGTGCGAGGCGACGGTGCCGTCCCAGTGGGTGTCCCAGAGCCGCTTGTCGGCGGCGCGCTGGGCCAGCAGCACGTTCCCCTCGCGGTCGAAGACGAGGACGGTGAACGCCCGATGCCGGATTCCGTCGCCGGTGTGGGCCTCCAGTCGGTTGGCCAGTCCCTGTTCGGTGTCGTTCTCGTCGACGACGATGACCTCCTGCTCGGCGTTCTCGTGGTCGGCGTCGGCGCCCGAGGTGACGCCGCCGGGGTCGATCTCGTCGCTGCTCATGGTGGTCGCTTGCCCGTTCACCTTAAGACCGCTTCGGCTTCCGGGGCGGATTCCGTCCGGAACGCCAGTGGTCGTAGCATATAAATGACCGAATACTTCCGGGCGTCGTTCCGGGTGGGTGGTGGCCCGCCGGATGCGAACGACTCCCACGACGGTCCGCTGGTCGGCCGGGCCGCTGGCGGGGATCGACAGCTCGACCCCCCGAGCAGCCCGCATGTGGGTGTTTGACGTGGAGCCGAGTAAGCCCTCCCTACGCCGGGACCGGCCGCGTCGAGAGCACAACTCTAGAAGGTTAGTACACAGTATTTTATCACCGTAGCCGCTAGAGTGAGCACGGATGCTACACGAAGCTGTGGACACCGGCGGTGTGGGCCGCGGGGAGATCGGCTCCGAGGAGACCGAGCTGCGGCGACTCGGCGCACAGGGCTGTCTCGCGCTGTTCGTCGGCGAGGAGTCGCCGGCGCACGCGACCGCGAGTTCACGACTGCACGCACGGACTCCCGAGGAGGACCACCACCTCTTCGTGAGTCCCGCACGGACGCTGCCGTCCGTGAAACACCACGTCGACGCCGTCCCGAAGGGCGCCGGGGTCCGGGTCATCCGGACCTCGCGTGGCCCGGACCACGACGGCCGGTTCGACGGCATCCCGACCCGGGCCGCCGTCGATCAGGTCAACGGCTCGCTCCGCGCGCTCGGCGCCGCCGTCTCCGACGCGATGGAGATCGTCGCGGCCCGCGACGAGGGGCGACCCGTCGTCTGCCTGCGCGACGTGACCTCGCTGACCGACGACCGGTTCGAGCTGGAGCGGTTCCTGCTCGAACTCCGTGTCGCTGCCCTCGAGACGAACGCGGTCGTCCACGCCCACCTCCCGGTCGCACCGGACCACGAGTGGCTGGACGGGCTACTCGACCTGGCCGACGCGGCCTGCTACGTCGAGGACGGCCTGCCGCCGACGGGCGAGTGGGACCTCCACCAGGAGGGCCCCGAGTCGGCCGCCCCCGGCGCCGCGAGCGAGTCGGTCTGAGCACGTCCCCATCCACCGCCGGACCCACAGTTCAGGGTTCGGGTCCACCCGTTCGTCACGACCACGAGCGGACGCGCCGCTCGTGGTCGATCCGGACCCGTCAGCCCAGTTTCTCGTCCAGGATGAGCCGTGTCTTCGTCGAGACGACCTCGTCCAGCTCCCTCGCACGGGTTATGAGCGCGTTCAGCGCGTCCGTGTCGGCGGTGTCGGCCACGAGCACCATGTCCTCCTCGCCGGAGACCTGCCAGACGAAGTCGACCTCCGACCAGTCGGCCATGTCGTCGGACATCTCCGTCGTGTCGACGTCGACGGCCACGTCGATCTCGATCATCGCCTTCACGTTCCCCGTCCGGGTGGCGACGGTGAACCGCTCGATGACGCCCTGGTCCAGCATCCGGTCCACCCGGTTCCGGACGGTCCCCTCGCTGGTGCCGACCTCGTCGGCGATCTCCGTGTACGGCGTGCGCGAGTCCCGCCGGAGGATGGCGAGTATCTCCCGATCCAGGCTGTCCATGGTCGTAGCAGGTGTGTGTCCGCTGGCCGCTGAGATGCGAGCGTACCCGGGGGGGACACTTACCGATTACGAAATTCGTAATCTGGCTTCGAACGCAACGGTTATTCCGGGGGCGACGATACGAGCATCGTAATGACCGACGCCGCAACCGCCGACGGCGACGAGCACCCGACCGCGTACGTGGCCATCGAGGGGGGCCGGGTCGTGGAGGCTCGGAGCCGCGCACCCGGTCGCACCCGCGGCGAACTCGTGTTCACGACCGCCTACACCGGTTACGAGGAGTCACTCACCGACCCGTCCTACGAGGAGCAGATCCTCACGTTCTCTTACCCGCTCATCGGGAACTACGGGGTCCGGGAGGAACGCTTCGAGTCCGACCGCGTCCACCCGCGCGCCGCGGTCGCCCGCGAGTTCACCGCGGACGTGGCCGAGTGGCTCGCCGACGAGGGCGTCCCCGCGGTCGACCACCTCGACACCCGCGACCTCGTCACGGGCATCCGCGAGGAGGGGGCCATGAAGTGTGGCATCTCCGCGGGCCCGGATGCCTCCCCCGAGGCCGCGAAGGAGGAGCTGGCGCAGTGCGTCGCGATGAGCGACCACACCGACATCGGCTCGCAGGTCAGCGTCCCCGACCGCGAGACCCACAACGCCGACGGCGACGGCCCGACCGTCGCCCTCGTCGACTGCGGCGCGAAAGGGAGCATCATCAGCTCACTCGTTGAGCGCGACGCCGTCGTCGAGGTCCTCCCCTACGACGCGACGGTCGCGGACGTCGAGCACGTCGACCCGGACCTCCTGTTCGTCTCGAACGGCCCCGGCGACCCGGAGAACTTCGAGGCCGCCGCCGCGCTCGTCGACGAGTACGTCGGCGACCTGCCGCTGGCGGGCATCTGCCTGGGCCAGCAGGTCGTCGCCAACGCGCTGGGCGGCTCCACGACGAAGATGGAGTTCGGGCACCGGGGCGTCAACCAGCCGGTCCGCGACCTCCGCTCCGGGCGCGTCGTGATGACCACGCAGAACCACGGCTACACCGTCGACGAGCCCGGCGACCAGCTCGAGGTCACGCAGATCAACGTCAACGACGACACCCCCGAGGGACTCGAGTCCGACGAACTGGACATCATCACGCGCCAGTACCACCCCGAGGCCAACCCCGGCCCGAACGACTCGCTGGACTTCTTCGACGACGTGCTCGCGCTCGCGGGCTACGAGACCGACGCCGGCACGACCGGCGCCCCGACGCGGGCGACGCAGTAGGACGCCCCCGAGGGGCCGTACCGGCCGCGACCCGCCGTCGGTAGCGATTCTCGATTTCTGACGGCCTGTACGAGGGCCTCGTCCCCGTGAGCGCCGGCGATACGTTTCTCGACGATGCCGGGGGATCGTCCGCCCCGACACACGTAGAGAGGGGATGCTGCCGGCTTCCGGCGGTCCCGGCGGTGAGAGCGACGGCCCGAACGTCGTCGTCACGCCCTCCGGCGGGACGCGACGTGGTCGGTCCCCGCATCGGGGAAGCGGCCATCGTCGCCAGCCGCATCGTTGTGGACAGGACGACTCCGGGTTACCGACCGGGACGAACCCGTGTTTTATCCCCGAAGGGGTCGGACGATTCCGACATGAACGAGGCCGAGCGGACGCGGCGGACGATTCGGCGATGTACCGCCGTTCTCGTTCTGGCGCTGGCTGTCACCACGCCGAATGCGAACGAACCTGGAACGGTAGTGGCGTTACTGGCCGGTGTCTGGCTCATCGTCGACTACCTGGTGCAGTGGCTGGAGGGTGGAACTGATGCCAGCCGGTCCGAGGCCGCCAGCTAGCGCACGAGTTCCATCGGAGTGAGCTGCCGGCCGGACAGCGGCCTCGACCTCTCTCGGTGCGTTCACTGCACACCAGTAGGTGCGCTCGGGAAAGGGGTCACCGGAAGACGTGGGACCCCAGAACGCGGAGAGTCGGATGAACGTCTCCACCCGACACCCCATCTCGATACGGGTTCCGGGATCCGGATTCGGGAGGCGCGTTCGGCGCAGAAGCGGTGGTGATCGCCTGCCTCACGCCTCCTCGGCGTCCTCGTCGCCACCGCCCAGCCGCGCGCCGAACGCCTGCAGCCGGTCCGAGAACTGCGCGAACACGAAGTTGAATACGCCCGCCAGCGCGAGCAGCGCCCCCAGGAAGATGGCCGAGCGCTGCGAGGCCGGCACCACGACCGGGTAGAGCCACACGAGGACGCCGCTGACGAGGAACCCCAGCGAGATGCCGCGCTGCATGTTCTCCGTGTACTCGAAGACCATCATCGCGATGCCGAGAAAGCCCAGGACCCCGACCATCGGTCCGTAGGGTGCGTCGTTGATCGTCGCCGCCGCGAGGAAGAGGACCCCCGCGAGCGCGGAGCCGACGCCCATCAGCCGCATCTGCCGCTGCTTCAGGTCCACCTCCACGTCGGCCTCGTCGTCTGCCATACCCGTCATCGGCGGGCCGTGCGCTAATCCTTGTCGGTCGCTCGTGCGGGCCGTCGCGCGGCGGCTCAGGCCTCGCGCAGGTCGTCGACAGCGCCCGCACGGATGGCGTCGGCCGCCACCTCGTCGGCCCGCCGGACGAGTTGGGCCTCCAGGAACGCCGGCTCGACGGTCGTCCGCGAGGTGTGCGAGAGGACGATATGCGAGCACTCCACCGGCAGTCCGGCGGCGGCGACGAGGTGGACGCCGTAGTGAGGGTGGCCGAGCAGGTCGTACGTCGGCGTTGGCTCCATCCCGTCGAACTCGACGAGTTTGGACACGTCGTGGACCAGGGCGCCCGCGACCAGCAGGTCCCGGTCCACGTCGGTCCCGCGGCGGGTCGTGAGCGCGTCGGCGAGCGCGCGGGCACACGCGACCACGTCGCGGACGTGTCCGACGAGCGTCTCCTCGCCCGCGATACCCAGGTCGCGCTCGGTCGGCGGGAGCCAGGGGAACGAGCGGAGGTCCGCGACCCCGCCCTCGTCGGCGGCGACGAGCCAGGCGTCCACGACGCCAGCCTGGAGCGAGTCGTCGCCGATGGCGTCCAGTTCGGGGAAGCAGTCCGTGACGTGGGCGGCGTCCATGGGTGAACCTCGTCATCCGTCCCCTTCGGCGTATCGGCGGCGGGGGCTGGACCGGCCGGGCGACATGGGAAATTTATGCCCACGGCCGTCCAACGCCCGACTATGGGAATCCTCTCGCGGGCCTCGTACGTCATCCGGTCGAAGCTGAACGCCCTCGTCTCCAGCCAGGAGGACCCCTCCGAGACGCTGGACTACAGCTACGAGAAGATGCGCGACGAGCTGCAGGACGTCAAGCAGGGTATCGCGGACCTGACCACCCAGAAGAAGCGCCTCGAGATCCAGAAACGCCGGCTGGAGGAGAACGTCGAGAAACACAACCAGCAGGCACGCGACGCCGTGAACGCCGGCCGTGACGACCTCGCGCGGCGAGCCCTGGAGAAGAAGAAGCAGAAGATGACCCAGATCGAGGACCTGGAGGCCCAGATCGCCGACCTCCAGGGCACCCAGGACCGGCTCGTCGAGAAGAAGGACGAGCTGCAGGAGCGCATCGAGCGGTTCCGCACGGAGAAGGAGACGATGAAGGCCCGCTACGAGGCCGCCGAGGCCAGCGCCCGCGTCTCCGAGGCGATGACCGGCGTCGGCGACGAGATGGAGGAGACCGCACGCGCCATCGAGCGCGCCCGCGACCGGACCGACGAGATGGAGGCCCGCGCCGAGGCGATGGACGAGCTGACCGAGACCGGCGCGTTCGACGAGGCGCTCTCCGACGAGGACGAACTCGACCGCGAACTGCGGGAGTTGCGGTCCGACAGCGAGGTCGAGGCCGAGCTGGAGACGCTGAAGGCCGAGGCCGGGCGCGGGAGCACCGAGGTCGAGTCGCCGGCGGAGGAGTCCGCCGCGAGTGGGGACGCCGGCGAGACGGACGAGACCGCCGATCCAGAGCTGGAGGCCGAGCTGGCCGACCTGAAGGAGGACGAGGAGGCCGAGGACGAGTCGAACTGACGGGGGCGACCACCCGTCGGGACTCGCGTCACGCGCCGCGCGGCCTGCACCTCGTTCTCGACCGGAGCCGCCGATCCCCGGCTTCGTCAATCACTAAGAGGCTGACGACTCTCCTCCCGGGTATGGATCGCGTGGCGTCGTCGCCGACCCGGCGGGTGGTGTGGCCGTGAGCGACAGCGCGACGACGGCGGACGTGGGTGCCGACGCAGAGGAGACCATCGCCGAGCGGGCCGGCCGTGACACCAGACTCTCCTACCTGCTGGTCGAGGCCGACCGCCGGCTGGTGACGGCCGGGCTGCTGGCCGGGCTGCTGGCCGGGCTCCTGCTCGTCGTGATCGTCGTGCCCGGCGCGGAGGCCGCGGTCCGGACGGGCGACCCCGTCGAGACGCTGTTCCAGGCGCTCGTCGGCGCCACGGTCACGGGCGTGACGCTGGTGCTGACGCTGAACCAGCTCGTCCTCTCGCAGGAGCTGGGCGCGGCCGGCGACCAGCGCGAGCGGATGGCCGGGGCGATGGAGTTCCGGAGCGACGTGGCCGACCACCTCGAGGACCCCGTCGCGCCGGCCGAACCCTCCGCGTTCCTCCGGGCGATGGTCGCGGCCGCCGCCTCCCGGGCCGATGACCTGGGTGACGCCGTCGGCGAGGACCGCGAGGACGAGGCGGGCAAGGGCGTGCGGGACCTCGCCGACGGCGTGAAGACGGCCGCCGACCAGGTGATTGATTCACTCTCCGGAGCGACGTTCGGACGGTACGACGTCGTCGACGCGGCGCTGGACTTCGAGTACTCCCGGAAGCTCTACCGTGCCCGGCGCCTCCGCAAGGCATACGGGGACGAACTCGACGAGGAGACCCGCAACGTGCTCGAGGAACTGGAGGACCTCCTCCGGCTGTTCGGGCCCGCACGCGAGCACTTCAAGACGCTCTACTTCCAGTCGGAACTGGTCGACCTGTCGCGGCTGGTGCTGTTCGCGTCGCTCCCGTCGCTGGTGGTGACGGTCTCCGTGCTGGCCTTCTTCGACGCCTCGGCGGCCCCGCCGACCACGCCCATCGGCATCGACGCCGCGGCCCTGGTGGTCTGTACGGCAACGGCGCTGGCGCTCCTCCCCTTCCTCGTCCTCCTGTCGTACGTCCTCCGCATCGCGACCATCACCGGCCGCACCCTCTCCATCGGGCCGTTCATCCTCCGGAAGACCGAGCGCGAGGGGACGACGGAGACCAGCGAGTGAACGGTCGGGGGCTCAGTCCCCCATCGCCCGGACGAGCCCCGGCACCTCCGGGAGCGCGTCCACGCGGTGGTGCGGCTCCGGCCCGTCACGGGGGGAGTGCTCGTCCGGGAGCCAGACGCTCGTCAGCCCGGCGTTGTGGGCGCCGCCGACGTCGGAGGTCAGCGAGTTCCCGACGTGGACCGTCTCCCCGGGCGTCGCCGCCACCGCGTCGAGCGCCCGCTCGAACGGGGCCGGGTCCGGCTTGACCGGTTCGCCCGGTTCGGCGTAGACCCGGGCGTCGAAGGCATCGACCAGGTCCAGCGCCTCCAGCTTCGCGAGCTGCCGGTCGCGGCCGCCGTTGGTGACCAGCGCCAGCCGGTGGGTCTCCCCGAGGTCGGCGAGCACCGCTCGGGCCCCCTCGACCGCGACCACGTCGGAGGCGTCGCGCTCGGCGTCGAGTTCGGCCGCGGCCGTCACGAGTGCCCGCGTCACCGCGTCGGGGTCGTCACCGGCGACGGTCGGTGGTGCCTGCTCGCGGACGAGTCCGCCGAACAGCCGCCGGGCGAACGCCGCCTCGGAGTCGGCGTCGATCTCGCTCGCGCGACGGTGGAGGTCCGTCGCGTCGAAGAACGGCGCCACGTCCGCCCGCTGGAACAGCGCCGCCACCTGCTCGTCCCGTGGTGTCGCCGGGCGACACAGCGTGTCGTCGAGGTCGAAACAGACGGTCGTCGGGGACCCGGACATGGCGTGGCTCTCGGGGCCCTCCGACAATCAGTGTTGGGCCACGGCGCACCGCTCGATGAGTCACCCGAGGACGACCGTCGCGACGGCGCCGGCCGCCATCCCGACGGCGACGACGGCCACGATGCGGTACCAGTGACCCGGCACGGGGAGCGTTCCGCGAGCGTACCCCATCGGTCGGCGGGCGTAGTGGGCGGCGAGGCTGGCCTGCGCCAGCGCCGCCGCCCCGATGAGCCGCGGGTCACCGCCGACGGCGCCCGCGGCGCGGGCGGCCGCGAGGCTCCCGAACGCGAGTGCGGCGACCGCCAGCAGTATCGCCCAGAACTCCGCGCGGACCAGCGGCCGCCCCAGGACCGGGACGACCGGCGACCCGGGGTCGCCGCTCCCGGACTCCGGCTGGTCGTCCCCGCCCGTCCCGTGCTCGCTCCCGGCCATCGCTCAGATGAACTCGCGCACGTCGGAGTACCACATATCGTGGTGGTCGACGGCGTCGACTCGGGGGGCGATCTTCGCGGCGATGACGTGCCAGCAGAGCTCGTCCGGGTCGTCGGCGTCGAGGTTGTACTGGCTGTCCTCGCAGGTGCAGGCGCCGTCCTCGACGACGTACTCCTCGCTGTGGCCGACGACGACGGTGAAGTCGCGGTACTCCTTGACGCGTCGCTCCCCGACCGCCTCGATGGCGCGCCGGCCGCGCGTGCCGTGCGCCCCGATGATGCGGTCGACGATGCCCGGCGTCAGCTCCCCGGCCTCCGCGAGCGCGTCTGTCCACTCCGCGACGGTACTCACTGCCTCATCTGGGTGACGCGGGCACAAAACCGTTCGGTGGCCGTCCGACACGCGTCGGTCGCTCCGGGAGATGGTGACCGCCGGGACGACCGACACCCCTCGGCCGGGACGACCGACACCCTCGGCCGGGACGACCGACGGCCACCCGCCCGGGGCACGGCCCCCTGCGCTATCCGACCTGCTGCCACTCGCGGCCGCACTCCGGACACCGCCGGATCTTCCCGAGCCCCTCCGGGTTGTCCCGGGTGTCGAGGTTCTCGCCACACTCCGCACACACCAGCCGCTCGTACGTGTCCTTCGTGATCTGCTCGGAGCGGAGGCCCTTGCGTACGGATTCCATACTCGTCCGTATGCGACCCCCTATCAAAAGCCCGGCGGCGACCTGTCGGCCCGGGAATCACCGCCGGGCGCCGCCCGGCGCGGCCGCTCGCGGGCGTGGTGGCTGAGGGGAGTAAGCCCCCTTCTGTTCGTCCCGGCATTCGGCTGAGCACCCGCCGCAGCGTCCGGGCTACCAGCGCGGCGGGCTTGCACCGGCGAGGATTCACCGTTCCATCCGTTCCCGGTCGTCGGCGTTCGACAGGTTATCTGGCTCGCCTCGCGGCTCGCTTCGCGCGCTCGTGGGCGGCGCCCGCTCGCGCCGGGGGGCCTCGCGGCCCCTCGTGTCTCATCACTCGGACCGGGGGGTCTCGTTGCTGTTCCAGAGCCGACGGTCTCCCGTCCCGGGTTTGCACCCGGTCGCCCGCCCGGACGGTGGGGGGACTTTCCTCGTGCGCCATGTCGCGCACGGGAGCCGGGCTCCCTCTGCCAGTCGGGCGTAGGCTGGTCGGCGTCTTGAGGGGTTCGGTCGCTAGCACACGTATCTCATGGCTGCTTCGCTGGCGGTGACGGTGGAGACGACTACGAAGCCCTCGGCCCCTACGGTCGCGCGGCTCGCTGCGCTCCTCGGCCGCCAGAGGCGGCCTGCGGTGCTTGCGTCGCCGGGCTTCCCGTAGCGCCCTCGCCCTTCGAGTCCACCAGGACCGCATGGTGGTCAGTCGGTAGCGGTGGACCTCGTACCTCCCCAGCCGCCTCCGGTGCTCGCTGCCGCTGCGCTCCTCGGCCCTCGCGCGCGTAGAGACGGGCGGCGCCCGCCGCCGGGGCTCGCGAGCTGAACTCGCTCGCGGGGACGGTCGCCGCCAGCCAGCGTGCGCCGGTTCGACTGACAGGCGTGCGCGACCCACCACAATCCACGGGCCGGGAGCGCGTGGCGGAACGATAGTGGAGCCCGCGCGACCTGGGGAAGGGCAGGGGCGCCGCTCCGTGCAACGTTCCACGTCCCTGGTGGACTCGAAGGGCGAGCGCTCTCGATCCAGCCCGGAGGAAGCAAGCACCGGAGCGCACGCCCGGAACGGTGGCCGACCGGAGGGAGGCCACCGCATGCCCGGACCGCGAGGAGCGCAGCGACTCCCGGCTGGTCGAGAGCGCGAGGGCTTCGTAGGTGGCTCCGTCGAGCGCGAATAATGCGTCAGATTAAGACATTAATTCCTAATTTGAGAAACAAGATTACAAATATAGACTTCTAAGATAAAACGCCCGATTTACGACGTTAGCTCGACGAGATGACGTCGTCGATGCGGACGATCATCGTCGCGGCCTCGGTCGCGGATTCGACGGCCTCGCGCTTGACGGCGGCGGGGTCGAGGATGCCGTACTCGACGGGGTCGCCGACGTGGCCCGTCTGGCCCTCGGAGATGAGGCCGGCGACGCCCTCCTCCTCGTGGCGCGAGCGGAGGTCGACCAGTGCGTCGATGGGGTCCATGCCGGTGTTCTCCGCGAGCGTGCGCGGGATGACGTCCATGGCGTCGGCGAAGGCCTCGACGGCGAGCTGCTTGCGGCCCTCGATGCCGGCCGAGCCCGAGCGGATGTGGTCGGCGATGGCGATCTCGGAGGCGCCGGCGCCGGGGACGACGCCGCCGGAATCGAGCGCGGCGGTCGCGACGTCGAGCGCGTCGTTGAGGGCGCGCTCCAGTTCGTCGGCGACGTGCTCGGTGCCGCCGCGGGCGAGGACGGTGACGGCCTCGGCGGCCGCGCCGCCCTCGACGAAGACGAGGTCGTCGCCGGCGAAGCGCTCGACGCGGACGCGGTCGGCGTGGCCGAAGTCGTCGCTGTCGAGGTCGTCGACGGAGCCGAGCGTCTTCGCGCCCGTCGCGCGGGCGATGGCGCCGGCGTCGTCGTCGGAGATGGAGTCGAACGCGAGGACGCCGAACTCGGCGAGGTAGGAGGCGACCGTGTCCTCGACGTCACCGGTGACGAAGGCCACGTCGATGCCGGCCTCGGAGAGGGTCTCGGCGTAGCCGCGCAGCTCGGACTGCTCGGCCTCGATGGCCTGGTTCAGCTGGTCGACGTCCGTGATGTCGTACTCGGCGTCGATGTTGGCCTCGCGGATCTCCAGGTCCACGTCGAGGACGGCGACGGTCGCGTCCTCCACCGAGCGGGGCATATCCTCGTGGAGCGGCTCCTCGTCGGCGATGACGCCCTCGACCAGCTCCGTCGCGGAGGAGGAGGCGCCCGTCTGGGTCCGGACCGTGACGTTCTCGCGGTCGACGCCGTCCTCGCTCTCGACCGCGCGGACCGCGGCGACGACGGTCTCGGCGAGCGCCTCGGCGTCGACGTCGCCGGTGCCCTTGCCGGTCATCGAGGTCTCGGTGACCTTCTGCAGAAGGTCGTCGTCGAGTTCCTCGTCCAGCGTCATCTCCTCGACGGCCTCCAGCGCGAGCGCGCTGGCCTCGTGGTAACCCTCGACGATGGTCGTGGGGTGGACGTCGTCCTCCAGCAGATCCTCGGCCTGCGCGAGGAGTCGGCCCGCGAGGACGGAGGCGGTCGTCGTACCGTCGCCGACCTCCTCCTCCTGGGTCTCGGCGACCTCGACGATCATCTGCGCGGCCGGGTGCTCGATATCCATCTTGTCGAGGATGGTCGCCCCGTCGTTCGTGATGACGACGTCGCCGTCGTCGCTCACGAGCATCTTGTCCATGCCGCGCGGCCCGAGTGTCGTGCGTACCGATTCGGCGATGGCCTTCCCGGCCTGGATGTTCGAGGACTGTGCGTCCTCGCCGCGGGTCCGCTGGGAGTCCTCGGCGAGGATGAACATCGGCTGTCCGCCCATGCGCTGCTGCTGTGCCATAGTCGTTCGAAAGACAGTCAGCGGTTCTATATAAGTGTTGTCGAAGCGGCCGATGAAACCGCCCTATGGCGCCCCCGTCAACTGTTCGCAGGGTGCGCGCCGCACACTCAAGTAGGGGCGGATGAGCGGCCACCGGCTCAGTGGAACCACAGGAGGTTCACCGCCGTCCGGCAGAGCACGAACGGCCGCTCGTCCGCCCGCGCGAGGCTGATGGCGGCGAGCCCCACGAGCAGCGCGACTCCGGCGAGCCCCGCGCCCAGCAGTCCGAATCCGGTCCCCGCCAGCCGTCGGCCGCCCAGGAAGGCCACGAGGGTCCCGATGAGGGCGAAGGGGAGCGCGTCGGCCGTCGCGATCACGAGCGAGCGGGAGGGCACGCACGGCGGTAGCGGCGGGGGCGACATGAGCGTGGTCACGACTCCGGCGTTCGACACCGCCGCTTGCGGCCGAGCGATTGCTCGGCTGCGCCGGGGGCCGAGTAGCTGGCGGCGCAGCCACCAGCCGCGCGGCCCCTTTCCAAAGCGTTTTCTCCGGCCGGCGGGGACGGGCGGGTATGGACGGAGGCGGCGGTTCGAGCGACATGACCCTCGCGTTCGAGTTGGCGGCCCTGAAGCGGCTGGCCGAGCCGGACGCCGTCTTCTCGGACGCGCGCACGTGGAGCAAGTACGTCGGCGTGGTCTCGGAGGAGCCGACCTACGTGGTGACGAACTTCACCCGGAAGAACCGCATCCGACAGGACTTCTTCTCCGGCCCCCGGGGCCGCGAGGAGTCCCTCGAGAACGTCAAACAGCAGTTCGACACGGACCGGCACGTCTTCGTCGGCACGAGCGACGAGGACGCCGACCTCGCCGACCGCGTCGGGTGGGAGTACCTCCCCGTCGAGCAGGCCGCCGACGCGGCGGGCTGGGAACTCGGTGAGCCGGACACCGAGAGCGGATCGGCCGAGTCGACCGAGGACGACCGCGACGACTGGCCCTGACGTGCCCGACGACAGCCGCGGTGACCCCATCGACCGGGCGCCGGACGGCGACAGTGACAACCGACCCGATACCGACACCAGCGGCGGGACCGTCCCCGACCGGCTCCTGGTCGGCGACGCGCTCGGCGGTGCCGCGCGACGCCTCGGCCGACCGGCGGGACTCGCGCTCCTGGTCGGGTACCTGTTCGTGGGCTTCGCGGGCGCCGTCGCGACGACCAGCCTGTTCGCGGCGGCCACCCCGCGGATCCGGGCGTTCGTCATCGAGAACTCCGCAGCGACCCCGGCGGACTTCCCGCCGCTGGCCGACCCGTCACCGCTCGCGCTCCCGGTCGAGCCGAGCACGGCCGTCGGACTGGTGCTCGTGACCGCGCTGCTCGCCGAGACCCTCAACGTGTTCGCCATCCGGGTCTTCGTGCGGGACGCACGCGCGTTCCCGCGCGAGGCGCTCGCCGGGCTCACGGCCCGCTCGTTCGTCTCGTTCGTGGCGAACTCGCTGGCGGCCGTCGCCGTCTTCGTCGGCTTCCTCGCGTTCCTCCTGCCGGGCATCTTCCTCGCGGTGGCGTTCTACCAGGTGCGGGCCGTCGTCGCGGTCGAGGGCGCCGGCATCGTCCCCGCGCTCCGGCGCTCCTGGCGACTGGTCGCCGGACACCGCCTCCGGGTGCTGTTCGTCCTGCTGGTCGTGGTTCTGGTCGGGCAGGTCGCCACCCTCCCCGGGAGCCTTATCGGGATCACGCCGCTGGGCGAGACCACCGCGGCCGCGCTCGGGGTCGTCCTCGGCGCGCTCGTCACGGCGTTCGGCGCCGCCGTCGCCGCGCGGGTGTACGTCCAGCTCGTCGGCCTGGAGGCCGCCGAGACGACCACGACCGGGTCAGCCGACCGTGGCGACGCCGAGGGTGACGACGACGAGCCCATCGGCGCCCTCTCACCCGAGGAGATCGACGAGCGGTTCGGCGGCCGGGACTGAGGACCACCCCGTGCTGCCGGGTCGACGCCCCCGTGTGAACACAAGACATATCGCCGCGGGCGTTGACTTCCCCAGTATACCACTCCTACCATGAACGAGGTTCAACTGGAGGTGGCGAAGGCGTACCCCAACGACTCGGGGCGCGGCATCGCACGCCTCGACCCGGACACGCTGCTGCACCTGAAGCTCAGCCCAGGTGACATCATCGAGATCGAGGGGGGCGACCGGACCGCGGCGAAGGTCTGGCGCGCCGACCGCCAGGACTGGAACACGGACACCGTCCGCATCGACGGGTTCACGCGCCAGAACGCCGACGTCGGCATCGGCGAGCGCGTCGAGATCCGCAAGGCCGAGGCCACCAAGGCCGACCGCCTCGTCCTGGCGCCGCCGGAGGAGGCGAGCGTCCAGTTCGGCTCCGACGCCGCCGGCATGGTCAAACGCCAGATCCTCAAGCGACCCGTCGTCGAACACGACATCGTCCCGGTGATGTCCTCGACCAACCACCCATTCATGCGGTCGCCCGGCCAGGCGATCCCACTCATCGCGGTCGAGACGGACCCGGAGGGCGTCGTGCTCGTCACCGAGGACACCGAGGTCGAGCTCCGCGAGGAGCCCATCTCCGGCTTCGAGAAGACCGGCGGCGGCATCACGTACGAGGACATCGGCGGCCTCTCGAACGAGATCCAGCGCGTCCGCGAGATGGTCGAGCTGCCGATGAAGCACCCGCAGATCTTCAAGAAGCTCGGCATCGAGCCACCCCAGGGGGTGCTACTCCACGGGCCGCCCGGCACCGGGAAGACCCTGCTGGCGAAGGCGGTCGCCAACGAGACCTCCGCGAGCTTCTTCTCCATCGCGGGCCCGGAGATCATCTCGAAGTACTACGGCGAGTCCGAACAGCAGCTCCGGGAGATCTTCGAGGACGCCTCCGAGGAGAGCCCCTCCATCATCTTCATCGACGAGCTCGACTCCATCGCGCCCAAGCGCGAGGACGTGACCGGCGAGGTCGAGCGCCGCGTCGTCGCACAGCTGCTGACGATGATGGACGGCCTCGAGTCGCGCGGCCAGGTCATCGTCATCGCCGCGACGAACCGCGTCGACAGCGTGGATCCCGCGCTCCGTCGGCCGGGGCGGTTCGACCGCGAGATCGAGATCGGCGTCCCGGACGAGACCGGACGGAAGGAGATCCTCCAGATCCACACCCGCGGGATGCCCCTCTCGGACGACGTCTCGCTGGATCACATGGCCGACGAGACCCACGGCTTCGTCGGTGCCGACATCGAGAGCCTCACCAAGGAGGCCGCGATGAAGGCGCTCCGGCGCTACCTCCCCGAGATCGACCTCGACGAGGAGGACATCCCGCCGAGCCTCATCGACCGGATGATCATCAAACGCGACGACTTCCGCGGGGCCTTGAACGAGGTCTCGCCGTCGGCGATGCGCGAGGTCCTCGTCGAACTCCCGAAGGTCACCTGGGACGACGTCGGTGGCCTGGACGAGGCCAAGGGCCAGGTCCAGGAGTCCATCGAGTGGCCGATGACCCAGCGCGAGAAGTTCACCCGGATGGGGGTCGAACCACCTGCCGGCGTCCTCCTGTACGGCCCGCCCGGCACCGGGAAGACGCTGATGGCGAAGGCCGTGGCCAACGAGACCAACGCCAACTTCATCTCGGTGCGTGGCCCACAGCTCCTCTCGAAGTGGGTCGGCGAGTCCGAGAAGGCCATCCGGCAGACGTTCCGGAAGGCCCGGCAGGTGGCCCCGACGGTCATCTTCTTCGACGAACTCGACTCGCTGGCGCCCGGCCGCGGCGGCGATGTCGGCTCGAACGTCTCCGAGCGCGTCGTCAACCAGCTCCTCACCGAGCTGGACGGGCTGGAGGAGATGGGCGACGTGATGGTCATCGGCGCGACCAACCGCCCGGACATGATCGACCCGGCACTCATCCGGTCGGGCCGGTTCGACCGGCTGGTCTACATCGGCGAGCCCGAGGTCGACGGCCGCGAGCAGATCTTCCGCATCCACACGGACGATACGCCGCTTTCGCCGGACGTCTCGCTGCGGGAACTCGCGGAACTGACCGAGGGCTACGTCGGCTCCGACATCGAGTCCATCGCCCGCGAGGCCGCCATCGAGGCGCTCCGCGAGAGCGACGACGCCGATATCGTAGAGATGCGCCACTTCCGGCAGGCGCTCGAGTCCGTGCGCCCGACCATCAACGAGGACATCCGCGACTACTACGACCGCATCGAGGACGACTTCAAGGGCGGCGGCGCCGACACGAGTCCACGGAAGGGCGGCGGTCGCATCGGGTTCCAGTAGACCGGACGGCTCTCCCGCAGAACCCCACAGTGCGGCGTTTTCCCCGTATTTCGGGTTACTCTCGTCGTGCACCGGGCGTCGAAGAATCGGTTCCGGAGGACCGGACCGCCTACGCTGCGGCCTCGGACTTCGTCGGCTCCTCACCCTTCGGCGGTGACGCCGCCACCTTGTAGACGGCGTACAGCATCCAGATGAGCAGTCCGAGGAGGATGATGTACGACCGGACCTCGAGCGGAACGAGCGCCTCGTGGACGATCTGTCCCTCGCCGTCGACCGGGTGTGGTGACCCGGCGATGACCTCGAGCAGGCCGATGACCACCGTCCCGAGGACCACGAGGCCACCGCCGCCGTACGCCGCGACCTTGTCCGCCGTGTCGAGTTCACTCATACTGTCTCACCCTACGAGGTACCGCAGCCGCGGATTGTTCCGTACGAGATCCGACTTCGCGAGGTACGCGTCGACGCCGAGGACGCGGCCGGCGCCGAGCGTGGCGATCATGGCGAAGATGAGCAGGCCCAGCAGTTCGCCCGTGATGACGCCGTGGGACCAGCCACCGGTCTCGCCGTTGATGAAGTAGAAGAACGCCATCAGGAAGGCGCCGAAGAACGACGCCAGCCGCGTCAGCGCGCCGAGGACGAGCCCCAGCCCGATGAGCACCTGGCCGACCGGGATGGCGACGTTGACGAACGCGAGGAGTGCGCCGTCGGCGAACAGGGTCACGATGGGGCCGAGGCTCGTCCCCTGCGCGGCGCCGCCGACGAACCAGCCCGCGTTGAACGGCCAGGCCAGGAACTTATCGAGTCCCGCATGGAGCATCCACCACCCCACCCCGAGCCGCATGATCACCAGCCAGTACGCCAGCCACGGTTCGGAGATGGAGAACGAGACCTCCCGTCCGAGCAGTTGTGTCTCCACGTTGGATGTCATGGTAGCACACCTCACTCGGGGGCGCGACGGTAGAGGTGATAAAATTTGCCCCCATTCCGGTTCAGACACAGATATTGCCACAGATCGCTCGGTTCTTTGCTTACCGGGTCGGTTTCGGCGGCGGTTCGGGCATGGGGTCCCGGCCACGCGCGTTCGACCCCGTCGCCGGGCGCCGACGCGAACACTCGGACTTTTCACCAGCCACCACCGAAACGGACCCAATGAACGAGGAGGCGGGGCCGAACCCGGATCCCGAGGCCCCAGCGGTGAGCCGCCGCGAGAAGGTCGCAGCGGTTCGTGCCGTCGCCGCATATCGGCCGCTGACGACCGTCGCGGTCGTCGTGCTGGCGGTCGTCGCCGCCGTCCTCTCCGGGGTCGGTGCGGGCTTCATCCTCCCCATCATCGAGCTGGCCCAGGGGACCAGCAGCGACACGACCGGCATCCTCGCGGCGTTCGTCGCCACCTACGACCTGCTCGGCGTGCCGCTGACGCTGGAGACCGCCGTCGCGGGGGTCGCCGTGGTGATGACGGCCCGGCACGCAGCCTCCTTCGTCGTCGCCTACCTCCGGGCCGTCCTCCAGACCGCCTACGTCCGCGACCTCCAGACCCGCGCGTTCGACCGGGCGCTGGACGCACGGGTGGGCTACTACGACCGGAACGGCTCCGACGAGATCCTGAACGCCATCGTCACGCAGGCCCGCTACGCGGGCGGGTTCATCAAGAACGGGACACGGCTGCTGGAGGCGGCGCTCGTCTCGGCCGCCTACCTCGGGCTGGCGCTGTACCTCGCGCCACAGCTGACCCTCCTGACGGGGGTCGTCCTCGGCGGGACGACGCTCGTGGTGCGGACGCGGTTCGAGTCCGGCTACGAGGTCGGCGACCGCATCGCCGCCGCCAACGAGCGCGTCCAGGAATCGGTACAGGCGGGCACCCAGGGCATCCGGGACGTGAAGCTGTTCGGCGTCGCCGGGGAACTGTTCGAGGACTTCGTCGAGGCGGTGGACACGTACGCCCGGGCGAACGTGCTCCTCCGACGGAACCAGGCGGCGTTCAGGGAGATCTACCAGTGGGTCAGCGCGCTCACCGTCTTCGGCCTGCTGTACCTGGGACTCGCCGTGTTCGGCCTCCCCGTCTCCCGCCTGGCGGTGTTCCTGTTCGCGATGTTCCGGCTCGCACCGAAGGTCTCGGACGTGAACGACCTCTACTACCGCGCGGAGGGTGACCTCCCCCACGTGGTCCGGATGGAGCGGTTCGTGGACTCACTGGAGGCCAGCGCCGAACGGGAAGGCGGCGACCCCGTCCCGACGCCGGTCGACGAACTCGCCTTCGACGACATCGTCTTCTCCTACCCGGGGAGCGACGAGCGGGTCCTCGACGGCGTCTCCTTCGGCTTCGAGCGCGGCGAGTTCGTCGCGTTCGTGGGGCAGTCCGGCGCCGGGAAGTCCACGGTCGTCTCGCTGCTGACTCGGCTGTACGAGCCGGATTCGGGCGCGATCCGCGCCGACGGGACGGACATCCGCACGTTCGACCGCCGCGAGTGGCGCTCGCGGGTCAGCGTCGTCCGCCAGCAGCCCTGGATCTTCAACGACACCCTCCGGTACAACCTGACCGTCGGCAACCGGGACGCCACGGACGCAGAGGTCCGGCACGTCTGCGAGGTCGCGCAGGTCACGGAGTTCGCCGACGACCTGCCCGCCGGCCTCGAGACGCAACTCGGTGACGACGGCGTCCGGCTCTCGGGCGGCCAGCGCCAGCGCGTCGCCATCGCCCGCGCGCTCCTGAAGGAGGCCGACGTGCTCGTCCTCGACGAGGCCACGTCGGACCTCGACACCGGCCTGGAGGAGCGTGTCCACACCGCCATCGAGGAGATGGAGCGCGACTACGCCATCGTCGCCATCGCGCACCGGCTCTCGACGGTCGTGGGCGCCGACCGCATCTACGCGCTCGATGACGGCCGCATCGCCGAGGCCGGCCCGCACGAGGAACTGCTCGCGCAGGACGGCCAGTACGCCGACCTCTATGCGACCCAGGCCGAGGCGGGCGTCACGGGCGAGGCCCGTGCGGAGACGGATGGCGGCGGGGATGCGGGCGGGACGGAGTAGCGTGCCGGCCACGCCCCGCCTGCCGGCGAACGGTAGCCTCTTGCCGCGCGCGGGCGCCGACCGGACATGGCTATCGAGCGGCTCGCGCTCCTCCTCGGTCGTGACCACCTCCGCGACTGGCTGGCCGACGCCCTCGTCGAGACCGCCCGCCGGACCGACGCCCGCGTCACGCTCGTCGTCCGCACGGACACGGACGGGCACGACCCCGGGCCGGGCGGGCGCGTCGACATCCCGGACCTGGCACGCGGCCCGGAGATGGAGCGCCGGTTCGTCTCGCTCGACCCCGTCGACGACGGCCCGGGCGTCCGCTTCCCGCCCGACGCGGTCGACCGCATCGCCGCCACCGACGTGGCGCTCCAGAACGGCGTCGGCATCCTCGCGGGCGACGTGCTGACCGCGCCCGAGTACGGCGTCCTCTCCTACCACCACGGCGATATCCGGCGGTACCGCGGCGTCTACACGCACCTCTGGAACTATCTCGACCGCGTGGAGACGGGTGGGGTGACGCTGCTCCAGTTGACCGAGGACCTGGACGCCGGCGCCATCGCCGCCGAGCGCGAGGTCGACCTCGCTGACTGCCTGACGTGGTCGGAACTCGAGGGGCGCAAGCACCGCGCGGGCGTCCCGCTCGTGGCCGACGCCGTCGAGCGGTTCGACGCCGGCCGCGAGCCGGAGACGGTGCCCGAGGCCGAGCTGGGACGGATGTACTACTCCTCGGACGTGACCCTCGGCGTCGTCGCGACGTACGTCGTGCTGGAGACGGCGAAGACGACGCTCAACCGGGTGCAGAACGCGCGGGGACTGGTCCGCATATGGCAGGATAATCGTTGAAGTCGAGATATACATCCCGAATATCCCCCACAGATCCAGGATCGGTCAAGGAACATCGAACCCGGCCACCCGGGCAGCCAGCATCAACTCGCCGTTCAGGTCGCTCATGTTCCAGCGCCAGCGCCGGAACGGCAGGCCCGCGTCGACCCGCGGCACCAGGGCTGGGTCCTCGCTGCCCAGCAGCGGCCGCCGGGACTCGTTCATCGTCGCGATCTCGTGGGTCTCGCGGACGATGGGGACCGAGGTGTCGTTGAAGCCCCCGTTCGGGTAGCAGAAGCGGTCGCACTCGATGCCGAACCGCTCCTCGAGGTCGCGCTGGGCGCCGACGACCTCCTCGCGGATGATGTCGCGGTCGTGGTGGGCGCCCACGTTGTGATGGGTCCGGGTGTGGTTCCCGACGGTCACGAGCGGGTCGTCGGCCAGTTCGAGCACCTGGTCGCTGGTCAGCACATCGAACATGTGACCGGTGTTCATCACCTGCTCGCGGGGGCAGGCGTTGTCCAGCAGCGCCGGGCAGACGAACACCGTCGCGGGCACCTCGAACTCGTGGAGCAGCGGACGAACCTCGGTGTAGAAGTCCCGGTAGCCGTCGTCGAAGGTGAGCGCGACGTGCTTGCGGCCGACGCCGCGGCCGTCGTTCAACCGGACGTCCGGCAGGTCGACCACCTCGAAGTTGCCGGTGAGGTACTCGAGGTGGGACCGGAACTCCTCGACGGCCACGTCCGAGGTCCCGGGTCGGCACTCGTCGGCCGGTCGGACGGAGTGGTACATCAGCACCGCGCTCCGGTGGCGGTAGTCCGGCCGGTCGAGGCGGGCGGTCATCCCCAGCCGGGCGAGCAGTTCCTGGCCGAACCGTCCCACCGACATGCGTGAGGGTGCGTCGGGAGCGGACTTAACTCCGGCTCTCGTCGTCGGGTGTCCCCGACACTCCTGCCGGCCCGTCGTCCGCGACCCGGCGGTACGCGCGGGCGACCGTCTCGTGGAGCGCCAGCGGAACGCGACGGTCGACCGCCCGGAGGACGCGCCCGGCAAGCGCCTCGGGGCCGGACGCCCGGAGGTCGGCGACCGTCGCCTCGGCGTCGGCCCGGCGGGCGGTCGCCCGGTCGGCGAGCGGCGTCTCCGCCCCGAGTTTGTAGTCGACGAACCGGACGAACGCCTCGCGCGAGCGCAGGTCGTTCGTGTTTCCCGAGCGCATCGATCCGGGCAGCGTGACCGTGTGGCTCCCCAGCTTGAACGCCAGGTCCGTCGTCTCCAGGTCCCCCTCGTACGGGCGGCCGAGGTCGGCGTACACCTCGCGGACCCGCTCCTCGAAGACGGGGCCGGTGAACTCCTCGACCAGTTCACGGCGGAGCGGCTCCGCGTCGAAGGATGGCACGTCGCCCTCGGCGAGCGCCTGGAAGGCGTCGGCCGCCTCGTCCACGTCGCCGAACTGGAGCGAGTTCGTCCCGTCGAGTTTGTCCCGGCCGCCGCCCTTCAGGTCCTCGTGGACGACGACGGGGGTGCCACAGCAGAGCGCCTCGTGGACCACCTTCGACTGCCCCTCCTCGCGCGAGAACAGCGTGAACCCGCGCGAGGCGTTGTAGAGGTACGGGAACACCTCGTTCGGGATGGGGTGGAGCGGCCGGTCGCCGAACGACGCCTCGACGGGTACCCCGAGGTCGATACGCTCGCGCTCGGCGTCGGTGAAGTCGGCCTCGTACTTCTCGAAGAACTCGGTGTCCCAGTAGCCGGTCAGCTCGTCGGGCGGTTCCGGGATCGCACAGACGAGCAGGACGTCGAGGTCGACACCGCGGTCGAAGCACTCGCGGACGGCGTCGAGCAGTTCCGAGTACCGCTTGACCGTGATGGGGTGGCCGACGCTGAACACGTCCCACTGCTGGGGCACGTCCATCGGCCGGAAACGCGAGGGCGTGAAGTCCCGCGAGCACAGCTCGATGAGCCGCGGGTCGGCGCCGGGTGCCCAGTCCACCGTCCCGGGACAAGCCATCTGGAAGTCGACGTACGGCGTCTCGCCCACGTCGGCGTGGTAGGCCCCCCACTGCATCCCGAGGACGTAGCGCTCCTTCAGCGCGACGAGCCGCCGGGCAAGCGGCTCCGGCGGGTCGAAGAAGTAGGGGCGCTCCTTGTGGGTGAACATCAACAGCCCCGGTGACCCCTCCACCGGCGGCTTCAGCTCGTACACCATTGGCGGTGCTGGGGACGGCGTCGGCAAAACGCTGCTCACTCGTGTCGCCCGGCGGTCGGCCCGCGAGCGGTCGCCGGCCCCCGGGTCAGAACCCGAAGATCGGGACGAACCGGAACGTGAGGTACGCTCCGGCCGTGGCGATGGCGGGGACGACGTTCTGCATCAGGACGACCCGGGCGGTCGTCGCGGGGTTGAACAGGTCGCCCGCGTCGGTCCGCTCCGGTGACTCCTCGCCGATGGGTGGCAGTTCCTCGCCCTCCTCGTCGGCGGCGAGCGCGTCGACCGACACCCGGGGTGGGTCGTCGGCGGTGACCGCCTCCGGGACGGTCATCGGCCGGGTCGCCCGACCCCAGCCCAGCCCGATGATGGAGACGGTCGCGATGACGACGAAGCTCGCGGGGATGCCGAGCCAGGAGAGGAACACCACCAGCGTCGAGCTGACCGACGCGACCACGATGGCGGCCGTCAGCGGCAGCTCCGTGATGTCGCTCCCCATCGTCTCGAGCGTGCGGCGGGCGATGGTGAACGCGCCGATGGCGACGGCGATGCCGCCGAAGATGATGGCCGGGTTCATCGCCAGCTCATCGCTCCCGACCAGCGGCGCGACGGCGTTGGCGATGTTGGAGGTGCCGGAGCTGAACGCCATCAGGCAGCCGATGGCGACCACCGTCGCGGTCCCGTACAGCTCCCGGCGATTGGTCGTCCGGTGAACGCTGGGGATGGGTATCGGTCCCGAGCGGTCGATATCGAACAGCGGGCCGGTGCTGCGCTCCATCGCGACGATGCGGTTGAGTCGGGCGTAGAAGTACCGGCCGATGATGAGCGACACCCAGAACCCGATGATCGGCGAGACGACCCACCAGATGACGATCTCGCCCATGACGGCGAGGTCCAGCACGCCGCCCGCGAGCCCCAGACCCGCGATGGCGCCGACGGCCGTCATCGAGGTCGAGGCCGGCACGCCGAAGATGTTCCCCATCAGCAGCGCGACGCCGATGAAGAACAGGACCGTGATGGACGCCTCCAGCGTGAACACCCCGGGGTCCGAGACCAGTTCGGTGCCGAGCTTCGTCACGACGTTCCGCCCGATGGTCCACGCGCCGGCGAAGAAGAAGACGGCCATCAGCGCCGCGGCGGCCGTCTTCGAGATGGCGTCCGCGCCGACGGCCGGCCCGAACGCTGGCCCGGTCGTCGACCCACCGATGTTGTACGCGACGAACATCGAGACGAGGACGCCGACGACGAGCAGCGGGTCGACCATCAGGTGTCCTCCGGGTCGTCCGCGTCTTCGTCAGTCTCGTCGGCGGTTTCCCCGTCCGAAGCATCCGACTCGTCGTCCTCCTCGTCGGCGACGTCCTCGTCGGCGGCGTCCTCGTCGTCAGTCGCCTCCTCGTCGTCCCACACCTCCCGCTCGTCCTCGTCCTCCCAGTCGCCGTCGGCGGCCTGGTCCTCCCACACCTCCTCTTCGGTCCGATCCTCCCACTCCCCGGATTTCGATTCCACCTGGGCCCCCAGCGTCTCCTCCACCGTCGTCTCGACCGTCTCGCCGACCTTCTCCTCGACTGTCTCGTCCACCGTCTTCTCCACCGTCTCTTCCACCGTCTTCTCTACCGTCTCGCCGACCTTCTCCTCGACTGTCTCGTCCACCGTCTTCTCTACCGTCTCTCCAACTGTCTCTTCAACTGTCTCCTCCACCGTCTTCTCTACCGTCTCTCCAACTGTCTCTTCAACTGTCTCCTCCACCGTCTTCTCTACCGTCTCCCCGACCGTCTCTTCCACCGTCTCGTCGACGGTCTTCTCTACCGTCTCCCCGACCGTCTCTTCCACCGTCTTCTCTACCGTCTCGCCGACCTTCTCATCGACCGTCTCCTCCACCGTCTTCTCAACTGTCTCGCCGACGGTCTCCTCGACGGTTTCACCGACGGTCTCTTCGACCGTCTCCTCCACCGTCTCACCGACTTTCTCCTCGACCGTCTCCTCCACCGTCTCACCGACTTTCTCCTCGACCGTCTCCTCCACGGTCTCCTCGACGGTTTCGCCAACGGTCTCGTCGACTGTCTTCTCGACCGTCTCATCCACGGTCTTCTCAACCGTCTCCTCCACCGTCTCGCCGACGGTCTCCTCGACGGTCTTCTCGACGGTCTTCTCCACCGTCTCGTCGACAGTCTCGTCCACGGTCTTCTCCACCGTCTCGTCAACGGTCTCCTCGACCGTCTCGCTCACCGTCTCGTCGACCGTCTCCTCGACGGTCCGCTGGACCTCCGTGGTCATCCAGTCCGGGTCGAACCGCGCCATCTTCCAGACCACGTGCAGGACGAACGAGAGCAGGACGCCGAAGCCGAACGCCAGTCCGATGGCGTTCCCGGCGACCACGATGAGTCCAACCGAGGCCGCGATGAGCAGGCCGTAGGTCAGGTCGACGATGGAGTCGACCCGGCTCGGGTTCACAGGTCCCCCGGGCTGGACCCGGGTCGGTCGCTGACGAGAGAACGCTGCCCCACATCGGATACGAAAGAGAACATGTGTATCCATCGTTACCCACCGTCGAGTCAAGAGTCTTCGCAAGGATGGACCGGAGGGCGGCGGTTCCGGACCGGCGCCAGCTACAGCACGTACCGCTCGCCGTCGAGCGCCAGCGGCTCCTCGAACGCCTCCTCGGCGGGAACGAAGTGCGAGACGTGGACGATGCGGGTCTCGTCGGCACCGAGGTCTCGGCCGAGGCGCTCGGCCCCCTCGAAGGTCATGTGCTTCGTGCCGAAGGTCATGAACTCGCCGTCGACCTCGTCGGAGCCGCCGAGGGGGTGGTACTCGCAGAGGTGCGCCGGGACGATGCCGTCGACCAGCAGCAGGTCCGGGTCGCGCAGCACCTCGAGCGATTCGTCGGGGATGTCGTAGCCCGTATCACCCGAGAGCGAGAGCTTCGCGCCCGTCTCGGGGTCCTCGATGGCGAGCCCGTAGCAGACCAGCGGCGGGTGGTCGACCGGAACGAGCGTCACCTCCAGCCCACAGGCCTCGAAGGGCTCGAACGGCGTCCGTGGCTCGACGACGACGGTGTCGAGGTAGTCGTAGCGTCGGCGGACCGTGCCGGCGACGCTCTCGCCCGTCTCCGGATCGCGCTCGTCGGCGGCGTGGACCGGGACCTCCGGGAACAGCCGGTAGGCGTTGCCCAGCCCGTCGAGGTGGTCGAAGTGGATGTGGCTGATGACGACCTCGTTGGGCAGGTCGACGTCGTGGTCGAGGAACTGCTGGCGCAGGTCCGGGCTGGCGTCGACCAGCAGCGACTCGCCGGTGCGCTCGTTGTGGACGTGGACGGAGAAGCGCGACCGCTCGACGCCGCGCTCGCGGGCCGCCTCGCACGTGTCACACGCGCATCCGGGGGTCGGCGTGCCGGTCGTGTCGCCGGTTCCGAGGAGGGTGACCTCCATCGACTCGTTCGAGGGCGCGTCGGGGCAAAAGGGCCGCGGTGGGGCGACCGGGGCGACAGTCGGCGTCCCTACTCGGAGGACGCCTCGACCTCGGTCGACTCGTGGGTGTGGTCGTGGTCCGAGTGGTCGTGGTCGTGGTCGTGCGAGGCCCCCTCGCCGTTCTCGCTCCCCTCCGAGCGGGTTCCCTTCCAGTTGTCGAAGTCGTCCATGTTCTTCAGGTTGTCACGCTCCTCGAACCCCTCGACGGCCTTCCGGAGGTCAGCCTGGGTGAGCGTGGTTCGCTCCTCGGTCAGCGCGTCCAGGACGGCCTCCCGGAGGACGAGCCGGAGGTCGCTGCCCGTCAGGCCCTCCGTGAGTTCTGCGACCTCGTGGGGGTCGAAGTCCTCGATCTCCATCCGCCGGGTGACCACGTCGAGGATGTCCGCGCGCATCCCGCGGTCGGGTTTGGGGAAGTTCACGATCTCGTCGAAGCGGCGCCACGCGGCCGCGTCGAGCTGGTCGGGATGGTTGGTCGCGCCGATGAGGAGCACGTCGTCCTGGATGAGGCTCACCTCGTCGATGGACTTCAGGAGCGTGTTGACCGCGCGCTTGATGGCGGCGTGCTCGTCCGAGGAGCGCGTCTTCGCGACGAAGTCGAACTCGTCCATGAACAGGATACAGGGCGAGAGCCGCTTGGCCACCTCGAACGTCTTGTCGACGTTCTTGGCCGTCTCGCCGAGGTACTGGCTGGTGATCATCGACAGTTTGACCTCGACGAACGGGAGTTCGAGTTCCCGGGCGAGCGCCCGCGCGACGCTGGTCTTGCCCGTGCCCGGCGGGCCGACGAACAGGAGCTTGCCGATCTCGCGCAGGCCGATCTCCGCGAGGTAGTCGCGGTGCTCGATGGCCTTGACGACCTTCTCGATCTCGTCCTCCTGGTCCTCCGTGAGGACGAGGTCGTTCATCGTGATCTCGACCTCCTCCGGGGCCTTCACCTCGACGAGGTCGAGCATCTCCTCGTCGTCCTCGTCGAACATCTCGTCCAGCAGGGAGTCGATCCAGACGCGGTCGGCGTGGACCGGGCGGTTCGTCTCCCGGGCGTGCTCGTAGTCGATGCCCTCCATCCGGTCCTCGAAGTGCGAGGCGAGCGTGGGGTTGTCCTGGATGCGGCTCTCCTCGACGCGCTGGACGTACCACGACTCCGCCATGTCCCGGTCCGAGAGGTCGAGGGTGCCCGAGAAGTCGTCGCGCTCGGTGAACATCAGCCCGGAGACGGCCTCCCACGGGCGGTCGACGCCGGTCGCGGCGGCGGCGGTGTTCCCCGTCGTCGCCAGCGGCCGTTCGATCTCGCCCTCCGACCAGAACACTCGCCGATACCGTGGTGGCAGGTCGCGCTCGTCGAGGCTACCGTTCTCCGTGTAGATGGCTGCGGTGAGGAGAAACTCGACGACATCGAGTTCGGGGCTGCTCATTCTCGGGAGAGTTCGGGTGGAAGGGACATAAGCCGTTCGAGACGCGCGATGTTCGCGGCGAGCCGGGGGCGACCCCGGTCGGATACCGTCGTCCCGGGAGAGCGACCCGGAGCGATGCGGGTTACGCGCGCCGCGTCACGCCATCGCCAGTCCCTGCTCTGCCTCGAGCAGTTCGTGGTAGCGGTTGCGGATGGTGACCTCGGAGATGTCGGCGACCTCGCCGACCTCGCTCTGGGTCACCTTCTCGTTCGTCAGGAGCGAGGCGGCGTAGACGGCGGCGGCCGCCAGCCCGACCGGCGACTTCCCGGAGTGGATGCCGGCCTCCTTCGCGTTCGAGAGGAGTTCGCGGGCTCGCCCCGCGGCCTCCTCGCTCAACTCGAGGTCCGACGCGAACCGGGGGACGTAGCTCTCGGGATCCGCTGGGGCGATCTCCAGGCCGAGTTCGCGTGCGACGTAGCGGTAGGTCCGGGCAATCTCGTCCTTCTCGACGCGGCAGACGCCCGCCACCTCGTCGAGCGAGCGGGGAACACCGGCCTGCCGGGCGGCCGCGTACAGCGCGCTCGTCGAGACGCCCTCGATGGAGCGGCCGGGCAGCAGGTTCTCGTCGAGCGCGCGGCGGTAGATGACGCTCGCGGTCTCGCGGACGTTGTCCGGCAGCCCGAGCGCGCTGGCCATGCGGTCGATCTCGCCGAGTGCCTGCTTGAGGTTGCGCTCCTTCGAGTCGCGGGTGCGGAAGCGCTCGTTCCACTTGCGCAGGCGCTGCATCTTCTGGCGCTGCTGGCTGGACAGGCTGTTGCCGTAGGCGTCCTTGTCGCGCCAGTCGATGTTGGTCGAGAGCCCCTTGTCGTGCATCATGTTCGTTGTCGGGGCGCCGACCCGGCTCTTCTCGTCCTTCTCCTGGGCGTCGAACGCGCGCCACTCCGGCCCGCGGTCGATGTTGTCCTCGTCGACCACCAGGCCGCAGTCCTGGCAGACGACCTCTCCGTGCTCCGTGTCGTTGGCGAGCTTGCCACCACACTCCGGGCAGCCGTGTGTCTCGTCGGTCTCCTCGGCCTCCGTCTCGGTGGGGTCCCACTCGCGGGTGCTGATTCGTTCGCTCATTGGTTGGTGCGAGCGACGGCCGGGCAGGCACCCAGCCGTCTCGTTGTCCCCAGTTACTACCGAAAACTGTTATTTAGTAGTGTCGAGTTTCGATTGAAATTCTCGATTACTATCACCGAGTAGAGAGATGTGTCCGAGGCCCAGTTCTCCGTCTCTTTCCACAGAATGGTGCAGACCTCCAGAGAAACGGAGTTGATTCCGGATAGATACCGCCAGATGGTAGGGAGTTCCATCGGCGGGGAACCGTCCCGGTTCGGTGTCAACCGACCGTACAATCCCCGGGCAGTTGACTGAAGGGGCAGTTTCTCGACGCGCGTTCAGCCGTCTCTGGCCACCGGCTCGTCGCTCTCGACCTCGACATCGGCGGACTCCTCGACGGCCTGCGTGAGCGAGACGTTGAGCAGCAATGTCGAGGCGACGCCGCCGATGACCGTGACCACGTTCTTGACGGCGTGGTCGACGACGGCGATGGCCAGCGCCACCGCGGCCGTCAGCTGGACGCCCGCGAGTGCCGGCGTCAGCACCACCACGAGCAGGGTGAACGCGCCCTCGTACAGCCCGATTCCCCCCGGCGACAGCGGGAGGACCTTCGCCAGGTTCCCGACGCTGACCGCGAAGAACGAGAGCGCGACCAGCGGCACCAGCGGCACCGCCGGGACGCCCCCGGTCGCGGTGAACGCCCGGAACACGAGGATGGCGGTGACGACGTCGAGCGTCCAGATCGCGAGCGACGCGCCACCGACCCGGAGGAAGGCGTCGCGGTCGGCGGCCACCGTCTGTACGTCGGTGACGAACCGGCCGACGGCGTCGACGACGTACTCGACGTACGAGTCGTCGCTCACGCGCTCGAACAGCCCGCGGACGAGGTCACGGTCCGAGCGGGCGCTGGCGACGATGACGGCGACCGCGGCGACCGCGGCGAGCCCGACGCCAGCGGCCACGAGCAGCGCCGTCCGACCGCTGGCGACCACGTCGTTCGACGCCCCCGACAGCGACGGGTCCAGCCCCACGGCCGCGAAGCCGAGCAGGACCGTCCCGGCGAGCGCTGTGATGGTCAGCAGGTCGAACACGCGCTCGATGGCCAGCGACGCGAACCCGCTGGGGTACGGGACCCCCCGCCGTGCCTTCACCACGTACGCGCGGACGGCGTCGCCCGCCCGGGCCGGGAACACGAGGTTGCCGGTCTGCGAGATGAAGACGGCGCCGGTGAGGAACCCGAGGTCGCCGTCGTACCCCAGTTCCGCGAGGATGTCGCGGTAGCGCGCCCCCCGGAGCGGCCAGGAGAGCGCGTAGACGACCGCCGACAGCGCCACGAGCCAGGGGTCCGCGTTCCCGATGGCATCCAGCACCGCACGCGGGTCGAGGTAGACGGTCATCAGCGCCAGCGCCGCGACGACCAGCAGCGTCCCCGCGGCCAGCGCGACCCGTCGGCTGGCGCGGGGTCGCACCGAGAACTCCCACCAGACCCGGAGGATCTGGCTCCCCATCCCGAACACGTCCCGGACGAGGTCGACCTTGGTGTCACCCTTCGGCGTCCAACTCACCGGGAACTCCTTCACGCGGTAGCCGCCGCGCTGGGCCCGCACCAGTACCTCCGTGTCCCAGAACCAGTGGTCGTCGGCCACGTCGTCCAGCAGGTCGAACAGCGCCTCCCGGTCGAAGGCCTTGAAGCCGCACTGGTGGTCGTACAGGTCCGAGCGGAGGAACAGGCGGACGAGCGTGTTGAAGCCGGTGGAGGCGACGCCGCGCTCGGGCTCGCGGTCCTGCTTCTCGCCGGGCATCCGGCGCGAGCCCGTGACCACGTCGTACCCCTCGGAGCGGACGCTCTCGACCAGCTCCTCCAGGTGGCGCATGTCCGTCGCCAGGTCCGTGTCGAAGTAGACCAGCGTCTCGCCGTCCGCGGCGCGGAACGCCCGCTCCAGCGCGCCCCCTCGCCCCAGCCGCTCGTCGCTGTGGAAGTGCCTGACCCGCGGGTCCGCCTCGGCCATCCGCGAGGCGATCTCCGGTGTGCGGTCCTCGCAGCCGTCCTCGGCCACGATGACCTCGAACGAATCGTCCGGCAGGAAGGAGGTGAGCGTCTCTATCGTCACCTCCACGGTGTGCTCGATGGTGTCCTCCTCGTTGTACGCCGGGAGGACGACGCTCACCTCGACACTCATTGCTCGTGGGTTGTCACGACGACCTAAGTGGTTTCCTCTCCGGGGCGTTCGAGCGCCCGTTCGGTCGCAGCGACGAGGTCGCGGACCACCTCGGCCGCCGGCCGGACCTCGTCGGTCAGTCCTGCGCTCTGCCCGGCGTACTGGGCCCAGGCCTCCGTGTCGCCGGTCGCGCCGCCGACGGGGAGGTCGTCGCCGTACCGTTCGACCGACTGCCCGCCGGGATACGCGCCGACGATGTCGTCCTCGCCGGGCCGCTCGCCGCTCGGGGGGCGGCCCGCCTCGGCCCAGGTCTCGACGGTGCTGTTCGCCAGCACCCGATGCTGGCGACCCGGCCACCCCTTGTCGAACAGGTCGGTTCGGATCGTGTCGGTGGCCTCGGCCGCCGCGACCCGCTCGCGGTAGTCGTCGACCACGTTCGCCTCCTCGGTGGCGACGAAGCGCGTTCCCAGCCAGGCACCGTCGGCGCCGAGTGCCAGGGCCGCCGCGATTCCGCGCCCGTCGGCGATGCCGCCCGCGGCGACCACGGGCACGTCGACGGCGTCGACGACCCGCGGGACGAGCGGCATCGTCGCCACGTCGCTCTGGAGATGCCCGCCCGCCTCCCAGCCCTGGGCGACGACGACGTCGACCCCGGCAGCCGCCGCGGAGCGGGCCTCGTCCGCCGTCCCGACGGTCGCGAGGGCCACCGCGCCGGCATCGTGGATGCGCTCGACGTGTGGCGCCGGGTCGCCGAACGACAGCGAGACGACCTCGGCGCCGGCGTCGAGTACCGCATCCAGGTGGGTCTCGGTGGGGTGGTGGGTGGTCCGGTCGTCCAGCGCGAGATTGACCGCGACGGCGCCGTCGGTGGCGGCCAGGGTCTCCTCGATGACCGCTCGCGTCCCGTCGAGCGAGCGCCAGGTCACCGCCAGATGGCCGAGCCCGCCGGCCTCGGCGACGGCCGCGGCCAGTTCGGGGCAGGTCGCGCTCCCGATGGGCGCCTGGACGACCGGCTGCTCGACACCGAGCACGTCGTGGAGGGCAGTCCGCATACGTGCTGCTGCTGGAGCGGCGGCCTAATCCTTTCGCTGGGGTGGCCTGTCCCCCTGCCGCTCCCTGCCGGCCCCGGATGCCGCCTCAGTCCGCGCCGGCGGGCGGTTGCGCAGTCGCGAACCGCGAGAGGTCCGTCTCGACGTGGTGCCCCGCGTCACCCACCGAGTCGAACGGCCGATTCACCACGATGTCGCCCGCACGCTGCTTCCCGATGCCCGGAATCGCCGTCAGCTCGTCCATCGACGCGCTGTTCACGTCCAGCGGGTGCGGGACGCCCGTCACCGACCGGTAGCCGTGGTCGGTGATGGCCACGTCGAGCGTCCGCCCGAGTTCGCGCTCGCCGGGGATGGCCACCAGCAGCGGGTAGGTCCCCAGCTGCCGGCCGAACGTCCGCCCGTCCTGGTGGTACTCCAGGTGGACGTCGGGCAGCACGGTCCCGGGCGGGGCCACTCGCTGGAGCATCGGGTTGTCGATCTCCTCGCGGATCTCGGATTTGTACTCCTGGAACTGCTCCTTGTGGGCGTGCGCGACCGACGCGCCCGTCTCGGCCATCTCCGTCCCCTCGAACGCCATCACCTGCCGGATGTTCACCCGCCGGAGCATCAGCCCCGCGTCCATCACGCGCTGCAGGAACTCGCGGTTGTGCTCGTAGGTCTCCATCCGCTCGCCCTTCAGCCCGTGGAGGAGATTGATGCCCGGCAGGAGTTTCGGCAGCCGACGCGCGGCATCGGCGCCGTGGTTGGGCGCCGACTCGCGATTGCCGCCGGGCCGCCACCCCGCCGCCTCGTTGACGATCTTCACCGCCTGGAAGCACTCCTCGGCGGTGACGTTCAGGTTGTTCTCCTCCTGGACGAGGGGGTCTGCGGATTCCAGCCCGAACGCGGCCGTGTCGCCGGGCGTGTTGTGCTCGGCGATGACCTCGATGCCCGCTCGCGCCTTCTCCGGCCACTCGACGACCGTGATGGGGTTCATATTGTCGAGGTGGAGCGTGTCGAGGTCGGGCGCGACCTCGCGGATGCCGCCGTACAGCTCCCGCAGCGCCTCGGGGTTGGGCTTCTCCCCGTCGCCCCCGTACGCGAGGATATCGGCCTGCCGGCCCAGTCGGAAGTCCGTGATGCCGTGCTCGTACAGCGCCTCGACCTCGCCGGTCACGGTGTCGACCGTGCGGAACGAGGGGTCGCCGTACATCGGCTCCGTGCAGAACGAACAGCGGTAGGGACAGCCCCGCGAGGTCTCGAGTTCCGCGATGATGTACTCGGGATGGTTCGGGTGCTGCTCGACGACGAACGCGCCCTCCCGGGCCCAGCGGCCGATCTCCTCGTTCGAGCGGTAGCGGTTCTCGAACCCCTCCAGCCCGTTGTGCGCGAGGTCGTACGCCGCCGCCTCCACGTCGGCCATCGCGAGGAAGTCGAAGTCGAGGTCGTCGCGCGCGGTCTCCGTGGCACCCTCGTTGGCCTCGCCGACGCCGAACCGGACGGGGCCGCCGATGAGACTTGTCCCGTCGGCGACCCACGCCAGTTCACGCACCTCGTCCGGTTCCGCGGGCGTGCCGCCGACGTACTTCCCGGGGACGGTCATGCCGCCGAGGTAGATCATCAGGTCGGCCTCGGCCACGTCGCGCCAGCGGGAGCGTTCCTCGCGCAGCGCGTCGATGGTGTGGTACGTGATGTTCTCGCGGTCGACCCCGGCGTCGACCAGCGCGCCCGCCGTGTACCGCGGATACGTCGAGATGTACGGCGGTACGCCGAAGTGGGCCGGCTCGTCGACGTAGCCGTCCACCAGCGTCACCTCGCAGTCGGCGGGGTCCTTCATTGGGGGGACATATCGTGTGGAGAGACAAGAGCGTGACTACCCGGTAGCGTTCGTTGCGTCCCCGCGGGCCGAGTGCGACGGGCCGGGTCGGGACGGAGCGCGGCCGTTTTGTCGCTCGACCCGCTACACCTGTCCATGACACTCACGGCCGGCGTCCTCGCGGTCCAGGGGGACGTCTCCGAACACGCCGACGCCATCCGGCGGGCGGCGGCCACCCACGGCGAGGAGGCGGTCGTCCACGAGATCCGGCACGCCGGCACCGTCCCCGACTGCGACGTGCTCCTCATGCCCGGCGGGGAGTCGACGACCATCTCGAAGACCATCGCCGAGGAGGGTATCGACGACGAGATCGTCGGTCACGTCGACGCCGGCAAGCCCGTCCTGGCCACCTGCGCGGGCCTCATCGTCGTCAGCCGTGACGCGGGCGACGAGCGCGTCGCGACGCTGGACCTCGTCGACGTGACCGTCGAGCGCAACGCCTTCGGCCGCCAGCGCGACTCCTTCCAGGCGCCGCTGGACGTCGCCGGCCTCGATTCACCGTTCCCGGCGGTCTTCATCCGCGCGCCCGTCATCGACGCCGTGGGCGACGAGGTCGATGTGCTCGCGACGTGGAACGGCCGCCCGGTCGCGGTGCGTGACGGCCCCGTCGTCGGCACCGCCTTCCACCCGGAGCTGACCGAGGACTCGCGGGTCCACGACCTCGCGTTCTTCGAGGGGACGCCCGCCGAACGAGACACGGCGGCGGCCGACGACTGACCGGCGCCGGGCGCGACGGCCACGGAGCCACCGCCCTGCTGGGGTCTGCCCGCCCGCGCCGCCCGCCAGCGACCACGACGAGATAGCCTTTTCCGCGGCGGCCGCGTCGATACTGTATGACCACGGACCTCTCCGGCGACGACGCCGACGCCGACGCGACCGAGGGGCTCCCCGCACGCATCGACTCGGTGCGGGTGGCTGGCACCCCGAACGGCCCGGTTCCGGTCGTCCTCATCGCGGTCGAGGAGGAAGGCGTCGACAGCGCGGGTGGCCCGGACGGGGAACTGGTGGGCGAGGTCCTCCCCATCTTCATCGGGTTCGAGGAGGCCCGCAGCATCGTCCGCGGGATGGAGGCCGAGGACATCGGCCGGCCGATGACCCACGACCTGACCCTGGACATCGTCGAGGAGCTCGGCGGCCGGGTCGACCGCGTGGCCGTCTCGCGCCTGGAGGAGGGCACCTTCTTCGCGACCCTGTGGCTCAACACGCCCCGCGACGACGTGACCGTCGACGCCCGACCGAGCGACTCGCTGGCGCTGGCCGCCCGGACGAACGCGCCGCTGCTGGTCACGCGCCCGGTCTGGGAGGACGCCGCCGAGGACGCCGACCGCTTCGCCGAACTCGACGACGTCCGCGAGGTGTTCGAGGATGACGAGTGAGGGGGCCGGGGGCCCGCTCGCGTCCGACGGCGGTGAGTCCGGAGGGCGAACCTCGTCGGAGCGAAGCTCCGACGGCGGCGAGGCCGACACCGACGAGATCCTTGACGAGCTGTTCGCCGTCATCGAGTCCCGCAAGGCCGAACTCCCGGAGGGCTCGTACACGGCGTCGCTGTTCACCCACGAGAAGGGCGAGAACGCGGTGCTGGAGAAGCTGGGCGAGGAGACCACGGAGTTGCTGCTCGCCGCGAAGGACGACGACCACGAGGAACTGGCCCACGAGGCCGCCGACCTGGTCTATCATCTGCTCGTGCTGCTGGCGATGAAGGACATGGACGTGGCGGACCTGCGGGCTGAGCTGGCCGAGCGGCGGTAGACGACTAGCGGGGGACCACGCCGCCGGCCAGCCCCCCGAGGATGCTCTCGATACCGACGAGGAGCCCGTACAGCGCCAGGAGGACGACCGAGAGCCCGAATCCGGGCGCGGTCGACGCCGGTGGAGCCCAGGTGAGCCACGCTGCGAGTGCCAGCCACGTCAGGAGCGTACAGCCCACGCCCACGGCCGTACCGTGGAGTCCACCGGCCAGCATCCCGTTGCCGGCGTCGTACCCGGCCACGACGCCGGGGGGAACGCCAGCGACGAGGACCGCCGCGGGTTCGGTCGCGAGCGCAACCAGTACCGTCGCCGGATACGCGACCAGCCCGATCCCGACTGCTCGCCAGTGGACCATCGTCGCGTCCCTACACGACCGGGGTGGATACCGCTTCGGACGACCGGGCCGTCACTCCCCGACCGGCTCGAACTGGTACCGGACGACCGTACTCGAGTCGTCCCACTCGAAGTTGCCGCCGTGGACGCGCTCCATCCGCTTCTTGTACGCCTCCAGCGAGTCCGACCCCTCGCGGCGGGCGTCCTCGTCGGTCATGTCGCCGAGCGTGCGGTCCTCGACGCTCGTCACCTCGAACGTCGTGTCGTCGATGACGAAGCGGTCGCCCTCGTCGGCGTAGTGCTGGCTGGCGCCGCGGTGGATCTGCGTCACCTCGCCCGAGAGCGCGAGCTGCTGGACGTGGTCGTTCGGCAGGAGGTCGCCCGCGTCGATGTCGGCCTCGGTGGACTCGCTCATGGCTGGTGGTTGGGGCTGCTTCGTCAAAAACCCGGAGCCCGCGGCAGGCCGGGGGTGACCAGGCCGGCCGGCTCAGTCCGCGACGGCCGCGCCGACGGCCCCGCCGATGGCCGAGTCGATGGCGAGGATGAGCGCGACCACCACGCCAACGACGAGTGCCCCGGCGCCGCCGAGGAAGCCGAGACCGCCGCCGCCCACCAGCCCGAGGATGGTCCCGAGTGCCAGCGCGGCGAACACCGCGAGCAGGATGCCCCCGAGCGCGCCGGCGACGAGCCCGTTCCACGCGCCGTTGACGAGGTCACCGCCCGCGATGTAGCCCGTCAGGAACCCACCGATGAGCCCGACGGCGACGTGCCCCACGCCCGGTGCGAGGAAGGCGAAAACGCCCAGTACGACGTGTGCGAGGAAGCCGAGTCCGACGGCTCTCCAGTCGACCATACCGGCGGTGGGACGGTCACCGGCAAATCCCTTCTGGAACGCCCAGTTCGTTCCTCTCTCCCGCCGGGACCGTGCGAGACGCTCCCGACCGCCCGACAGGTACTCGTGTCGGACCGGCCTACGCCAGCGTAGTGACCCGCATCGCCCACGACTACCACACGCACTCGACGTACTCGGACGGGAGCTTCCTCTGGTCGATGGTCGGGGCCGCCGCCGACGCCGGCCTGGAGGGCATCGGCATCACCGACCACTGCAACGTCTCCGACAGCGACGACCACCGCCGGCGCAAGAAGGTGATGGGGTTCAACCTCGACAGCACGTACGAGCGCCGGCGCGAGGGTATCGAGGAGATCCGCGACCAGTTCGACATCGACGTCTACGACGCCGTCGAACTGGACTACGAACCGGACGACGAGGCCGCCATCCGGGCGTTCCTGGACGAGGCGGCGTTCGACTACGCGGTCGGGAGCGTCCACTACCTCGACGGCGTCAACGTCCACTTCGGCTCCTACTACGCCGACATGCCACGCGAGGAGCGCCGGGCGCTGGTGGACCGCTACTTCGAGAAACTCGTCGCCCTCGTCGAGTCGGAGCTGTTCGAGATCGCCGCGCACCCGGACCTGTTCGAACGGACCGCGGAGTTCCGCGGCCTCGCGAGCGACGACCACTACCACGAGGTGGCCGAGGCGTTCCGGTCCTCGCGGACGGTCCCCGAACTCAACGCCGGCCGCGCGCTGGACGACTACGGCGAGTTCCACCCCGCCCCCCGCTTCGTCGAGGTCCTGCTCGAGCACGACGTCGCGTTCACCGTCGGTACGGACTCCCACGAGCCGGAGGCCATCGGCCCGCGCGTCGAGGCCATCGCCGAGCAGTTCGAGCGGTACGGCATCGAACCCGTGCAGGTCGTCTGACCTCGGGACGGCCGTGGTGCGTGCCAGCAGGCGACCGGAAACACCTTTACTCTCACCCGTGCACCCGGTCGTATGAATCTCCATTCCGCGGCCTCGACGGCCCTGCTGCAGATGGGCCCGAACATCGACGGCGGGTTCACCACCCCCGGGGTCGGTGACGTCGTCAGCAGCGCCATCGGCGCGTTCATCACCACGCTCGTCGTCGGCGCCATCCTCGTCGCCGTCGCGCCCGGCTACGTCGAGCGGATGATGGACACCCTCGTCGACGAACCCGTCGGCTCGTTCGTCTACGGGCTGGTCTGCCTCCTCGGCCTCGTCCTCGTGGTGTTCGTCCTGTTCATCACCATCATCGGCATCCTGGTCGCGATTCCGCTGGCGATCATCGCGGGCATCGCCTGGGCGGTCGGCGCGGCCATCGCGTACCTCGTCATCGCCGAGCGCCTCGTGGGCCGGGAGGGTGACGAGTGGGCGAAACCGCTCCTCGTCGCCGCCGCGCTCAACGGCGCCCTCACGCTCACCGGCATCGGCGGCCTCGTCGCGTTCGGCATCGGGGCGGCCGGCTTCGGTGCGGTGCTGAGAGACCGGCTGGGGTAGGCGGCTCAGGTCGGGCGGACCTCGGCCGCGATCGGCACGGACTCGACCGTGCGCTCCTGCATCGCCGCGACGAACGCCCGCATGAACGGGTGGACCGTGTTGGCCATCGTCATCACGGGCTGACCCTCCGCGAGCACGGCGTCGAGGACCGCCTCCGGCGCGTCCGTCGCCGCGTCGTGGACGGTGACGTCGACCGCCGCCCGACGGGCGAACGACCGGCCGTTCTCGCCCGCGACGTGGGCGCGGTCGACGAGCCCGTGGTCGGCCAGCCGGTTCAGGTAGCGCACGAACGACTCCGTCCGCCCCCGGCGGTCGCCCCGCAGGAACACGAACGGACAGATCAGCTCACCCTCGGCCTCGTCGGCCCCGGCCAGCTGCCGGCGGAACAGCTCCGTACTCTCGGGGTCGTTGACCTTCGCGGCGTTGAACACGAGTTGCCCGCCCTCCAGCCGCCGCCAGGCGGGTTGCATCCGCGACAGCCGGTCGAGCAGCCGGCCGGTGTCGGCCGGCGGTTCGTCCACCGCCGCGAGCACCTTGTCGACCGCGAACACGACCTCGGCCCCGGGGCGGTCGCGGTGCTCAGCCGGAACCTCGACCCTGGTGACGGTGGCGTCCCTGGCGGCGACCTCGGCGGCGAAGTAGTCGTAGATGGCGTCGTTGCGCTCCCCGCAGACGACGTGGGTCCCCGGCGGGATCGAGCGGGCGAACGACCGCGCGATGTCCTGGCGCGTCCGCCCCAGCGTCTCCGTGTGGTCCGTCCGGATGTTCGGGACGGCCACGACCTGCGGGCGGAGGAACGTCTCGTTGAACACCCGCATCGTGTACTCCGTGATGGCGTGGTTCTCGAAGATGGCGACCCCCACATGCTCCGGGCCGACCGCCGCCAGGTGCTCGGCCGCGCGCGTCAGCAGGGCACGGTTCTCGTAGAGCGTGACCTGCGCGCCGCGGCGCTCGATGGGTCGCTCCTCGCCGTTGGTGAGCGTCACCGGCCGGTCGCCGGTCACCTTCGCGAACGTGTCCCGCCCGCGCTCGTGGAGGACGTCGTGGAGCAGGCGGACCAGCGTCGACTTCCCCCGGATGCCCGAGACCGCGATGCGCGTGTCGACCGACTGGACGGTCTCGCGGTACTCCCGCCCACGTCCTCGGCGCTCGCTCATGTCAGGACCCCCCCTCCCCGAGCGTGGACGCGGCGAGTACGGCCTCGTCGTCGGGCTGTTCGACGCGGTAGTGCAGCGCGACGGCCAGGGCGACGGCGGCCACGAGGAGCCCCCCGGCCACCTCCGCCACGCCGAGCGCCTGTGGAATTCCCTCGGGACCGGGTGGGACGACCGCCCGGACGAGCACCACGAGCGGGAGGAACACGGCGACCGCAACGGCGACCTGCTGGCGGCGCTCCGTCGGCGGCGTGAGATGCACGTAGTAGCCGCCGAGGCCGGCTACGACACCCGCGAACAGCGACGAGATACCGGCCGAGACGCCGAGCAGCGCCGCCACGGGAATCGCGACGACGACGCCCAGTGCCGCGCTCGTACTCAGCAGTGCCCGGCCGTAGAGGATGACGCCGCGGTGGATGGCGGTGACCAGCACGGTCACGACGGCGAGCGTCACGAGGGTCAGGGCCAGCAACCGCCAGGTCGAGACGGTGTAGACGGCGACCAGTCCGAGGGCCACGGTCCCCACCCGGACCCCGAAGGCCTGCCGGACGGCCTCCGAGAGGCCGAGCGCGAGCGCGTACAGACCGATGACGACCGGGCGGGCGACGAACGCCGGGTCGACGAACCCCTCGACGACCGCGCCCCGGAGCACCGCGATGTCGGAGGTCCGGGCGAACAGGACCAGCGGGGTGTACTCCGCGAGGAACCGGGTCGACGGCCCGACCAGTGCGGCGCCGAGCGCGAGGAGGCCGAGGTAGATTGCGGCCAGCCCGCCCACGTCCCGGAGTCGGTGTTCCGGGCGCAACTGGTGGAGGTTGAACGCCGCGATGCCCGAGAGCAGGCTCCCGACGAACACCGACCGGTAGAGCGCCAGTTCGACCGGCCCGGGGAGGAGGAACGCGCCGACGTAGACCGCCGACGGCACCAGCGACCCGGCGAGGATCGCGACGATGAACTCGTCGCGGCCGTAGGCGAGCGTGTATCGCTTGACGACCGCCAGCGCCCCGTAGGCGACGGCCGTACTCCCGATGAAGATGGGGAGCGTGGTGAAGTTCTTCAGCGTGTACACCGCCAGCACCCCGACCACGATCGTCCCCCCGAACCGGAGTCCGTACCGCCGCGTGCCGACAGCCACGGCGACGAATCCGAGTGCAGCCACCAGCGTCGCGACGAGCATACGCTCCCCGACGGTAGGCGGTTCCTAAAACCTCCGGGGTCGGCCGACACGCGACAGCCGCCCGTGCCACGCCCGGCGACCGGCGAGGGTAACACCAATACGGCCTCGCCCGGACGGGGGCGCATGGACAGACGGCTCTCGCGCCGCGCGCTCCTGCGCGGAGCGGCGGTCGGGGCGACTGCCGGACTCGCAGGCTGTGGTTACTTCGAGGGGGTCGGCGGACCGGAACGGCGGCGGACGGCCACCTACCAGGGTCGGGTCACGGACCTCGAGGGAGCCCCCGTGGCCGACGCCACGGTGGCTGCGCTCGTCGGCGGGTCGGAGCCGCTCGCGACCACCACGACGGACGCGTCCGGTACGTTCGAGCTGTCGGCCGGGGGCGCCCCCGTCTGGGTGCGGGTCCGCCACCCGGACTACGTCACGGAGACGCGGGCGGTCGGCCCGAACCGGACCCACCGGCTCCCGCTCACGCCCGACGAGGGGACCGTCTCGATGGCGTTCGGCGGCGACGTCATGTTCGGCCGACGGTTCTACGCCGCCAGCGACGACCCGCTCGAACCGCAGGCGCGGCTCCGCCCGAACGCCCGACTGGCGGACCATCGGGCCGTCCTCCGGCACGTCGCGCCGCTGTTCGACGCCGTCGACCTCGGATCGGTCAACCTCGAGACGCCGCTGACCGAGTCCACCTGGCGGCATCCGAGCAAGGAGTTCGCGTTCACCTCCCACCCGGTCGCGGCCGAGGCGCTCGCCGACGCGGGGGTCGACTACACCTCGCTGGGCAACAACCACACCTTCGACGCCCTCCGCCCGGGGCTGCGTGACACGCTCGAAGCCGTCTCGGACGCGGGCCTCGCACACTCGGGCGCCGGGCTCTCGGCGGACGACGCCTGGGCTACCGCCACCCTCGAGCGCGGCGACACGACCGTCGCCGTCGTCTCCTGCACCACGGTCACGGGCGAGCGGTACGACATCGACTGGTCGGCCGACGCGACCGGCAGGGGACCCTACACCGTCACGCAGGGTGGGCGGTCGCTGACGTTCGGCGACGGCATCGGCGCCGCGGGGGCCAGCGAGGAGCGCATCACACGCGCGGTCGAGAGCGCCCGCGAGGCGGCCGACCTGGTCGTCGTGCAGGTCCACGGCGACACGGAGTACGTTCGCACCCCGACCGACCGGATGGTCCGGATGGTCGACGCCGCCACCCGGGCCGGGGCCGACCTCGTGGTCAACCACCACCCCCACGTGACGGGCGGGCTGGAGCGACGGAACGGGGCGCTCGTCGCCTGGACGCTCGGGAACCTCGTGTTCGACCAGGAGCTCTGGGAGACGCTCCGCTCGTACGCGCTGGTGGTCCACGCCACCGACGACGGCGTCCTGCGCGCGTACACGCAGCCGCTCGTCCTCGACGGCTACGTGCCGACCCCAGCGACCGGGTCGCTGGCCCGCGGCCTGACCCGGGAGACCGCCGGACTCTCGACCGACGCCGCGGCGCTCGCGAGCGACGGCCGACGGCTGGAGGTCGGCACGCCGGACCTGACCGGCGGGGGCAGCCGACGCACCCAGCGCGTCGAGGCCGACGGTGCCATCTACACGCGAACCGGCGGCTGGGTCACCGACGTGAGCGACCGGAGCGGCACGGTCCTCCTCGGCCGCGACCGGGTGTTCGCCGGGACCTTCGACAACGAGACCGTCGACGGCGACGGCGTCGGCGGCGCACTGTGGCGGTTCAGCCGCGACCAGGTCGGCTGGCGGGTCGGGTACGGGAGCTCCGGTGGCGTCCGGCTGACCGCCTACCCCGAGGACACCCGTCGGAGCGTGCTCTCGCCGGCCGCCCGCATCCCGGTCGATGACCGCCCACTCGCGCTGACCGGCCGGTACCGGTACGGCGGTGACGGCGGGCTCTCGCTCCTCGTCAGCTGGTACAACGCCGCCGAGGGCATCTCGGTCCAGCGCCGCACCGTCGACCTGCCGGCGACCGACGACGAGTGGCGACTGGTGACCGAATCGCTCGACCCCCCGGCGAATGCGACGTACGTCAACCTCTTCGTCTACCTCGACCCCTCCGACGACGGGGCGCGCCGTGCCGTGGTCGACGACCTCCGGCTCGTCGAGTGGGCGCCGCCGGAGACGACCGGCGGCCGCGAGTTCGACCACCTGCTCGTGGACGGGGCGGCCACGCTCGAACTGAACGGCGTGGGGTCGTCGCCGAGCGAGTGGGTGCGACTGTCGGAGCAGTGAGCCGAGTGGGGACGACAGCGGGCTGAACGGGTTGCGTGCCGGGGACGACCGAGCGCGACGGGTCCTCTGTTACAAGACCTGTTTCTGACAGCTGCCACAGAGCGTCTGCTCCTTGATGTCGACCTCGCGGACGGTGGGCGAGAAGTTCATCACGCAGCGCTTGTTGTCGCAGTGCTCCAGGCCGAGCGTGTGTCCGATCTCGTGGATGACCTCCTTGCGGACGCGGTCGGCGAAGATCTCGGAGGCGGGCTTGTTGGAGAAGCCCCCGTCGGTGGAGGTCTGGAGCCGGTAGGTGGAGATGACCGAGCCGTTGCCCGAGAGGTACGCCAGGCCGAAGACGTAGTTCCGGCGGCGGTAGTACAGGTCGTGCCCGGTGATGGCGATGTTCTTGGTCCCGTTGCCGATGCGGGAGGCGAGCTCGATGAACTCCTCGGCCCGGTACTGCTGGCGACCGGGGTCGTACGCGCCGTCGGGCACCTCCTGCCCGTCGTGGAGGGTCACCTCGCAGTCGTACACGGAGCGGAGTCCGGAGGAGGCCTCCCGCTTGACGACTGCAGGGACATCGCCCACCGGCACGATGTCGACGTGCATGGATACCGGTTAGGCAGGGCCCAGTATAAACATCCCGCCCCCGTTCGCGTCGAGAGAACGGCCGACCGGACCGTCGCGGTCGACGCGGTGTCGCCACAGGGGGCCAGCAGTCTCGCCGCTGCCGGAGGCGGGTCGCAACGCTGAAGTTGGCACCCCCGCCTATCCTCGCCCGTGACACGGGGACTCGTCGCCCGGCTCGCGGCACACGACCGGCTCGTCGAGGTCGGCATCGGACGCCGGCCCGAGGTGGCCGCTGCGCTGACCGCGCGCGGGAGCGAGGTGACCGCGACCGACATCCACGAGCGGCCGGTTCCGGATGGTGTGCGGTTCGTCCGGGACGACGTGACCGACCCCGACCCGAGCGTCTACCGGAACGCCGACGCCGTCTACGCGCTCCGGTGCCCGCCGGAGCTCCAGCGACCCGCCGCGGCGGCCGCGAGCCGCGCCGACGCCGACTTCCTGTTCACGACGCTCGGGGGCGACCCCGCCGTCGTGCCGGCGGCCCGGACCACCGTCGAGGCGGGGACCCTGTTCGAGGCGACCACGGAACCGGGTGCGCGGCGGCCGCACCGCCAGCCCCGCCGTGGAGGTGGGTCGCCATGAGCATCGACGCCGACACGGTCGTCTTCGACGTGGACGGGGTCCTCATCGACGTGGCCGACTCCTACCGGCGCGCGGTGGTCGAGTCGGTCGAGCGCGTCCACGGCGGGACGCTCGACCGCGAGGACCTCCAGCTGTTCAAGGACGCCGGCGGCTTCAACAACGACTGGACGCTCACCTACGCCGTCGCGCTGTACGTCCTCTCGTACCGCGAGGGGCTGGGTCGCTCCGTCGAGACGTTCACCGACGCGGTGGCGGCCTCCGGCGGCGGGCTGGAGGCGGCCGAGGCGGTCGCCGCCGACCTGCTCGACCCGGACGCCCGCGAGCGGGTGTACGCCGAGTGGGACCGGGACCGGCTCCGGGCCGTCTTCCAGCAGCTCTACCTCGGGGACGAGCGCTACCGCGACCTGGAGGGCGGCGAGCCGCCCCTCGCGAGCGAGCAGCGCGGCTTCATCGAGGATGAGCCGGTGCTGCTCGACCCGGGGACGCTCGACGCGCTCGACGGACACGAGCTGGGCGTCGTGACCGGGCGCCCCCGGGCCGAGGCCGCCATCGCGCTGGAGCGGGCGGGCCTGGACCTGCCCGACGACCGGGTCTACGCGATGGAGGACGGGCCCGGCAAGCCCGAGCCGGACGCGCTCGTCGCGGTGGCCGAGGACGCCGACGCGGCGTCGGTCGTCTTCGTCGGCGACACGCTCGACGACATCGAGACCGCCACCAACGCCGCCGAGACCGACCCCGACCGCGAGTACCACGGCGTCGGCGTCCTGACCGGCGGGCTCACGGGGGCGTCCGGACGCCGGAAGTACGAACAGCGCGGCGCGAGCGCCGTCCTCGATGACGTCAACGACCTGCCGGAGCTGCTCGGGCTCGCGGAGTAGGTCGGCCGCGCCGGCGCGACCGGGCGAGCCGCGGTCACTGTTGAACCCCCGGTGACCACCGGCAGCGGGGCTATCCGTTCCGGAGGCTGTCATCCAGCCATGACACGACTCGCCCGCGCGCTGCTCGCGGCCGTGCTGCTGACGACCGTCCTCGGCGCGCCGGTCCTCTACCTCCTGCCGGCTGACCCGACGGTCCGGGCCCCGTTCGTCCCCGTCGTCGTGGTCGTCGCCGGGGTCGTCTCCTACGTCTACGTCTACCGTGGTGGCCCCGACGAGCGCCGCGTGGTGACCGGCCCCGGCCCGACCAGCGGGGAATCTTAAACCGCCGAACTATCCGGCGATACCCTTCACAGGTTCCGTACCCTCCTTGCGGGCATGCACGCGAAAGCAGAGGCCGCACTCGTCTCGTTCACGACGGTCGTCCTGCTGGGTGGCTCGCTCTGGGCCCTCCTGCCGACCGAACCCGTCGCCGTCGCGCCGTACGTCCCGCTCGTGCTGGCGGTCGCTGCGGTCGCGGGGTTCCTCGTCGCGTACGGTGACCGACTGTTCGACCCTCCGCAGGTGACCGGGACCGGCCCCGCCGAGCCGTAGGGACCGCCCATCGCCGTGGCCTGGGCCCGAGGGGGCGAGGACCCCGAATCCGGGGGTGTCGACGGACATCAAGCCCCCGACAGTCCCCGACGGCGCCGACGGCGAGGCAAGGGGTTCCGAGAGCGCAATCCCTACCCTATGGGCGCCCGTCCGCCGTGGCATGGACATCGCGCTGCTCGGCGGCACCGGCGACATCGGCGAGGGACTCGCGCTCCGACTGGCATACGACACGAACCACGCGGTCAGGATCGGCTCCCGGGAGGCCTCGAAGGCCGAGGCGAAGGCCGAGGAGTACCTGAACGAACTGGACAGCCGCGGCACCGAGGCCGCGGTATCGGGCCACGCCAACTCCGAGGCCACCGCGGGCGCGGACGTGGTGGTGCTGGCGGTGCCGGCCTACCACCTCTCGGATACCATCGAGGCGGTCGCCGACGAGTTGACGGGCGTGCTGGTCACGCCGGCCGTCGGGATGAAGCGCGACGACGACGGCCTCAGCTACAACCCGCCCGGCGTCGGGAGCGTGACGGCGCTCGCGCGCGATGCCGCGCCCGACGACGTGCCCGTGGTCGGCGCCTTCCACAACCTCCCGGCGGGTCGCCTCGCAGACCTCGACGCCACCTTCGAGTGGGATACGGTCGTCGTCGGCGACGACGCCGACGCGAAGGACCTCGTGATGGACGTCGCCGAAGGTATCGCGGGGCTGCGGGCGCTGGACGGCGGCGGCATCGGGAACGCGGGCGAGGTGGAGGCGGTGACGCCGCTGCTGGTCAACCTGGCGAGCGAGAACGACGGCCTGCACGGGCTCGGCGTCCGGTTCCAGTAGAGCGTTCAGTCCTCGCGGCGGTCCCGTTCCGGTTCGGCGTCCGGTTCCTGGCGCACCTCGAACCCATCCGGCGAGCGGCCGGCCCGCTCCACGATGTCGTCGTCGACGACGATGGGGCAGTCCACCCGGAGCGCGACGGCGATGGCGTCGGAGGGGCGGGCGTCGAAGGTGGCTTCCCGGCGCTCGCCATCCGTGTACTGCTCGGCGTCGATCTTCGCGAGGAAGGTGCCGTCGACGAGGTCGTCGATGCGGACGCGGTCGATGGCGCCGCCGAACTCCGCCACCATGTCGACGAACAGGTCGTGCGTGAGCGGTCGCTTGAACGGCTCGCCCCGGAGTGCGTGGCCGATGGACTGTGCCTGGTCCGGGCTGATGAAGATCGGGACGACGCGACCGCCGACGGCGAGCAACACCACCGGCGTATCGGGTCCGTCGTCGTCGACGCCGACGCCGAGCCCCCTGATCGTGGCCTCCTGTGCCATCCGTACCCACACTTGTACCAGGGTCGTGAAAGCTTTTGCCACACCGTGTGTATGCCCGAACGTGAGCTACGTGGTCGCGGTGAAGCGCTCGGCCCGGCAGGCCAGCGCGACGGCGGGCGAGTGGGTCCGCGACCGGGGGGTCCACCGCGACTTCGACTCGAAGCGGGCCGCCCGCGAGTGGGCCAGCGACCTCGGCGAGGAGCGGACGGTCTGGGTCCAGGACGCCCACCCGCAGGACGACTCCGTCGACGGCTACCTCGTCGCGCGTCGGGTGGCGTTCTGGGTCTCCCGCGACGAGGAGCCGCCCGGCGAACAGGTCACGCTCGCCGACGGCGGGTGAGTGGCCGACCGTTCACGCGGAGAGATTCGACGGCCGCGACCCCCTGGTGTCGGGGACTCGCACTCCGTTCAGACGATTCAAGCCGGGCAGTTTCGGGCCGATGCGGCGCCAACGGTACCGAACGGTCTGAACGGGTTCACCCCCTCAAGTGGGTCCGGCCCCCAGGAGTGGGTGGAGGCAACACCTGATGACGTTCCGACAGGTCACCGCGGCCCTGCTGGCGCTGCTCGTGCTGGGCGCCGGCGCGGCCGCCGCGACTCCGGGTGCGGCGCCCGACGGCGTATCGGCGAACGACCAGGGCGGCGACGTGGGCCCGAGCGTGGACGTGGACGTCGGGCCGCCGGGCGGCCTGCCGGACGTGGTCCCGGACTTCGTGGGTGACATCCACGAGGCGGTCGGCGGCTTCCTGGACGGCTCCATCGAGTCGCTCGGGGAGGCCGTCTCCGGCGTGACACCCGGCGCCGACGACGGGGCGAGTCCCGCCGAGAGCGGCGATAACAGCGGGAGCGGTGACGACGCGTAACACCTGACGCTCCGGCTCGCGGCTCAGTCCTCCCCCGCTTCCTCCGCCCCGGGAGCGCCAGCACCGTCGGCCTCGTCCCCCGCCCCGCGCTCCTCGACAGGACTCGGGCCCTCGTCGTCGGGAGCGGAGCGGTCAGGAGCCGAGTCGTCCGGAGCCGAGTCGTCCCGTCCGACCCCGGCGACGCGCCCGACGCGTCGACCCACTCCGAGGAGCCGGTCCAGCCCGAGGGCCTCCCCGACGGCCTCGGCGGTCTGCTCGGGCGCGTCGACCAGAACGTGGCCGAGGGGCTCGTAGCGGGGATTGAACCGGTCGATGTGGAGCTCCCAGCGATCCGGGTACTCGACCACGTGGACGCTGTCGCGGCGGCGGCCGTCCCGGTAGCTGGCGACGGCGTCCTCGCGGGCGGCGGCGAGCCGGGTCCGGGTGAACTCGTCGGGCACCTCGTCGACGACGCGCTTCGAGACCGTCAGGCGGCGCAGCGTCGACCCGCGGAGCCAGTCGGCGTACTCGTCGAGCGAGTCGTTGACCGGCACCGCCGGCGGGTCGCGCCGGCCGAGCCTCGGGAGCGGGAGCGGGAACGGTGGCCGCAGCATACCTCGGGGTACAGCCCGACGGCCTATGCCCCGTTCGGTCGCGACCGCTCCCCGACTCAGCCCCGCCCGCCAGCCAGCCGTCCGGCGGCGGGGTGGGCCTTCAGCCGGGCCATCGCCAGATAGCCCACGAGTGGCCCGAGCGCGAGCGGCGCGAACGCCCACTTCCACCCGACGGCATCGGCGACGAGCGGCGTCAGCTGGATGGACACGATGGTCAGCAGGAAGCCGATGGCCGTCTGCAGCGTGAGCGCGGTGCCGACGTACGCCTCGTCCGCGAGTTCGGTGACGGCCGCCGAGAACTGCGCGGAGTCAGCGACCACGACACCGCCCCAGACGAGCAGGAAGGGGACGAGGACGACGAGCGGGAGCTCGAAGACGACCGCCGCGAGCAGCGAGGCCGTCCCGGAGACCGCGAGACTGGCGCGGGTCACGAGCGTCCGGCCGACGCGGTCCGCGCCGAGGCCGGCGGCGACGGCCCCGACGGCGCCGATGGCGACCGTGGCGAACGTCAGCAGCGAGGCCAGGCCATCCGCGCCGTCGACGGCCCGCGTCGCGAGCAGGAACGCCGGGAGCCAGGTCCACACGGCGTACAGCTCCCACATGTGACCGAAGTAGCCCAGATTCGTCAGCAAGGTGGGGCGGTCCCGGAGGATGCGCCGCACCGCGCTGGGGTCGAGCGGCGCCACGGGTGCCTGGTACGGGCCGGGATGGACGAGGAGGACGAGGCCGGCGGCGAGGACCGCGAGACCGGCCGCGCCGAACAGGACGAGCCGCGGGCGGCCGACGCCCCCCACGACGCGCAGGAGGTGCGGCAGCGCCGACCCCACGGTCAGGGCGCCGACGACGGTTCCGATGGCGAGCCCGCGGGCCTCGCGGAACCAGCCCGCGACGACCTTCATCCCGGGGGGATAGACGCCCGCGAGGGCGGCGCCCGTGAGGAACCGGAGCCCGACGGCCGGCCACAGCGAGTCGACGAACGCACCCAGCAACGCGGTGGCGACGGCGCCCGCCACCGCGCTCGCGGCGAACAGGCGCCGGGGCGCGACGGTGTCCGAGAGGGTGAGGGTGGCGGAGGCGAGCGCCCCCGCGACGAAGCCCAGTTGGACGGCGCTCGTCAGGAAGCCGGCCTCCGTCCCGGTGAGCCCCCAGGTCGCGGTGAGTTCGGGGGCGACGGCACTGGCGCTGAACCAGAGGCTCATCGCGAGCAGTTCGGCCGTGGCGACCAGCACGAGCGCGCGCCAGCGGCCTGGAGGGGCCGCCACGGTTCCAGCCTCGCCCGCCGAGTCGCCCGTGGCGCCCGTCGCCCCGGCCGCGGCGCCCTCGGTCATACGTCCCGGGACGGGAGACCCCCGGAAGAAGCCCTGGCGGTTCGGCGTCTCCGGCGCACGGGATCCCCCTCGCCCCAACCTTTCAAGTCCTCGCCACCGCACCCCGGGGTATGGTTGCCACCGCCGACGACCTGGAGCTGGTTCGCATCGAGACCGAGGGCCACCGTGCCGACGTGATCATCGACCGGCCCGACAAGCGCAACGCGATGAACCCGCAGGTCATCGCCGAGTTGACGGCCGCGTTCGAGCGCGTCTCCGGGGCCGACGGCGTGCGCGCCGTGACGCTGCTCGGAGAGGGCCCCGTCTTCTGTGCCGGGATGGACCTGACCATGATGCGCGAACGGGTCGAGGCGGACAGCGACCTCGACCGGGAGGCCTTCCCCGACCTCCTCGACGCGGTGGCGACCTGCGAGCAGCCGGTCGTCGCGGGCATCAAGCGCGCCGGGCCCGCGGGTGCGTTCGAGCTGACGCTCCCCTGTGACCTGCGCGTCCTCGGCGAGAACGCGAAGTACGGCGTCATCGAGGTGCAGCTCGGGACCTTCCCGCACGGCGGCGCGACCCAGCGTCTGCCCCGGCTCGTCGGGCTCTCGAAGGCGAAGGAGATCGTCCTCACCGGCGAGTTCATCGACCCCGAGGAGGCCCACGACATCGGGCTGGTCCACGAGGTCTGCCCGGACGAGGCGGTCGACGAGCGGGCCCGAGGGCTCGCCGACGACCTCTGCGAGAACGCGCCGCTGGGGCTGCGGAACGCGAAGCGGGCGCTCGCGGCCGCCATGGAGACGCCGCTGGACGAGGGACTCGAACTGGAGCGCGCGCTCGGGCGGGAACTGGACGACACGGCGGACTACCGCGAGGGTTTCGACGCGCGACTGGAGGGGCGCGAACCCGAGTTCCAGGGGGAGTAACCACCGGTCCAGCGGGGCCGTCACCACCACCGGTGACGGCCGGCCTCACCGGGGGCACAGGAGCCATGATGCCGGCAGCCCGACCCCCGGGCGGATGCCGGGCGACGACGGGAGCGAGGAGCGGTCGTGGTACGAGGTGAGCCACCGTGAGGTGTTCGACGGGCGGACGCTGTCGGACCTGTTCGTGAACCTCGTGCCGGTGTGCATCATCGCGGCGTTCGTGGGCCTGTTCAGCGCCCTGCCACTGTACGGGTCGGGAAGCGAGCCGCTGCTGGCCTTCCACGCCGCCATCGTCCTCGGGGTGGCGCTGGTGAGCTACGTCGCCGCGCGCGCCATCGCCGGCGACGAACGCCGGCTCGAGCTGCAGGGTGGTGTCCCCGACCGCGGCGGTGTCGAGAGCGACGACGCGGCGAGCGATGACGAGTGACGCGCCGCCGTCGACGACCGGAGACGGACGGTTTTTGCCGCTTCGGCCCGCACGGACGGGTATGGACACCGGCGAGTTCGAGGTGAGCCGGAGGACGGCCGCGCTCTACATCCTCCCGTTCCTGGCCCTGGGGGTCGCGGACGTGCTGCTCCTGCTGTTCTGGGGGCTCGACCCGCTGTGGGGGTTCATGATCCTCCCGCCCATCCTCGCCATCAGCATCCTCGGCTGGCTCGCCATCCGCGGCGGGTTCGCGCGCGACCGGGTCGAGGACGAGCCCGCCTCGGGGACGCGGCCGGCCGACGAGCGCGACCCCGGCTACTGACCGGCCGACGGGAGCCCGCGCCGGGCCTCAGAACGCGCGCCGCGCTCAGTTCGTCGCGCCGACATCGCCGAACCCCTCCAGCCGGTACGGCCGCGAGTCGGTACAGTCCTCCAGGTCGCCACAGATGTCGCCGACCGCCCAGTTCCACCGCCGGTCGAACGCGTCGTACGGGGCCTCGTGGATGCGGTCGATGAACGCCTGGACGTCGAGGCCGGCGTCGTCGTAGTCCGCCGCGAGGGTGTCGGCCTTCGCCGCGATCTCGCCGGCCACCTCGTCCGGGCAGTCGAACTCGGTCTCGAGGCGGTGCGCCAGCGTCTCGATGCGGTCGTCGGTCATGGGCGGGCGTTCCCGACGCCGGCCCAATCCGATTGTGATAGCGGCGGCGTTCGCCGTCGTCGGTGACGGGAGACGGGCGGAGGACCGCGGCGGAGTCGCACAGCTACCGGCTATCCGCGTCGGCTCCGGGAGAAGTGAGCGCCGAGGGGGAGATTTGAACTCCCGAGTCCGTGAGGACAGTTGCTCTCGAAGCAACCGCCTTGGCCAGGCTAGGCTACCTCGGCTCACTCACCGGTCCGGCGGTTTCGATGTTAGGGGTTTCGATTCGAGGGGCCGTCCGCCGAGGGGCTGTGAGAGCAGCGGCCGTCCACTGCGTCAACCAGTGACACACACCATGCACGACCAGCCGTGACTGACAAAAGGGTTAAACGAACGATGGCGGTAGGGTATGCTATGTCGAAGTCGGCGCGGGGGGCGGCGCTGGTCGTCGGCGGCTCGGACGCGGAGCGGAACCGGTGGGCGGAGGCGCTCCCCGACCACGTCACACCCGTCACGGTCGCCGACGGCACCGAGGCACTCGCCCAGCTCGAGCCGGAGACGGAGGTGCTGCTCGTCCATCGCGACCTGCCCGACCGGGACGCGCCGGCACTCGTCACCGAGGCCCGCGAGCGCGGGGCGACGTTCCGAGCGGCGCTGCTGTCGCCTGAGGCACCCGAGACCGACGTGGTGGCGGAGGGGTTCGACGCGTGGCTCCTCGTCCCCGTCGAGCCGGACCTGCTGACCCGGACGGTGGAGGGGTTGCTGGCCTGCCGGCGCTACGACCGCGCCATCGGCGAGCTGTACGACCTCGCGAGCGAGCGGGCCGCCGCAGGTGACGACAGGCTCGGCGCCCACGAACGGCTCGGGACAGCGCGTGCGGAGGCAGATGCGGCGCTCGAAGCCATCGAGACCATCGACCGGCGGGCGCTCCTCGCGAACAGCCCCGCCGCGTTCCGCGACAGGTCCCCGTAGCGCCCGTCCGGGGATGGTGCGAACGCTTTTGTTCAGGCTCCTCGAAGATATGACAATCATGCCACCAGGGACCCGGACGGAACGGGCCGGGGAGTTCGCGGACGCCCTCGGACGACTGCAGCGGGACGGCGGGGCGTTGCTTGTCGTGGGGGCGACACCGGGAGCAACGCACGAGCGGGCCTGTGCGCGGATGCTCGGGAGTCGCGAGCAGCCGCGCGTGGTCTGCCGGACGGACGGGAGCTGCTCGGTCGGCGCAGCCCACGCGGGCCCGGACGACCGGCTGATCGACCTCGGCATCGACGCCCGGGGCGCGGTCGCGAGCGCCGATGACGCCGGAGGCGGCGCGACCGTCGGGACGGAGACGGGCCCCGCCGCCGGCCCCGAACGGATCCTGACGGAGACACCCGCCGAGTTCGGCGCCCGCGTCTCCGAGGCCATCGCCAGCCTGCCGGACGACGTCGACGACCCGCGGGTGTGTGTGGACTCGCTGCTCCCACTCGTCGAGGCGCTGGGCGAGGAGCGAGCGTTCGAGTGGTACCACGCGGTCGCCGCCGACGTGCGCGCCGCGGGTGGGGTC